>CBFHQG010000199.1:0-1001 GCA_965657825.1 Actinomycetes bacterium | reverse complement strand
CGAATGCCCAGTTACTTGACCCCAGGGGTCTACATCGAGGAGGTGCCGTCAGGCTCGGCATCGCTGTCCGCAGGTGCGACGGCGATCGCTGCGTTCGTCGGCTTCACCGAGAAGGCCCCGACCGATGACCCGACCGACCCGGACGGCCTCAAGCCGCGCCTGGTCACCAGCTGGACCCAGTTCGAGTCCCTCTACGGGGGCTTCGTGCCCGGCGCGATGCTGCCGCACTCGGTCTACGGCTGGTTCCTCAACGGCGGAGCGGTCTGCTACATCGTCCGCATCCCGCACAACCGTCCGTCCGAGGAGCCGGGCTCGCTCGCACTGCCGGCGGCGGACCGTGCGGTCGGCCAGGCGCTCGAGTTCTCCTCGATCGGTCCCGCGGACGGCATCACCGTCGCGGTCGACCCGGCCGAGGCGCCCGAGGGCTCCGACCCGGTCTTCGACCTCACCGTCATGAAGGACGGTGTCATCGTCGAGACCTACGCGGGGCTGACCATCACCCCGGGTGACACGAACGTCGAGTCCGTCGTCTCCGCTGCGTCGGAGTACGTCAAGGTCGCGGTCAAGGCCGCGATCAAGGACGACATGGACCTGAACCTCGCGATGCCGAAGGCGGGCATCTACGCGCTCGAGCCGGCGCCGCGTGAGCCGGTCGAGGTCAAGGCGCCCGCGTTCGCCGGCTCCGAGACCAAGCGTCACGGCATCAACGGGCTCGTGATCGCCGAGGACGTCACGATGGTCATCGTGCCGGACCTCATCACGGCCGCCACCAAGGACGACGGTTCGGTCGACCTCGGCATGTGGAAGTCGGTGCAGACCGCCCTGATCAACCACTGCGAGGCGCAGGCCAACCGCATGGCCGTGCTCGACGCGCCCCCGGGCATGTCGGTGCAGCAGATCAAGGAGTGGCGCAGCGACGTCGCCATGTACGACTCGGCGTTCGCGGCCCTCTACTACCCGTGGATCAGGGTCGCGAACCCGGCGCCGACCAACGGTGACGA
>CBFHQG010000198.1:0-1009 GCA_965657825.1 Actinomycetes bacterium | reverse complement strand
ACGGCGGAGAAGTCGACGGCGAAGAAGTCGGCGGCGAAGAAGTCGACCGCGAAGAAGTCGACCGCGAAGAAGTCGACCGCGAAGAAGTCGACCGCGAAGAAGTCGACCTCGTCCAAGGCGGTTCCAACCGGAGAGGGGGCCTAGATGGACGCCGAAAACTCGCAGACAGACGCGGTGGTCGAGACCGTCGAGGAGGCACCCGAGGAATCGGTGGGTCAGGCGGTCACCGCCGAGGAACAGTCGGTCGAGTTCGAAGCGATCGAGGATCCCCGAATCGTCGCCGCGGTGGAGCGACTCGCTGATCTTGAGGGACTTCCGGTGGCAGAACAGGTCGAAATCTTCGCCGACATCCATGCGCGACTGACCGAGGCGCTCGGAACTGAAACCGGAGGCGACCCATCGACCGCCTCGGTGTGACAGCGAGGTGGGGGTGTCCGTCAACGGGTGCACCCCCGGATGACGATGACACGTCGCCGACTCGATGCTGAACTCGTCCGACGCGGGCTGGCTCGCTCGCGCGACGTAGCACGGCACCTTGTCGAAAGTGGCCACGTCCTCGTGCAGGGATCTCTCGCGACGAAGCCGGCCACCATGGTCGATACGGGTGCGGCGATCGTGGTCGATACCGCAGATGATCCCGGGTACGCCTCTCGCGGAGCGTACAAACTCCTGGGGGCGTTGGCTGCCTTCCCCGCCATCCGGGTCGAGGGCCGCCGCTGCCTGGACGCCGGCGCATCGACCGGGGGGTTCACCGATGTGCTGCTGAGGCAGGGCGCCGGTGAGGTCATCGCCGTCGATGTGGGATACGGGCAGTTGGTGTGGCGGATCCGGGAGGATCCGCGAGTGCAGGTGGTCGATCGCACCAACGTGCGCACCCTCACTCCGCTGGATATCGGTGGAGAAGTCGAGCTCGTTGTGGCGGATCTGTCCTTCATCTCCCTGCGACTCGTCCTGCCTGCACTCGTCGAGTGCGTCGAAGCCGGCGGTGATCTCCTCCTCATGGTCAAGC
>CBFHQG010000197.1:0-1019 GCA_965657825.1 Actinomycetes bacterium | reverse complement strand
CTTCATGGATTTGGGCGACCGACCCGACCGCCAACGTGCAGACCGGCACCGTCAACTGGTTCCGCTCGACGTTCACCTTGAGCAGCTCGGAAAAGGTGCGCTTTTGGGCGACCGCCGACAACTCGTTCGACCTGTACGTCGACGGCACCCTGCTGCTGTCCTCTGCTGACTTCTCCGGTCAGGGGGCGACCTGGACCCAGTTCAAGGCCCGCACCATGAAACTCGGCGGCGGAACCCATCAACTCGCTGCGCGCGTGGAGAATGGCAAACCGTTCAAGGCCGAGGACGTCCAGGTCAACGCCGACGACGACACCGTCAGCCTGTCCAACCACGGCTTTTCCAACGGCGTCAAGATCAAGGTGCTGCGCACGTCGAAGAACGGCGAAGGGCTCACCGCTGACTCTGATTATTTCATCGTCAACAAAACTGACGACGCCTTCAAACTGTCGACGACTGAGGGCGGTAGCGCGGTCAACTTGACCGACGACTTCCGCATTGACTTCCGCGTGCTGGAGGACAACACCGCGGGCTTCCTGATGACCGCCTACAAGGTCAACAACAACAACAAACCCAACGGACTGGTCAGGCGCACCGACACCGGCAACTGGACCGTCAGCGCCGATGAGCCTGTGTGGTATCCGGCCCTCGCGGTGAAGGATGCGGTGCAGGAAGCCCAGGACCGTGGCGTGACCCGCATGGACCGCATCACGTTTGACTTCAGCAACTCCGCAGACTCCGACTCGGTGTCCTGGTCGACGGGCGTGGCCTTCGAGGTCAAGGTCGGCACCAGCGTGCTGGACCTGCTCGACCAGATGGTCGACTTCGGCGTTGACTTCTGGCTGCGCCCCACCGATGCCAGCCTGCACGCTTGGGAGAACAGGGGCGACGACCTCACCGCCACGATGCGATTCCTGCCCGGCAAGAACCTGCTGCGCTACGACTCCACGACCGACGCCCGCATCAAGACTGTGGCCCTGGTCCGATCTAAAGATGGCTGGACGCAGGCGCGACGCAACGAC
>CBFHQG010000196.1:0-1033 GCA_965657825.1 Actinomycetes bacterium | reverse complement strand
CCCGCCGGGACACCATTGGGGTGATTGGCGGCCAGCCAAAGCGCGAGGCGGGCCAGTCGGAGGAGTTCGGGTCGGATGCCGCTGGCGGATGTCTTAGGCCACGTGAAGGCCTGCGCGGCTTCCTCATTGGCGATGAGGTAGATGTCAGCGAAGAGTTCGGCTTTCCCCCCGAAGTACTGCGGGATGTAGACGTGAGCGACATCGGCAAGTTCCGCGATGTCGCGGATGGTGATGTGTTCGGGGTGATGGGTCAGCAGGAGTTCCATTGCTGACGCTCTGAGGGCGTCCATCGACGAATCCCGCGAGCGATACCTGCGTTTAGGTTTCTCCGCCTTCGGCGTGGACACCGGCCCACCTTATAGATCACCGCGCTGACCAGACAGGTATGTACCGCTATTTAGACCAATGGTAATGTCTCAATGTGGGGGTCACAGCCAACCGATCTTCGAAAGCGCTGAGCCGGTTGCGTCTGCTGCTGGTCGTGGTCATTGGCGCGCTTGGCGCGGCAATCGGTCCAAGTGAACCCGCCGAGGCATACGGGGTCGCTCCGTGGGAGGACACTCCCGGTCCAGGCGGCGGAACGGTCTACTACTACAACGCAGCTGGTTTTAGCTGCGGGGTTACCCTCGCCGATACCTGTCACTACTTGGAGGTCGCAGGTTCAGATTGGGTTGCGAGCAATCGCAGTTGGAGTTCGACCCGCGCAGGCGTCTCCGGAACCGCGACCGGCCTCGGCTCCGGCGCGAAAAACACCGCTGCAATTGTCGCATCCGCCCCGGCCCTTGGGTTTGCGGCCACCGATCCGGACGCATTTGAGAGCACTAGTGGACATGACGACTGGTTCCTTCCATCGCTCCAAGAGGCACAGTTCATGGATGGGGCCTCGTACTCGACTGACTTCCGTGAGGTTGGCACGTCGTCGCAGTCGTGGGGAGACCGTTGGTACTCGTACGACTCAAGACGCAACACAACAATCAACGACACCCCAAGGTCTGAAGCCAAGAAGATCTTGGCCGTGCGTGCGTTCAGCAAG
>CBFHQG010000195.1:0-1033 GCA_965657825.1 Actinomycetes bacterium | reverse complement strand
GCCACTCCCACGATCGCTACGGCACCGGTAACAGCACGCGGTGCACCGATCAATGTAACGGCTGTGGCCGCCAAGATCACCATCAGTAGCCACCGCAGGGCGTGTCCGTCGTAGGAGGAGCTGAGTTTCGCGCCGAGCCAGACGCCCGGGATCTGGCCGATGAGCAAGGAGACCACGACCGCGATGCTGATCGCACCGAACCCGGCGTGGGCAAGTGCGCCGACCACGAGCATCGGTACGGCCTGGGTGAGATCGGTTCCGACGAGGACCGAGGGGCGCAGAAGTGGGTAGAGGAGTAGCAGTGAGGTGACGACCAGTGAGCCGGAGCCGACGCTGGTGGTACCCACGAGGACGCCGACGAGGACGCCGACAATCACCGTAGGGACGATGCGTACGGGTAGGTCGGTCCCCTGCATCGGGGGTGGGGCTTGGTCTTGCGCGGCGAGGCGTCGTCGTCGTGCGATGTAGCTCTTCGCCAGCATGGCGCCCACAGCCAAGATGAGAACGCCGCCGATCCAGATGCGGATGGTTTCCTCGGCTTCGTCGGTGTTCAGCACCGACGCGAAGATCCAGGTGCCGATCAGCACACCGGGGATGGACCCAACCGATAGCCACCACACCAGCCGCCAGTGGACTGTTCTTGCCCTGGCGTGCACGAGTGCGCCCACGGGTTTCATCGCGGCGGAGGCGACCACATCGCTGGAGACCGCCGCGGCGGGGGGCACGCCGAAGACGAGTACGAGCATCGGGGTGACGAGCGCGGCGCCGCCCATTCCGGTCAGGCCGACAAGGAGGCCAGCGAGCAGGCCGCCGAAGGCGAGGATCGGGTCGATGGTCAGGCCGAGGAGTGAAACGTCGGGGAAGTCCGGCACATTCCCGACCTTAGCACTAGGAAAAGATGGAAATGCGCAGGGTCAGGTGCCGGCGGGTCTGCCGAGTGGATCGAGCAGGTCCACGGTGTCACCGGCGGCGCCCGAGCCCGGGGGCACGATCGCGATGGCATCGGCATTTGCCCAGCCGCCGAGGTCCGCTG
>CBFHQG010000194.1:0-1133 GCA_965657825.1 Actinomycetes bacterium | reverse complement strand
CGACGGCATGGTTTGGCACCTCGATGTCGGCTCGTCGCATCCTGGGGCTGGAGTCGGTCCCAAGGGTTGGGCTGTTCGCCCATTAAAGCGGTACGCGAGCTGGGTTTAGAACGTCGTGAGACAGTTCGGTCCCTATCCGCCGCGCGCGCAGGAGTCTTGAGGAGGGCTGTCCCTAGTACGAGAGGACCGGGACGGACGAACCTCTGGTGTGCCAGTTGTCCTGCCAAGGGCACGGCTGGTTGGCTACGTTCGGAAGGGATAACCGCTGAAAGCATCTAAGCGGGAAGCTCGCTCCAAGATAAGGACTCCCACAGGGTTAACCTGGTAAGGCCCCCAGCGAGAACACTGGGTTGATAGGCCGGAAGTGGAAGCGCAGTAATGCGTGTAGCTGACCGGTACTAATAGGCCGAGGGCTTGCCCACACATAAAGAGCTTTATGCTTCGCGTCCACTGTGCGGTTCCCGAGATACGGTCGGGAACTGATTGATATCTCAATAGAGTTTCGGTGGCCATAGCGAGGGGGAAACGCCCGGCTCCATTCCGAACCCGGAAGCTAAGCCCCTCAGCGCCGATGGTACTGCGCGGGAGACTGCGTGGGAGAGTAGGACGCCGCCGGACATACTTTGACGAAGGCCGTCCCCATCAGGGGGCGGCCTTCGTTATTTGTGGAGTGCGGATGTCGACTTAGACGCTGACATATTTCCCTGTCGACATGGAGTCTGCCCCCCGACAGTCTGGAGTAGGGGACGCTAGTGATAGGCATGGCCCCGTGACAACCCCCGGTCCGTCGCGCGGGCAGCGCAGCGGCGACTCATCTGGTCAAGGATCCTCCCGTTCCAATGGCGCCCGCTCCAGTGGAGCTCGCTCCACCGGGTCACGTTCGGGCGGTCCTCGCCCCGGTGGTGCGAAGCCCGGTGGTTCGAGGTCTGGTGGTGCGAAGCCCGGCGGTTCGAGGTCCGGTGGTTCGAGGTCTGGTGGTGCGAAGCCCGGCGGTTCGAGGTCCGGTGGTGCGAAGCCCGGAGGGGCGCGCTCGTCCGGAGGGTCGAAGCCCGGCGGTTCGAGGTCCGGTGGTGCGAAGCCCGGAGGGGCGCGCTCGTCCGGAGGGTCGAAGCCGCAGGGGCGGGAGCCCCCGC
>CBFHQG010000193.1:0-1158 GCA_965657825.1 Actinomycetes bacterium | reverse complement strand
CGATCTGGTGGCCGAGTTGGCGGCGCGGATCCCCGGTGTGCGAGGTGTGTACGGCGGGCGGTTGCGCAATGCCGGGCAGGTCGAAGCATTCACCGCGAATCTCATCTCGATGAACCGTCGGTACAAGGCCCACGCTGGCGTGCGGATCACCGACATCATCGAGCAGGAGCGCTGACGAAACCCAGAACTGACCTCGTCAGGAGTAGGAACTGACCTCGTCAGGAGTAGGAGTGCTCCGGTCCGGGGTAGCTGCCGCTTCGGACATCGGCGGCCCACGACGACACGGCGCTTGACATCGCTTCTCCGATTTCGGCGTAGCGGGCGACGAACTTCGGGGCTGGACCGGAGGTGACCCCGAGCAGGTCCTGCCACACGATGACCTGCGCGTCAGTCGCAGATCCAGCGCCGATCCCGATGGTGGGGATGCTGAGCACCTCGGTGACGCGGGCGGCGAGTTCGGTGGGCACGCATTCCAAGACGACGCCGCTGGCACCTACCGACTGGAGGGCCTTGGCATCCTGGAGGAGCATTTCGCCAGCCTCGCCGCGTCCCTGGACGCGGTACCCGCCGAGCACGTTCACCGACTGCGGGGTGAGGCCGAGATGTCCGAACACCGGGATGCCGGCGGATACCAGGGCCTCGACCTGGGGGAGCACGCGCTGGCCGCCCTCGAGTTTGACCGCGTGCGCACCGGACTCCTTCATGAATCGGGTCGCGGTGGCCAGTGCCTGCTCGATACCGCTTTGGTAGGAGCCGAAGGGAAGATCGGCGATCACCAGCGCATTCGTCGAGCCGCGAACGACAGCGCGGGTGAGTGGCACGAGATCATCGGTGGTGATCGGGACGGTGGAGTCATAGCCGTAGACCACCATCGCTGCGGAATCGCCAACGAGAAGCACGGGGATGCCGGCCTCGTCGAAGATTCGGGCGGTGAGGGCGTCGTAGGCGGTGATCATCGGCCAGCGTTCGCCGCGAGCTTTCGCATCAGCGAGATCGCGAACGGTGACACGTCGAGTGCGAGACGTTCCGTACAGCGTGGATACCTCGGACATGGCACTTCTCCTATCTCGAGGCTCCCGTGTGGAGTCCCCGGACGGCACCATGGTGGCACACTCCATCGAAGCAGGCACCTTCATGGGTCTTCACGCACGCGGGAGT
>CBFHQG010000192.1:0-1159 GCA_965657825.1 Actinomycetes bacterium | reverse complement strand
AACGGGCGATGGGGGTTGTCCAACGGCAGGTGGGCGACGTGTTCGAGGAACTCGACGCCGAGGATCTCACCGAGCAGCAGCGCCGCGAGCTGATCGATGAACTGAAGGTGATCGCCACGGAGGGTGAGATTGCGATCGCCGAGGCCGGCGAGCGGATCGAGCAGGTACGTATCTGGCCGATCAACACCCGTTTGGAACGGGCTCGGGAGGCCTACCTGCGCCACAACGTCGCCTGGGTCGACTACATGGCTCGAGCCGCGGAGGACCCGGCACAGTTCGTCAGTCCGCAGCCGGAGGTGAATGACTCCTTCTTCGATGCGCGCGCTCCCCTGTGGGAGGCCATCCCCGCGTTGGATCTGCTCGACCTCCAGGCGCGGCTGCGCGTTATCTACGCCGAACCTGAGGGAGGCGGCGGTGGTGGCACCCAGGCATAGTCGACTTCGGCCTAGTCGACTTCGGTCGGGGGCGTGCCCATGCTGAGGGAGATCGGTGAGTTCATCGTCCTCACCGTCCTCATCGTCGTCGTCGCGCGTTTCCTGCTCTATCAACCGGCGAAGGCGATCTCGCAGCGGCTGAAGTTCAGCGAACATGGCGCTGGCCAACTGCTGGGCTATCTCACAAGTGCTCCGGAGTTGGTTGCGACCATCGCGGTCGCGGCAACTGGACTCTTCGCCACGGTTGCCTACAACATCCTGTCCAGCAACGTGATCAACGTGATTCTGGCAGTGATCGCGGCGGCCTTCTACGGTCAACTCCGCCACCTGTTCGCGCGCCGGTTCTGGCGCGAGCATCTACTGATCGCGATCAGCATCGTGGTGCCTGTTCTGCTCCTGGTGACCGGCCAGGTGGAGTCGTCCTGGGTGATCCCGGTTTTCCTTCTCGCCTATGTCGGTTACCTGCTGGTGATCCGTCGCATCTCCGCCGATGGGGCCGCACCAGTCGAGCCTGACGGTGTTGTGCGGGTGGAGACTGATCACCGATTGGGGCTGAGGGTTTTCCTTCTGCTCAATGGTGGCTTGATCCTGGTAGCGCTGGTGGGGCTGTACTTCCTCGGCACAGCGCTGGGGTCGACTGTCTTCGAGTTGGGCACGACCTTCGGGGTCCCCGAGATCGTGCTGGGTGTGGTGATCGGTGTTGTGACCAGCCTGCCGGAGTTGAC
>CBFHQG010000191.1:0-1172 GCA_965657825.1 Actinomycetes bacterium | reverse complement strand
CGATGACATCGACGCCAAACACCGCCGGCGGGTGTTCCTGGACGCGGTGGCGACCCTGGATGGGTACGTCCACGTCAACGGGTTCCTTGACCCGATCACCGGGAACCTCCTCATCCAAGCACTGGAAGCCGCCCGGAGAGCCGGTGCCACCGCCGACACCGAAGATGACATCGAGCTCGACAGTGCTGATACCGGTGTCGACAGTGCTGAGATCGATCCGCATGCCGATCCGGCCAAGGCGGGCCGGTCGATCGCCGAACGCAACCCCGAAGCGTTGCGCCGCCTGCTGGACCTCGCCACCGCCGCCACCGGCCCCGACGGGCTACCCATCATCAACGGCACCCGCCCACGCATCTCAGTGCACATCGACGCCGAGGACCTCATCGGATCAGACTCGACAGACCTCGTGTCAGCGGAACCTGTAGCTGCGGGGATGGGGTTGCTGCACCGGTTCGGCATCCCCACCGCCGCCATCACCGCAACCCAGGCCCGGATCCTGGCCTGCGATGCAACCCTGGCCCCCCTCGTGGTCGACCGCAGCGGGCAGATCGTCGCCGTGCTGCCGGGCACCCGCACCATCGCCCCGGCGTTGCGCACCGCGATCTGCACCCGCGATGAACACTGCCGCTTCCCCAACTGTTCAGCCCGTATCGACGAGGTGCACCACATCGTGTTCCACTCCCACGGTGGGCCCACCACGAGAAGCAACCTGGTCGGCCTGTGTCACTACCACCACCAGCTCATCCACACCCAAAACTGGCAGGTCACCGGCGACCCCGACACGGACCTGCACTTCACCCACCACGCCCACTACACCCCCAACCCCACCGCACCACCCACAACACCAGCCGGACTCACCGCACGACAACGAAAACGACAGGCCGCACAGGCCGCACGCGCACTCCTCGCCGACCCGAAGAAGAACCCCGCCCGCCGCTACACACCTAACCGATACGCCCTACTCGACCGCGAACGCAACCAACCCGCAGACCCACCGTTCTAGGTCGCTAGGTGGCGACGAGCAGGAACACCGCCAGGCCGATGGTCTGGATCAACAGCAGGTTGCTGGCATTCGAGGCGAGCATGTTGTGCACGACCTCCTCATTGGCCCGATCGCTGCCGTTATTGCGATGCCACAGATACGAGGAGAAGAAGGTCGTCAACTCCGGCAG
>CBFHQG010000190.1:0-1202 GCA_965657825.1 Actinomycetes bacterium | reverse complement strand
ACCGGCGGGGGATGATTCGACCCGGTAGGAGGTGACACCACCGGTGCCAGCTTCGGCGGGGATGAGGGCTTCCCAGCTCACGTTGATGTGGTCGGTGTGGGCGACCGGCCACGGCCACGGCCGAACCTTGCACGGCTTGCCCGCAACTTCGCAGCCTGTATTCGACGAACCCGACGAGGGGCCAGAAGGGCCAGAGGGGCCGGAGGAGCCTGAACTCCACGAAACCTGGTGGTATGAGGACGCCCAGTTACCGCTGCCGTTGTCCTTGCCGATACGAATCTGGGCAGGCATTGAGAGTGATGATCCTGTGAGTTCGACTTTCACCGTCAAGTTGTAACGCGCTTCAGGCGTCAGTGTGTATACATAGTCTGATCCGTTTGGTCCGGCCTCAGTTCCAGTAGACGCCAGGTAAGCGGACCACCCTGAGCCCGGAGTCCACTGCGTCACTGCTGCCTCAGAGTCGCTCATCAGTACGCCGGTGACCGTCAGTCTCGTGCACCCATCGCCGGACAGAGTGATCTCGATGGCATCGCCAGACGAACCGCTTGCCGACTGCGCATCCCAGGTGCTGCCCTCGCAGTCATAACCAATCGTGTACGAACGCGTGACGGCCCCCGCAGTGGAGGGCGACGCGAGCGCGAATCCGGTTGATAGCAAGATGCCGGCGGTGAGGGCGATGAATTGGAAACGGCGATGAAGCATGTCTCCAATATTACTTATTGCGGTGGTGAAGGTGCAATTTCATTGGGTTCGGAAGGCCCGCCCTTACAGTCGCCGGCCGTGGTCGAGATGTGGTCCGGCACGGTGTGGGAGTCCTCGCCACACGAGGCGGTGCTTGGACCCCGGCTGAACGGAGGGCCGGGGCCTCAGTCGATGCTGTCGCGTAGTGAGCGAACCGACTGGCCGGCGCCCCAGTTGTGCTCCTCGAGCACCTTGAGGAAACCGACCAGGTTCCGATCGCGAATCCGCTCAAGTGCGCGAATCGAGTGGTGCCCGCTCTGGGTATCGGACTGGTCGGCGATCGTGTCGATGAGGTCCTCGGTCAACTCAGGTACGTCCATCAACTTCGTCCACGGCCATGAGAGCGCCTCGCCGAACTGCGCGATGAAATGGCGCATGCCTCCCACACCACCGGCGATCCGATAGGTCTCAAACAGACCCATCTGCGCCCAGCGCAGACCGAACCCGTAACGGATCGCGTC
>CBFHQG010000189.1:0-1216 GCA_965657825.1 Actinomycetes bacterium | reverse complement strand
TGACGTCCAAGCTGCAACGGAACCGTCCGATGCCGAGAACATGGCAGAGTCTGACGTCGAAGGCTCAGTCGGGCTCGCGGATCCCGGCACGGATCTGGCTCCGGAGGAAGCCGTCGACGAAAGCCCTGAGCCAAGCCCAGGCGAGGAGTCTCAGTCCGCCCCGGACAGTGAAGCGCCGGTGGAGCCAGGCGATGGCTCAAGTGAGGAGATGACGCCGGTCGATGATCCGAGTATTTCCGCGCAATCGGCTGACGAGGGCGAAGCGGAAAGAGACTCTGGCGCAGCAGCGTCCTTGAGTGTCGCGCCGAACTATGCGGCTGGCGACACGGTTGTCGTCACCGGCGAAGGCTGGAGCAGTAAGTCCCCTGTCACTGTAGAGGTCGTTCCTGCTCTAGGAGCCGTCCCGCCTACCGAGGTCACCGCGGACAGGGGCACATTCCAGTACACGTTCACGCTGCCTTTCGATGCATCAGGTGACTACTCCGTGAACGCTAAGCAGGAGCGCGGCAAGCGCGACCGTCAGGCGAGCGCGTTCTTTGCAGTGAAGCCTTTGGCGGACCCGACGCTCGAGGCACAAGTGGAACAAGCCGGTGCTGACTCCAAGGTGAAGGTGATTGGTTCGGGCTGGAGCCCGGATACCTCGGTGTCGGTCAGCATCGCCGATCCCCGGGTGAAGGCAGCTGCCAATCCTGCTGCGGTGAAAGTTGCCGATGATGGCACGATCGAGATGCTCATGAAGATGCCGGCCGAAGGCGGTCCGACGTTTGATCTGACGGCAACAGGAGAGCAGACCGGTCGCGTTGCCACGGCGGTCATCAACGACGCCTCGTCCGGAACAATCACCGTCCGCAAAGCGGGTTCCCGCACGGGCGATAACTCTGCTAGCCCGCTCGATGGAGCGGAATTCGATGTCTACGCGGTGGATTCATCGTCAACCGATATCCCCGGCGGAGCAACTCCGGACTACACATGCACCACCGGTTCGGGTCTGGATCCCGAGGGCAATCCGAATCCGAGCGGCGAATGCACAGTGGAAGTGACGTGGGATTCGGGCTCTTCTCAGCGCTACTTGGTGGTGGAGAAGTCAGCTCCATCCGGGTGGTCGCTTCTTCCAGCGTTCGCGACGGACGCTTCGGGGAGTGATCCGTATCGCTTTAACGTTCGGGTCTCCGAAGGTGAGGCTGAAGTAGTCCCGGATACTGGATCTGGGAGCTCA
>CBFHQG010000188.1:719-1272 GCA_965657825.1 Actinomycetes bacterium | reverse complement strand
TTCTACTCCCTCGATGCGCTCACCCTCGATGACATCGTCGTCGTGGAGACTGATGCGGGGGAACGACTGCGGTATCGCGTCGTGGCTCGAGAGTCGTTCGACAAGCAGGTCGTCCCGCTCGCTGATCTGTTCTCCGGTGCCGGGTCGCATCGGCTCACCCTGATCACCTGCGGTGGTCCCTTCGACGCGACCACGCTCGGCTACACCGATAACGTGGTGGTGACCGCGGTGCTCCTCAATGAGACGATGGGGAGCGACGGTAGTGGGGATGCCTCGCGATGAGCACTCCTGCGCCCCTGGCCTCGGTGATCTCGCTGGCCTCCCGCCGTCACGTGGTCCGATCAGAGCACCGATTCGGCCACCGATTCGAGGGTCGAATCGAGCGTCGAAGCGAGCATGGACGAGACGGGCAGGGACGAGACGGGCAGGGAGTGATCGAGGTGTCCGCGCAGGGGGAGGCCGCCGAACCGAACGCGGCCGATGCTGCTGTCGCTGATCTGGGCGTCGATTTCGCCGCTGCCGTCAGTTCCGGGCACGCCGATGAAGCCTTCGA
>CBFHQG010000188.1:0-709 GCA_965657825.1 Actinomycetes bacterium | reverse complement strand
CTACCGTCGCTGGTCTCCGCTGGTACACAGCGTCGCCCGCCGCTCGTTGGGCTCCGGTCACGAGGCTGACGATGTGACCCAGCGCGTGTTCATCTCCGCCTGGCGCTCCCGCAGCGCCTATGATCCGGCGGCAGGATCGCTTCCGGGATGGCTGATGACGATCACCCGTCGCCGCATCGCCGATCGATGGGCCGAACGGACTCGAGACCGCAGCACCCCCGAGGCTGATCCGCCCGAGGGCCCGGCTGGAGCAGCGATGGAGACGATCGTGGACCAGATGGTGATAACCGATGAGCTCGCCAGACTCGGCGAGCCACCCGGGGAGATCATGCGTCTGGCCCTGTTCGATGAACTGACCCATACCGAGATCGCCGACCGGCTGGACCTTCCGCTCGGCACAGTCAAGAGCCATATCCGTCGTTCCCTGCAACGCCTACGCACCCGATGGGAGGTGATCCACGATGAACCGTGATGACCGTCACTGCGACCCCGAGGAGATGTCCTTGGCCGCCCTCGGCGAGTCGACTGACCTCGATACCCGCCACCTCGCGGCCTGCGAGACGTGCCAAGCCGAGCTCGCCTCGCTGCGACGAGTGGTGCGTACCGCTCGAAGCGCGGATGACGCGATGGTGTCTACCCCGTCCAGTGGAGTCTGGGCCGGTGTGCGCGCGGCGATGGGTGATGAGGAACCAGCCGGTCATCAGCCACA
>CBFHQG010000187.1:0-1291 GCA_965657825.1 Actinomycetes bacterium | reverse complement strand
CAACTTAAAGAGTCTTGAGGTGGCGGTGCACGCGGCGGCGCCCTGCCCCGTGGCGGTGAAGCAAGCCATGATCGAGTGGTGGGGACCGATCATCCACGAGTACTACGGCGCGACTGAGGGTCTTGGGTTCGCGGCCTGCGACTCGCATGAATGGCTCGCGCATCGCGGAACCGTTGGAAAGATTGTGTTCGGGGACCTGCGGGTGCTCGACGACGACATGAACGAGGTTCCCAACGGCACGCCGGGCACACTCTGGTTCGGATCAGGGTCGGAGTTCAGCTACCTCGACGATCCCGAGCGCACCGCGGAGGCAACCTCACCCGATGGGGCGATGACCACGGTCAGCGACATTGGTTACGTCGATGATGACGGATTCTTATATCTGACTGACCGCAAGACCTTCATGATCATCTCCGGTGGGGTAAACATCTACCCCCAAGAAATCGAGGACCTGTTGATCACCCACCCGAAGGTGTTTGACGCTGCGGTGTTCGGTGTACCCAACTCAGATCTCGGTGAAGAGGTCAAAGCCGTCATCCAACCAATGCCGGATGTATCCACTGATGATGCGCTCACCGACGAACTGCTGGATTTTTGTCGGTCGCATCTCAGCCGGCAAAAGGTTCCACGCAGTATTGACTACGAAGCCGAGCTGCCCCGCCTACCCACCGGAAAGCTCTACAAACGCCTGTTGCGCGACCGCTATTGGGGCGAGGGGGTGTCACGCATCGGGTGACGACGCGCCACGTCAGCGCAGGTGACGAGCGAAGGCCCGAATATCACCAACCAGTGCGTCGGGCTGTTCCATGGCCGCGAAGTGACCTCCGGCTTCCATGTCGGTCCACTGCACGATGTTGTAGGCCGATTCGCACCACCGACGCGGCGCCTTGATGATTTCGGCGGGAAAGGCGGCCACACCCGTGGGAACCGTGACCGGATCACCGGCACCAAAGGACCCGAAGCTCTCCCAGTACAGACGCGCAGACGATGTCGCCGTTGCCGTCACCCAATAGATCATGACGTTGTCGAGGATGCGATCGCGGTCGATGGCATTCTCTGGATGGCCGTCGCAGTCGGTCCACGCCCAGAACTTCTCCAGGATCCACGCCAGTTGCCCGACGGGAGAATCAGTGAGCGCATAGCCCAGGGTCTGCGGACGGGTGCGTTGCTGAGTGGAGTATCCGGAATCCCATTTCTGGTAGTGCTCGAATGCCGCAAAGGCCGCTTGATCCGCGGCATCAGGGGCCGACAACGCCTCGGTCAACGGTGGTGCGATCGGCATGTTCAGATG
>CBFHQG010000186.1:0-1293 GCA_965657825.1 Actinomycetes bacterium | reverse complement strand
CATCAGATCCCGGAGGGCCGTAGGGGTCAGTGAGGGTGGGCAGGCCCGCCGGCGATCATCCTCAAGTCCCACCGCCAGCGCTATCTCGACGCCATGCAGAAGGCTGACGGCAAGGACTTCACCCTGGCCGCGTTGCGCCAGGCCGCACAGCGTGGGCGTCTTCGCGCTATCCAGACCCCAGACGGAACGTGGCAGTCAACGAGCAAGGATGTCGCGACCTATCGTCGTACCAAGGGAAAGCATCGCCAACGGAGCGCTGAAACCAGTGAGAGCGAGGGGGCTGACGGGCCAAACGGAATCGCCAACTAGGGCGAGACCAGACACGGGCGCAGGAAGCGCGGGACGCTTAGGTCCGGGGGGTCAGCACGCTGATGGTGAAGGACCGGTCCGCGAGGTGGATCTGCTGCTCCCGGGCCACCACCAGGTCGAGGGCGAGCGCCGCCCGGTGGTGCAGGTCCCCCGCATCGGTGCAGGTGTGCACCGCGATCACGCACCCATCGGGAGCGAGCAGGGCGCCCAGCGGGGCAAGCTGCTGGTGGAACGGCCGACCCGCTCCGAGGTAGTACAGCACCTCGGAGATCACGAGGGTGTCGACGCAGCCTTCGAGGTCGGCTCTGCCCTTGACGAGCTCTCCGCTGTCAGCCTGGATGATCTCCACCCCGGTGTGGGCGGTGGTCCGCTCTCGGGCGAGTGCGCAGGCTCGGTCGGAGATATCAGCACCGATGATGCGGGCGTCCGGGCGCACCTGCGCCAGTGCCTGGAGATTATGTCCATCGGCGCAGCCGAACTCCACGATCACGCGGGCGCCTTCGGGCACCTGGGCGATCAGGTGACCGCGCTTGGCGCTCTCATAGGAACATTCCGCGTAGGGCCAGGGAGTGCCGGATGCGAAGAGGCCGTCGAAGATCCGTGCCCGTGCCCAACGCGACACCCGGCAGGGCAGGAGCCCCATCGCAGTGAAGAAGAGCCGGTGCGCACGCCGGGCGACGGCACCTTCACCGTCTCCGCCCAGGCGCGTGACCCCAGCATCGGCCACGCTCATTTTGTGAATCTACCGGCCCACCGGTGTTCCCACCACCAGAAAGCCGGTGCACATCCGCACCACCGGATTGACTATCAGCTGCTCGGTGATGGCGCATAGTCGCAACTGCGTGTTCCGCCCGGCGATATCGCGGTGAGGAAGTAGGTCGTCACGGTGTCGTTGACACAGGCCGACGGAGTCTGCAGGTAGGTCACGTGCTGGGTGCCCTCATAGGTGATGAAGGTCGACCCGGCCAGGTAGCCGCTGATCTG
>CBFHQG010000185.1:0-1310 GCA_965657825.1 Actinomycetes bacterium | reverse complement strand
AGGGGAGACCAGTTCGACCGGGCCGCATCCCTGGGTGTGACGATCTCTTTGCTGCCCGCCCAGTTCATCTATTGGGGTGATCTGCTCGATGGGCAGATGTTCCCCACGGAGATCGGGAGCATCTGGATGCGTGGTGGTGATGCGTTCAAGTCCGGTGCACTGGTGACCTTCCACAACGACGGCATGGTCAGCCCGCCGATCCCGCTGCTGAACATCCAGGCGATGGTGACCCGCCGCACCCCGTCGGGAACGCTGCACGGGCCGTCTCAGCAGGTCAGCCTCGACGATGCGTTCAAGGCCCACACCATCAACGCTGCGCGGCAGTTGGGTCGCGAAGAGGATCTGGGATCACTCGCGGTCGGAAAGTTGGCCGACCTCGTTCAGTTGTCCGCGGATCCGTTCACGGTGGATTCGGACAAGCTGACCGAGCAGGTGAAGGTGCTGGGCACGTGGGTGAATGGTGCGAAGGTCGACACCGATGCGTTCGTCACCCATATCCAGGCCATCGACCCCACCGAGCACCCCGATCTGCACCAGACCGCGCTATCGCACAAGTGCTAGGGGAGTTTCACGGCTATGGCCCCCAGCAGCGATGCTGCCCGGATCGAGGTGAGTTCAGCCCAGGAGCTACGCGACTGGCTCAGCGCGCACTATGACCAAAGCGAGTCCGTCTGGCTCGTGACGTACAAGAAGTCTGCAGGCGCTCGATATGTGTCGACATCGGAAGTCCTGGATGAACTTGTCTCATTCGGGTGGACCGATGGGGTCCGACGACAAGTCGATGACGAGCGAACGATGCAACTCATCTCGCCTCGTCGTACGAAGCCGTGGGCTAAGTCATACAAGGATCGCGCTCAGCGTTTGATTGCCGAAGGTCGTATGCATCCTGCAGGACAAGCATCAGTGGATGACGCTCAGTCCTCGGGTGCGTGGGATGAGATGAACGAGGTCGACGCGCTAATGGTGCCCCAGGATCTCGAGGATGCGCTCACAGTTCGCGGAGAGGCCCTGAGGAATTTCACCGGATTCCCGCCCTCGGTTAGGCGCAACATCCTGCGGTGGATCGCATCTGCTCGGACCGATGCGACCCGACAGCGCAGGATCGACCGGATCGCCACTGATGCTCAGGGCAATGTGCGCACCCCGGTCAACGGTTGAGTCAACGGTCGGGACCTCGGCGACCTTGTTGGAGTAACGCTGGCGTGAGGTGGCCGGGAGTCCCATGGGCTGCTCCGAATGGAACGCGTGACCTGAATCAAAGATGTCCGAAAGTCGAAAGCCGAAAGCCGAAGGCACGAAGACGGTTTCTT
>CBFHQG010000184.1:0-1323 GCA_965657825.1 Actinomycetes bacterium | reverse complement strand
TACGAGGTCGCGATGGAGTTGATGGAGCCCTCGCCGCCGCTGCTCCTGAACCTGATCAACGCCTACGTCTCCGAGAAGCGGTTCCAGGAGGCGGTGAACGCGGCGGAGATCCTCCTGCAGGTCGAGCCCTCCGCCAACGCTCACGAACGCATGGCCTTCGCGTTCTTCCGTCTCGGCCAGTACGAGGACAGCAAGAACGCCTACCGACGGGCCGTCGAGACCGATCCCAAGCACTGGCCGAGCTGGAACGGCATCGGGGTGAACGCCCTGCACCGGTGGCTCGCCAGCGGGCGCGAGGATAGGGATGCGAAGTTCGAGGCTCGCGACGCGTTCCGAAACTCCCTTCGGATCAAGAGCGACCAGCCCAAGGTCGTGGCGCTGCTGAGCAAGTACTACGCGGGCTGAGAAGAGAGGGCCGAGGTTCGTCTTCGAACCGGGTTCGCGGGCGATCCGTCGGCGCGGCTGAGCGGTGAACGCCCGGCAAACGGATCCACACCGGTTCGGGCATGCGGACGGGGATCCCCGACGTCTCGCCGGACCTGGACCTCCCGCGAGACTGATGCGGGATCCTCCGTCGATACGATCATGCCTGCATGACGACCTCTCCCGACGCCGCCGAGCCGACCGGCACCTCCATCCTGGACACGCTGCAGTCCCTGCTCGTGGCGTTCGTGGTGGCGATGACGTTCCGCGGGTTCTTCGTCGAGGGGTTCGTGCGCGAGTACTCGCACATGGACCAGAAGCAGTTCGCGGCGCAGGTGCTGCACCACCACCCCAAGGTGAGCGGCGCGATGTTTTCCATCCGCGCCGGCAAGGTCGACGGGTTCGTCGGCTGGCTGATGCAGCAGAATGAGAAGAAGTTCGAGGAGATCTTCGGTGAGTGAGACCAACGTGCCAGACCCGTGGGCTGCCAAGCCCGAAGTCAACATCGGCGGCGCCCCGTCAATGAGCTCCGAGTGGTACACACCAGGGAGTAATACTTTGACGGTCTCTAGCCTAGACGGCTTCAAAATTGTTGTTCCCAAGTATGTCGGGCATTGGGAGATCTCCGGCAACTTCCACGTGCATGTCACTGAGCGCCCGAACCGGCTCAATCGCCTCATGACGCGACTGCTGCTCGGGTGGGTGTGGAACGGCGCGTGACCACCATTCGCTTCATCGGCGACGTCCACGGCAAGTGGGACCGCTACAAGAAGATCATCAGGGGGTGCGACCGCTCGATCCAGGTCGGCGACTTCGGCGTGGGCTTCTACAACCCCCGCACGGAGACCTACTCCCGACCGCCCCACGACCACATGGCGAGGGGCGACCACAAGTTCATCA
>CBFHQG010000183.1:0-1344 GCA_965657825.1 Actinomycetes bacterium | reverse complement strand
GACAGTGCCTCGATGGATTCCGCGACGCTCATGCCGGGATTCAGCGGGATCAGTTCGACGTCTGGGCCGACGCGATCCGGTCTACTGGCTGCCGATCCGACTGATCCATCGGAGAGTTGCCGACGAACATTGCGCTTCTGGCGTGATGTCGCTTCAGAATCGAAGGTCACGATGACTTCGCCGGGGACGAAGGTCGCTTGCGAGGTAGTGGCGGACACCGCCCTGTCTGATGTTGGTGTTTCCGCAGGTTCCGCCTGGGCCAACGGACTTCCGAGCAGCAAGCCAACAGACAGACTGATGCCCACGATGGCGGACCGCCGTATTCGCACCATGACCATTCCCCTCGGGTGGATGCTAGCAGCGCAACCGGCGCAGGGTGAAGCACAACTGCAGTGAGTCACAGGGACACGCCCGCCGCACGTCCCGAAAGCGCACTCGCCTGCCCCACAACCGACGATTGGGGTCGCTTTACGAGTGAGGTTCGTACGGTGGGATGACCACCCGGTTGGATCGCACGTCGTCACCGACACGGAAGTAGACGTAGACCTTCCTAGTGGTCTGTCGCTGCCAGGTGAACTCACCAGATGCGTCAACTGTGCGCATCCCCGAACCCGGCGCATAACCACTCTGCCCCGGCAACCTCACCCACGGTGTCACCTGCTCACGCACCATGCCGGTGGTCACACCTATCACCACGGCTGTCCGGCCATCGCGCGACCCGGTGATCACCATCGATCTCACGGGGGCCGGCGGCTGCGGCACTACCGACACCGGACCACTCCACGCACCCCACCCCGCACCGGTCAACGCCCGCACCTGCACTTCATAGTCCGAGCCGTTACGCAAAGCGCCGATCATGCACGCCGTCGACGACGCCGGAACCAGACAGTCGGTCGATCCAGGAGTCGTGCGCACCTGGTAGTTCGACACCGGGAACGAACCCGGCGAATCAGGCGATCCCCACAACACCTCAGCAGAGGAATCACCGGCGACCACGGCAACATCGGTCGGTGCAGATGCCGGCACCGGTACCGGCGGTGGTGGCTGATAGGTGAAGGTCCCGGCAGTGATCGCGTTCCCACCATTGAGGCTCAACACAAGCGGAACACTCCCACTACCCGCGGGGACATTCACCGACACCGTGTTGGTGCCGGCATTGGGTGTGAAGGCCACCGTGTCGTCCCCCCACCACACCGATTGCACAGTGGAATCGTCAATCACGATCCCTGCAGGCAGGCCTGTCAATGACACCGTGACACCATCGCCTGCTTCTCCAGCGCTAGGCGACACCCCGGCCGATACCTCGGCCGACGCGACGAGGTTCCTGAACCCAGCATTCGTCGT
>CBFHQG010000182.1:0-1356 GCA_965657825.1 Actinomycetes bacterium | reverse complement strand
GAGGATGCGGAGTTCCTCGGTCAGTGTCTGGGGATCAACGCTGCCGATCGGATGCGCGTTGCGACTGTGTGGCATCGGGATGGTGCCGTCTTGCACAAGGGGTTGCGTGACGCTCATTACGAGATCGATGTCGACACCTGGGGATTGCGTGTGCTGTGCCTGGCACGTGCCGACCGCCTGCATGTGCTCTACCTCGCGCCCGGGGTCCCCGAAGTCGTCACGCAACTCAGCGAACGTCATGCACAGGAGATCCTGCGCCGAGAGCCGGACACCTACATCAGTTTGGGCGAACCCGTCCGACTCGGTGACGTGACCAAGTCACGCGCGGATTCCGACCGGGTCATGCATTACCTGTGCCACCATCCTGATCTCCACCTCGCCGGGATCGACGATGTCCGCACCGGAGTGACCCTCATGGAATTGGCCGGCAATCTCGGCCAGCACCTGAGCGGGGCGGGGAATCTCAGCCAGCTGTGCCGACTGGATCCCGCCGATCGTGAGGAGAGCATCCGCACATTGGAGGCCTACTTCGAGTCGATGGGCACCATGAGCGAAGCCGCCCGACGACTGCACGTCCACCCCAACACACTGCGCTACCGACTCGCGAAGATCGCCGACATCATGGAGGCAGACCTCGACGACCGCGAGACTCGCCTGCTCCTGGAGTTGGAGCTGCTCTGGGAGCGCTACCGCTCCTAACCGGACTTCTCAGGGCCGCCGGATCGCATGGCCCCTCAGTTGCCCGACGTCGCTGTCCTGAAAAGGGGGTGGCCCCTCGCGGTACGGGGGGGAACCAGCGAGGGGCCACACGGGCGGAGAGGACCGGGGGGGGGTTGGCCCTACTTCCGCGTTCCTCAGCCTATGCCTCTCGCAGTGAATTCGGTTTCGACGAAAGGCATGAAGTTCTCCCTGCGCGATTGTGGGATTCGACCAAGGCGCGGCCGGCGCAGACCCGCGGTATACAGCGCACGCACGACATCACGGCTGGTCACCTCGACTGCGCCTTCCTCGATTGCGATCAGCCGCAAACGTGAACTGATGTCGTAGTGGTCACCACCGAAGGCACGTTCGGGTGCGCCGATCCAGCGAGCGAATGCGTGCAATTCATCGAGACTTGTATCGCTGATGAGGTGACAGAACAGCATTCCCCGCCACGGCCACATCGCCGGGTCGACCATTAAGCCCACCGTTGCGCCTCCCTCACGCAGTTCACACATGTGATCACCATCAGATGCGACGGCGCGGTGACCCTCCAGTGTGATCGATGCGCACAGTAGCGCAGTATCCGAGTGACAACCTCAGCTCTGAGCGGGGATGATGACTCGGTTCGAGCGCAGTTGCAGGTCCTCGGTGAAG
>CBFHQG010000181.1:0-1371 GCA_965657825.1 Actinomycetes bacterium | reverse complement strand
GCACGGGATTGAGCGTCGCCTCGATCGCGCCCTCATCACCCAGCCACAGCCGCATGACCTCGGCGTACGCGGTCAGGTCGATTCCGTCCGCATCAGCCCAACGTCGAACCGCATCGCGCATATTGCCCGTCAAGACCCCGCCCCAGTCGACGATCAAGCCCTGGTACTGCGTCGCGAGCGGATCGATCGGGGACTCCTGGCGAACGGTCGCCGGGTCCCGCATCGTCGTCACCCCTTCAGCCTAACCTCACCGGTCCTCACTGCTGCGCTCTCCATGCGCCAACCTCGGTGAATCCTGGGTGCACGGGCAGTCTCCACGCTGTGAACAGCCATCCCGTGTGCAAGGCCGGTCGAGTGGGGACCGCCGTAGCTCACGGTGGCGTAGCCTGATCCCTCGTGGAGGACGGGCAGCCGACCGGGAGGCTCTTTCGCTCCCTGCACGCCGAGGGTGATCTCGCGGTCGACGCGGTCGTGGCCCTCGATCTCGACGACATCGTCACCCTGCGCACGGTCAGTCTGCGCGAGGCCTCCCCGGCCGAACCGGTGATCGACCCGGATTTCGAGCATCTCTTCGCCCCGGCGCCCGCAGACGCAGGCACCTCCGGTGAAGCGGTCGTCATCGTGTCCGATGATGCGGTCTCCGACACCATCGAGCCCTCCGTCCCCACCACCGGTGGCACCGACGAATCCGTCGAGGCCAGTCGGCTCCTGGACGCTCCGGGGCTCCCCGGGTGGGCGGCGGTCTGCGTGATCGCGGGGGCGACCTGCTTGATCGGGCTCGCCGATGTCATCGTGACCGGGCAGCTGGGTTGGTTGACCGGGATTGGCCTCCTGCTGGCCAGTGTCTACGCCGCCTGGGGGGTTCGCCCGAAAGACGCCTACTGGGTGGTGGTCAGCCCTGCGTTGGCCTTCTTGTTCACCGTCGTCACGATCGGGCAGGCGACCGTGAGCGAAGGGAGCTTCTGGGTGCGCCAAGGGCTGCTCATCCCGTTCACCCTGGGCCGTAACGTGGTGTGGATCATTGCCGCGACCGTGCTCGCCGGCGTCATCGTCGCGATGCGCCGGCGCCGGATGCTGACCACCCGAAACTGACCACCCCAAACTGACCGCTCGAAACTGACCGACCGAGCGCAGGACCGCAGGCCTTTCGAGGCCGCGAAAGTGGTGGTATTCGGAGCAGCATCCACCCGTGGCTGGGTCAGCGCGACGCTGCCGCCTTCATGTCCCGGCGGAGTTCGGGGGGCAGCGCGAAGATCAGCGTCTCCTCGGCGGTGGTGACCTCTTCGACGTCACTGAACTCGCGTTCAGCCAACCAGTCGAGCACGCCACGGACCAGGATCTCCGGCACCGACGCACCCGAGGTGACGCCCA
>CBFHQG010000180.1:0-1374 GCA_965657825.1 Actinomycetes bacterium | reverse complement strand
CTCATGGTCAAGCCCCAGTTCGAAGTTGGGAGGCAGGCACTGGGCTCCGGTGGTGTGGTCCGTGATCCCCAGGCCCGTGTCGATAGCGTGCAGCGCGTCGCTGACGTCGCCTACGATCTCGGGTGGGGAACGGCCGGCGTGGTTGCCAGCCCGCTGCCGGGCCCCAGCGGTAATACCGAGTACTTCTGCTGGTTCCGGGGTGATTCCCCGGCACCGGATCGCACTGCGATCGAACAGGCCGTGGAGGCAGGACCGTGACGCCAGCAACGCCCCATGCGGGGGACCGTCGGGTGCTTCTCGTTGTGCACTCCGATCGTGGACAGGCCGCCATCATGGCTCGCCAGACCGCGCGCGGACTACACACTCGAGGTATCCAGGTCTGCGTCACCGAGGAGGATCGTGATGCTCTGGTCGGAGACGATCTTCAGGGGGTCGACATCGTCGTTGTTCCCGCCGACGAACACGCCGCTGACGGGTGCGAGCTCGTCGTTGTGCTCGGTGGTGATGGCACGATCCTGCGCGGTGCGGAGTTGGCGCGTGTTGCCGATGTGCCGCTCCTAGGAGTCAATCTCGGTCACGTCGGGTTCCTTGCCGAGGCTGAGCGCGAGGACATCAACGCGGTTGTGCAGGCCGTCGTGGATTGCTCCTGGGTGGTCGAGGAGCGGATGGCAATCGATGTTCAGGTGCTGCAGGGCGGCAGAGTCGTTGCGAACACATGGGCTCTCAATGAGATGAGTTTGGAGAAGACGATCCGTGAGCGGATGATCGACGTCCTCGTCGAAGTCGATCAACGACCGTTGTCACGGTGGGGATGTGACGGAGTGGTGTGTGCCACCCCCACTGGATCGACCGCCTACGCGTTCTCCGCGGGGGGCCCGGTGGTGTGGCCTGAGGTCGAGGCACTGGTTGTCGTCCCGCTTAGCGCGCACGCGCTGTTTGCCCGACCCCTTGTGGTCTCACCACGCAGTGTCGTTGCGATGGAGTTGCACGGCGCGGGTCCTGCGGCGGTGCTGTGGGCAGATGGGCGACGCAGTATCGAGGTGCCCCCGTCCTCCCGTATCGAGGTGCGGTCGTCGCGCCAACCGGTGCGACTGGCGCGCATCATCTCTGGCACATTCACCGATCGGTTGGTAGCGAAGTTCTCCCTGCCTGTCGCCGGTTGGCGCGGTGGCTCCATCGAGACGGGTTCGTCGAGCGGTTCGCTATCTCAACTGAACCAGGACTGAAGGCAGGGCCGTCATGCTGGAGTCGGTGAGCCTGCGGGATCTCGGGGTCATCGTCGCCGCCGAGGTCGAATGCGGACCAGCCCTGACCGTCATCACTGGTGAGACAGGTGCTGGCAAGACCATGCTCCTGACCGGTCTGGGCCTCCTG
>CBFHQG010000179.1:1089-1398 GCA_965657825.1 Actinomycetes bacterium | reverse complement strand
CGTGGGGCAGACGGCTGCGGCACGAGATGCCATCACCTGGTTGATCTCTCAGCGCAGCACCGGCGGAGGTTGGGTGTGGATCCCCGGCGGTACACCTGATACGAGTTCCACCGGTCTCGCCCTCGCTGCCGTGCAGGCCCTACGACCTGCGGGCACAGCGCCCGCCGTTCGGGCTGCCAGGAACTTCCTGCACCGTGCGCAGGCCCCGTGCACGGCCAGCATCCAGGATCGGTTCGGCATGCCCTTCCAAGCTGGATTGAACCCTGACACGTTCTCGTCCTCACAGTCCCTCCTCGGCCTCAGCGATGC
>CBFHQG010000179.1:0-1079 GCA_965657825.1 Actinomycetes bacterium | reverse complement strand
TCACAGCGGCGGGCGATACCCCGCGTGACATGCGCGGAGGATGGGCGCGCGACCAGCGTGACCGATGGAGTCGCACGCTGGGTGGCCCGCCAGCTCAATACTCACGACGGCGCCCTACCCAACACCTACGACCCGACCTCTGTGGACTGGAACTCCACCGCCCTGTCGATCCTCAGCCTCGTGGCCCTGCGCACCGCTGGAATCGCCACGGACAAGGCAGTCACGGCACTGGAGAACAACATCGAGGAGTACATCGGCTCCGACTCCGGCGATCGACCAGCCGCTCTCGGCACCAGCATGTTGGTCACTACCGCAACCGGCCTTGATCCACGGGATTTCGGAGGCGCGGACTTGGCGACCCGACTACTGGCCACCGTGCAGGAATAGGTCGGCGATGCGACGGCTCCTCCGACTCCTAGCACCCGCCACCGCGGCGGGTCTGCTGCTTGCCGTCGCGTGGACCCCGCAGGCCGCTCAAGCCGCGAGCTACCGCTACTGGAGCTACTGGCTGGGCGCGGATTCGACCTGGACCTACGCCGCCTGGGGCCCAGCCTCGGTGCGGCCGGAGGACGGCAGCGTCCAGGGCTGGCGATTCGGGGTCGGTGAGGGCACCGCCGGTGCAGGTCTCACCCCCCGCAGCGCACCGGACTTCGACCGCATCTGCGCCGAGACCCCGGCAGCGGAGGGCAGCAAACGGGTCGCCATCGTCATCGATCCAGGGCTGGCCGAGCATGCACCGGCCGGCGAAACCCCCGCCGGAGCATGGGCGATGTGCGTGACTGCACCCGTGACCGCATCGGGATTCGACATCCTGCGCGAGGCAGCCTCGGTGCGCACCCAGCAGGGCATGGTCTGCGGCTTGGCCGGGTACCCCGCCCGCGAATGCGCCGTCATCGTCGACGCTCCCCGCCCGACTCCTGTCACGACGACACCTCAGCCGGAGTCGACACCAACCCCGACACCGAGCACCGGGCCGTCAGCCTCATCACGTCCCGCACCCACCGGCTCGTCAGCTTCCACTTCGTCACCGTCCCCCCTGGCCCCTCCGGATTCGACGAATCAAGGCCCGCAGACCGATG
>CBFHQG010000178.1:558-1400 GCA_965657825.1 Actinomycetes bacterium | reverse complement strand
TGCGGAAAGACTTGTAGTACTGACCGATGTCGAAGGGGTCTACGCAGACTGGCCCAATAGGGATTCGTTGATCTCCACACTTAGTGACATTCGACTGCGCGAACTCCTGCCTACGCTCGAGTCCGGCATGGTGCCCAAGATGGAGGCCTGCCTTCGGGCGATCGAAGGGGGCGTGAGCGTTGCCCAAGTGATCGATGGCAGGGTCCCTGGCGCACTCGCATCTGCACTCACTGCTTCCCAGGCCGGGACCATCGTGCTTAAGGACACGTCATGACCTGGCAGCAGCGCTGGACCGGCGCGATGATGAATAACTACGGCACCCCGCCGCTGCTGTTGACTCGTGGGAAGGGCTCACGGGTGTGGGATGAGAACGGTAACGAGTACGTCGATCTCATCGCCGGCATCGCGGTGAATGCTCTTGGCCACGGGGATCCGCGCGTCACCGAGGCCATCACCGATCAGTTGAACACCCTTGGACACGTGTCGAACCTCTATGCATCCGAACCCGGAATCGAGTTGGCCGAGAAGCTCATCGAGCTCACGGGACAATCCAGTGCGCGGGTGTTCTTCTGCAACTCCGGCGCCGAAGCCAACGAAGCCGCGTTCAAGATGACCCGGCTCACCGGCCGCACCAAGGTGATCGTGGCCGAAGGCTCCTTCCACGGCCGCACTATGGGCTCACTCGCGTTAACCGCCCAGCCAGGCAAGGCCGATCCGTTCCGCCCGCTGCCCGGTGATGTGGTCACAGTTCCGTACGGCGATACCGCCGCGCTCGAAGCGGCGGTCGATTCCGAGACCGCCGCGGTGTTCCTAGAACCCATCCAAGGCGAGGGTGGCGTGAT
>CBFHQG010000178.1:0-547 GCA_965657825.1 Actinomycetes bacterium | reverse complement strand
CTCGATGAAGTGCAGACGGGCATCGGGCGCACCGGCACCTGGTTCGCATACCAAGGCGACGAGACCCCGGTGATTCCGGACATCATCACGCTGGCCAAGGGGCTGGCCGGCGGTATTCCGATCGGCGCGGTGATCGGCATCTGCACCGCGGCGGAGATCCTGCAGCTCGGCATGCACGGATCGACGTTCGGCGGCAACCCGATCAGCGCGCGCGCTGGTCTCGCGGTGCTGCAGGCGATCGACGAGGACGACCTCCTTGCCCGAGCAACTCAGGCAGGGGACAGGCTCGCGGAGGGTGTCCTCGACGCAACAGGGGACGGGGTTACCGAAGTGCGTGGCAAGGGCCTCCTTCGCGCCGCGCAACTAAGCACCCAGCACGCCACCGCCGCGAAAGAAGCCGAAGCCGCCCTGCGTGCTGGGGGAGTGCTGGCCAACCCGGTCACGCCCACCGCGATTCGAATGGCGCCCGCATTGACCATCACCGATGAGGACATCGACCAAGCTGTCGAAACCTGGGCCGAATTGGGACGGCGCTCATGAGCACCCG
>CBFHQG010000177.1:0-1412 GCA_965657825.1 Actinomycetes bacterium | reverse complement strand
CGCCTGAACGGCAGCGAGCAAATCGGCATTTACGCGTTCGGCAGCCGGTCCGCTGAAGATGCCAACGCGCATGGCACCCGCGTTGCGCAGGTGGCGGGTCAGGGCGCGAGTATCGATTCCGCTGATACCGACAATGCCTTGATCGCGCAGATCGTCATCCAAGCTGCGGCGAGCGCGCCAATTGGAGGCGATGCGTGCGGGGTCGCGGACTACGTAGCCAGCGACCCAGATGCGACGGGATTCGGGGTCGTCGTCGTTGACTCCGGTATTGCCGATATGCGGTGCGGTCATCACCACTACCTGACGGTGGTAGGAGGGATCGGTGAGCGTCTCCTGATACCCGGTCATGCCGGTTGCGAACACGGCTTCACCGAAGGTCTCCCCCACTGCCCCGTATGCCCTGCCCTTCATGGTGGTGCCGTCCTCCAGGACCAGCACCGCGGCTGGCGCATCGCTCATGCGCGGGCCTCCCGGGGGAACGTGGACATGAGCCCATCCAACACAGTGCGGTGACCGGAGGCATCATCCGCCCGGAAGCCGGTGTCCAGATCCCGATCGCCGAGTCGCCACGTCACTACGACGACGCTGTCTTTCGAGCGAACAGTGCCCGCCACCCCGCTGTCCACTCGCACGAGCAGGATGTGATCCGCTGGAATCCACAATGAGGGTGCGCCATCGCGGTAGATGGCGATTCCCTCTTCAGAGAAGTCCAATCGGGCGCGGGAGCGCACGCCGAGTCCGTGAGCGGCAACACGGTCGAGCCAATCGCCAGCGAAGGCGGTGCCGATGTAGAGGCCAGGAACTGCGTCCTCAGTGGGCTCGCCGTTCGCCTCGGCGGGTTGTCCGAGGTCCGCTTGCCGACGGATGCGCGCCTGCCAACCACGGCGCATCGCCCACAGGACTACAGCGATGATCGCGACCATTGCCGCGACCAGTGCCAGGCGAGCAGGCCAGTTCGTCACTTGCGCCTGTTCCATGAACTCCTCTGCGAGTATCTGCGATCGCGGCGCGAAGGTCAGCATCATGCGATCCGCCCGTCGTTGACGGTCATCCGACCTTCGAACAGCACGTGCCGCACCCGTCCGGGAAGCTGGAGTCCTGCGTAAGGAGTGTTGCGACTACGCGAGGCGAGGTTGTCGGCCACGACGGTGGTGCGGGCGCTGGGATCCCAGACAGCCAGGTTCGCCACAGCGCCAACCTCGATCGGTTGGCCCTGACCTGCCACGCGCCCGATACGCGCCGGCGCTGCGGACATGAGGTCGGCAACGCTCCGCCAATCGAGAAGACCCGATTCGATGAACACCTGCGCCACGATGCCAAGTGCCGTCTCCAGACCGAGCATGCCCATCGCCGCGGCCGCCCATTCGCAGTCCTTGTCCTCCCGCGGGTGCGGGGCGTGGTCGGTGGCGATG
>CBFHQG010000176.1:0-1478 GCA_965657825.1 Actinomycetes bacterium | reverse complement strand
CAAGAAGACCGACGACGTCGCCGGCGACGGCACCACCACGGCCACCGTGCTTGCCCAGGCGCTGGTCAAGGAAGGCCTGCGCAACGTGGCGGCCGGTGCCAATCCGATGGCCCTGAAGAAGGGCATCGAGAAGGCTGTCGACATCGTCAGCGAGCAGCTGCTCGAGATGGCCAAGGATGTCGAGACCAAGGAGCAGATCGCTTCGACGGCGGCCATCTCCGCCGGTGGCGACACTGAGGTCGGCGAGCTAATCGCAGAGGCGATGGACAAGGTCGGCAAGGAAGGCGTCATCACCGTCGAGGAGTCCAACACCTTCGGCCTCGAGCTCGAACTCACCGAGGGTATGCGCTTCGACAAGGGCTACATCTCGCCCTACTTCGTCACCGACACCGAGCGCATGGAGGCCGAGCTGGAGGATCCTTACATCCTCATCGTGAACTCCAAGATCTCGTCGGTGAAGGACCTGCTGCCGATTCTGGAGAAGGTCATGCAGTCGGGTAAGCCGCTGGCGATCGTGGCCGAGGACGTCGAGGGTGAAGCCCTCGCGACCCTGGTCGTGAACAAGATCCGCGGCACGTTCCGTTCGGTGGCCGTCAAGGCCCCCGGTTTCGGTGACCGCCGCAAGGCCATGCTGCAGGACATCGCGATTCTCACCGGCGGTCAGGTGATCTCCGAGGAGGTCGGCTTGAAGCTGGAGACCACGGATCTGGCACTGCTGGGTCGCGCTCGCAAGGTCGTCGTCACCAAGGATGAGACGACGATCGTCGAGGGCGCTGGCGATGCCGACCAGATCCAGGGTCGGGTCAACCAGATCCGCGCGGAGATCGACAACTCCGATTCCGACTACGACCGTGAGAAGCTGCAGGAGCGCCTGGCCAAGTTGGCCGGCGGTGTCGCGGTGATCAAGGTCGGCGCGGCCACGGAGGTCGAGCTCAAGGAGCGCAAGCACCGCATCGAGGATGCCGTTCGCAACGCGAAGGCGGCCGTCGAGGAGGGCATCGTGCCCGGCGGTGGTGTGGCGCTGATCCAGGCGATGGCTGCGGCTGCGCCGAGGATCGACGCCCTCGGTCTGACCGATGAGCAGGCCACGGGCGCTGCCATCGTGAAGCAGGCCGTGACTGCTCCGCTGAAGCAGATCGCGGAGAACGCTGGCCTGGAGGGTGGTGTGGTCGCGGAGAAGGTGCGCGAGCTGCCCGCGGGTCAGGGTCTCGACGCGGCGACCGGTGAGTACGTCGACATGATCAAGGTCGGCATCATCGATCCTGCGAAGGTCACCCGCTCTGCCCTGCAGAACGCGGCTTCCATCGCGGCGCTGTTCCTCACGACCGAGGCGGTCGTGGCGGATAAGCCGGAGAAGGAAGCACCGGCGATGCCAGGCGGAGACATGGGGGGCATGGACTTCTGACGAGGAGTGAACCCGGCGGCGTAAGCCGCCGGGTGAGCCCCGCAGCTAGAAGTCCCAGAGGTACTGCCTTCTG
>CBFHQG010000175.1:0-1533 GCA_965657825.1 Actinomycetes bacterium | reverse complement strand
ATCCGGAGAAGGACATCACGCTCTACATCAATTCACCCGGCGGTTCGATCACCGCCGGCATGGTGATCTACGACACGATGCAACTGATCCCCAATCAGGTCGTCACGATCTCGATGGGCTTGGCCGCTTCGATGGGTCAGTTCCTGCTCACCGCAGGAGCCGCCGGCAAGCGATATGCCACTCCCAACACTCGCATCATGATGCATCAGCCCCTCGGCGGAATCGGGGGCACCGCCTCGGACATCAAGATCCAGGCCGAGCAGATGATCTTCATCAAGAAGCGCATGGCTCAGTTGATCGCCGAGCACAGTGGCAAGACCATCGAGCAGATCGAGGCCGATTCCGACCGTGATCGGTGGTTCACCTCAGAAGAGGCCCGTGACTACGGCCTGATCGATCATGTCTACAGCACAGCAGCCGATGCTCCCGGGAGTGACTCATGACCAGGTACGCCCCGCAGTCGCGTTACATCGTGCCGGAGTTCCGTGAGCGTTCGGCGAATGGTGAGCGGGTGCACAACCCCTACACCAAGCTGTTCGAGGAGCGCATCATCTTCCTCGGCGTTCAGATCGACGATGCTTCAGCCGATGATGTGATGGCGCAGTTGCTCACGCTGGAGTCGATGGACCCCGACCGCGATATCCAGATCTACATCAATTCGCCCGGTGGCTCCTACACCGCGATGACGGCGATCTACGACACGATGCAGTTCGTCAAGCCTCAGGTGCAGACGGTCTGTCTTGGGCAGGCTGCCTCCGCGGCCGCGGTGCTGCTCGCCGCGGGCACCCCGGGCAAGCGCTTCGCGCTGCCGCACGCCCGGATCCTCATCCACCAGCCCTACACCGAGGGCGGTGGCCAAGCCTCCGATGTGGAGATCCAGGCCAACGAGATCCTGCGGATGCGCGAGGAGATGGTCGGAATCCTGGCCCATCACACGGGGCGAAGCGCCGAGACGGTCGAGAAGGACATCGAGCGCGATCGGATTCTCACCGCCGACGCCGCCAAGGACTACGGGATCATCGACCAGGTCATCGCCTCGCGCAAGGCAGCAGCTCCCGCCGTTTCGTCGTAGGTTTTCACTCAGGGCTGAACGCGCCGGGCGGTCAAAGCGCCCCGATTCGACGTTCGGGCAGGTACCGTCGGGCGTGATGCTCCCAGCGCGGGCTGGGCGGCGCATGGCGTAAGGAGTGGGATCGTGGCACGAGTGGGCGAGGGAGGGGATCTGCTGAAGTGCTCTTTCTGCGGAAAGAGTCAGAAGCAGGTCAAGAAGCTCATCGCCGGTCCGGGTGTCTACATCTGCGACGAGTGCATCGATCTGTGCAACGAGATCATCGAGGAGGAGCTCAGCGACTCCGCGGAGATGCCTTTCGATGAGTTGCCCAAGCCGCGTGAGATCTACGACTTCCTCGACAACTATGTGATCGGCCAGCAGGCCGCCAAGAAGGCCCTGTCCGTCGCGGTGTACAACCACTACAAGCGGGTTCAGGCGGGGTCGCTGGAGCGGGGGCGCGATGACGCTGTCGAGCTCGCCAA
>CBFHQG010000174.1:0-1592 GCA_965657825.1 Actinomycetes bacterium | reverse complement strand
CAGCAGTCATCGCCGATGAGCAGACAGCCGGGCGTGGACGCTTAGGTCGCGCGTGGGCGTCACCACCGGGGGTTGGGGTCTGGACGAGCGTGCTGATCCGCGCGGACGGGGTCGACACGGGCTCTCTCGGTGTGCTCCCTTTGCAGGTCGGTAATGCCATTGCCGAGCATCTGTCGACTCTGAGTGGAGTCTCAGTCGCGGTGAAATGGCCGAATGACATCGTTGTCGAGATCGATGATCGGGTGCGCAAGATCGCCGGCGTTCTCACCGAGCGTCTCTCCGATGGGGCCCTCATCATCGGCGTGGGAGCGAATGCGATCCGCCCGGACAACCTGCCCCCCGATCTCCTTCCCGACCATGCGATCGCGGTCGACCAGATCGGAGACTCTGGTGTGGTGACGCGAGAGCAGGTGGCGAATGCGGTCCTGATCGGCATCGCCGAGGCGGCACGATCCTGGGCGTCGGGCGATCGTGGGCTCGAGACGTTCCGGCGTCGATGCATCACCCTCGGTAGAGAGGTCCGGGTCGGTGGGGCACCGGGGTCAGCCGACTGGATCGGATTCGCCCAGGATGTCGACGAAGACGGGGGTCTGCTGGTGCGTCGACCCGACGGCCAGGTGGTCCGGGTCACCGCAGGTGATGTGACCCTCGGTTCCGGACCGGTCTGATTCGCACCTGTCTGATTCCCACCGGTCTGATTCCCACCGGACTGACTCCCACCGGTCTGATTCCCATCTGGCTGCACCGCCGTGACGCCCTGTTCGATCTTGTCGATACTGCCTCGGCGGTCGTCGACGCCGTGCGACGATTGAGGGATGGGTTACCCGCGGCGCCTCCTCGGAGAGGGCGAAACGATCGTCATGGAGATGAAGCCGCATTGGCGCGCGCTGATCGTTCCTGCGCTGGTGCTGATCGTGGTCGTCTTCGCGTCGACCTGGCTGTCGCTCATGTGGGGTTCGTGGTTCGAAGGATCGGTGGGCTCCATCGGTCGATGGGTCATCGTTATCGCGTCTCTCACGTTGATCATCGTGTTCGCGGTGCGACCCTTCCTTTTTTGGATCACCACCCAGTACGTGTTCACGAATCGGCGCATCATCACCCGAGCGGGACTCGTTGCCAAGCGCGGGCGCGACATGCCCCTGGCGAAGGTCAACAACGTGTCCTTCGAGATCAGTGTCTTCGGTCGGATGCTGAACTACGGCCGTTTGGAGATCGAGTCCGCCGGGGATGAGGATCTCGTCATCGATGACGTTCCGAACGTCGAGACCATCCAGCGCGAGGTCTATCGACTGCATGAGGAGGATGACGAACGTCGGCGTCGTCGCAGTAGCGAGATGGGCGGCGATCCGGTCCTCCCGGGGGATGGCACGTGACCGACTCTCTGCACAACACGGGCGCACCCGGTGCGGGTGCGGACATTGCGGGTGCGGATATCGCCGGTGCTGACATCGCCGGTGCGAGCGTGCTGATCGAGGCCGTCGATCGGCTGATCCTGGGCGGGCGTCCTCGTTACACGAGTGAGGATCTCCTGGCGCGGACCGAGGTCCCTGCGGACGTAGCCCGTGCGATGTGGCGGGCGATGGGATTCCCCG
>CBFHQG010000173.1:0-1639 GCA_965657825.1 Actinomycetes bacterium | reverse complement strand
GTTGTAGAGGATGCCGGGCTGCTCCTCTTCGTACATCGGAAGTACCATCACGATGCCGAGCTCAGCTGCGAGTGCGGAGAACCGCTCGGTGGTCGGCCCGGGGATGCTCTCGGCATAGGAGTAGTACTCCGGATCCTGCACCTGGCAGAAGTACGGACCGTAGAACAGCTCCTGGAAGCACACGACCTCAGCGCCCTGCGCGGCAGCCTGTCGCGCGTATTGCTCATGCGCGACGATCATCGATTCCTGATCCCCTGTCCAGGCAGTCTGGACGAGGGCTGCGCGGACACCGGTCATCAACGACTCCTTCGTGGTTCAGTCACGCTACCGCGTTCGACTCGCCACCGCAGGTGTCTTAGCACAGCACGTGCCTCCTACTGCTACTCCTTTCGCTGGACGATGATGAGAAGCAGGACGGTGATCACCCCCAGGAGCGCGACCGCGAACCCCATCGCGTACCCCAGCTGCCCGACCGTTGTTCGGAAAGACGTCTCGGGTCCGAGTAGCGACCTCGGCGCGACTGCGACGAAGAGTGCAGGCTGCGGGACCGAGACGATAGCGATCTCGTGGGCGGGTGACTTCAGGCCATTCACGTGATGACAGTCGGTCGCTCATGAGCCCGAACCCACCCCGACGGAGCTGAATCGACTTCGGATCACCCGGGATGACCTACGGCGCGGCTACGGTGATTGCGGCTCTGCCGCAGTCATACTCGGTCGCTGTGGGGAGGCATGAAGCGGCACGGCATGCCGGTGCGAGGCGTGTCGGTCCGCGCTGGTCAGCGTTCATGGGCATCGTGGCGATGGGGGCAGGGAGCGTTGCAGGCGGTCTGACCCTCGGCCTCCTCAGCCCAACCCTTCCTGGCGTGAACTGGTCGACTCCGGTGAGCGCCGGCACTGTCACCGCACCCACGCCCAAACAGCCGAAGTCAGCTTCCCCCGATACGCCCATCGATTCAGTCGAACCATCCGACGCATCCGCGCCAGCTAGATCTTTCATTCCGCGCACGATCTCGATCCTCGGTGTCGGAGACATCCTGGTGCATCGCGAAATCCTGCAGCAGGCTCAGTCCGACGGTGCAGGCTCGGTCGACTTCCTCCCCCAACTGGAAGGGATCCGCCCGCTGGTCCAGGCCGTCGACCTCGCGATCTGCCACATGGAATACCCCCTAGGAGCGAGAGAGGGCCCGTGGAGTGTGTGGCCCGATCCGGTGAACGCCCCGCCCCAGTTGGCTGATGCGATCGCCGACCTCGGTTTCGACGCCTGCAGCACCGCAAGCAACCACGCCATCGCCCAGGGCTTCTCCGGCGTGACCTCCACCATCGAGGCACTCGCGCAGGCCGGCCTGCCGCACGCAGGCACCGCCACGTCGGAGGAGGAAGCCGAGCGCATCACGATGCTCGAGGTGAAGGGTGTACCCATCGCGTTCCTGTCCTACACCTACGGCTTCAATGGGATCCCCCGACCCTACGACTGGTGCTGCCAATTGATCGACAACGCCCAGATCGTCGCCGATGCCACTCGTGCTCGGGCACTAGGGGCGCGATTGGTGGTCGTGAGCCTCCACCAAGGTGTCGAGGGGATCGTCCGGCCAACCTACGAGCAGAGCGCCACGGCCACCGCACTCGCCGAATCCGGT
>CBFHQG010000172.1:0-1653 GCA_965657825.1 Actinomycetes bacterium | reverse complement strand
GGACGCGGTGTCTCGACCATCGACGAGTACCCGACCGGTCAGGGTGCCTCCGGAGAAGTGGGGAACCAGGCCGTTGATCGTGCGCAGGAGGGTTGACTTGCCGCTGCCGGTCGGGCCGATGACCAGGGCGAGTTCACCTTCCTCGATGGTGAGGTTCACGCCATCGAGGGCTGGGCGTTCGGCGTCGGAATAGGTGACACTCACTGATTCCCAGCAAATAACAGGAGTGCCAGCCGGTGGTGCGGTCATCGCATACCTCCTGTGGGTTTCACAGAAGGTGACTCGAGGGAGGCGCGGTCGGGTGGGGGTGGAGTCAGCCAGGCGGGAATGAGTGCCGCTAGCACAGCGAGGGATGCCGCAAGGGGGAGTTCGGGCCACTGGGCCGGGTCGACAGAGGTGGACAAGCCTGCGCCGCCGAACAGTCCGATGGCGATGAAGGTGGCAGCCGGAACGACTCCGCCCGCAGCGGTGATCCATTCCGGGGCACGCCAGGGATCAGGTCGGTACCGGGTGCGGGGGGATCGGGCACCGGCTACCCGGACGCCGACTATCGCGAGGACGATCGCGACGATCATCAATGCCGAACCCACGGCGATCGGTGCGGTGGCGTCGAGCATCGCGTAGACCCCGATGAGACCGGTGGCTAAAGCACCGAGCAAGGCCCAGGCGGCCCGGGTGCGGTGAGCCGATGATCGACCGGCGATGCGGCCGTAACCCCTCGAATCCATGGCAGCGGCCAGATGCACTGATCGCTCGAGTGCGCCCTCGAGCACCGGGATAGCCGAGCCGGCCAGACCCCGCAATCCGCGCACGGGCCTACCCCGCAGGCGTCGAGCGGCCCGCACCCGCTGAAGGTCGACGATCAACTGGGGTGCGAAGGTCACCGCGATGACGACGGCGACACCTGCCTCGTACAGGGCTCCCGGCAGGCTGGCGAGCAGTCGAGCCGGTGATGCCAGCGAGTTCGCCGCACCGACGCAGGCGAGGATCGTGGCCAGACGAAGGCCCTCGTAGGCCCCGGCGAGGATCTCCTCGCCTGTGACCGGCCCGCCGATGCTGATACCAGCGAAGGAGCTGGGGAGCTCGAGGGTGGGCAGGGTGAACAGCACCGTCGTCCCGATCGGTACCCCGAGGAGGACCTGGAAGACGATCCGAATCGCGATGATGAACATTCCGAGGGTCAAGAAGGCAGCGAATGTGCGACCCCACGGCGCTCGAGGGCGACGGGAGGCAACCACGAACGCTGCGATGGCGATGATGAGCCCGAGGAGCAGCGGATTGGTCGTGCGCGATGCGGCGACGGCCAGACCGAGCGCCCATATCCACCAGGCACCCGGGTGCAGCCAGCGTGGGTGCAGCCAGCGCGGTTGCCGCCAGCGCTCAGCGGTCACGGTGGCCAATGTGGGTCTTTCCCCCGTGCGCCCTGATCCGGGAGCCGGACGCGTGAGCGTCATCGCGTGCTCCGGCGACGCAGGAGTGCCAGCGCTGCGATCATCACGATCGCGACGGCTCCGATGATCGCCATCGTCGGCCCGGGCCCGGCCGAGGGATCGGTGACGGTGGCGGACACGATCGTCACGTCCGGTGAGGGGCTCGTCGACGTGATCGGTGACGGTGCGCCCGATGGTGACGAACGGGATGGCCGGGAACCAC
>CBFHQG010000171.1:0-1665 GCA_965657825.1 Actinomycetes bacterium | reverse complement strand
AGGTCATCAGGGGTGTTTGACGGCGGCACCGGCATTGACGTGTGTGGTGTCTGGATTGACAAACGGCACGCCTTACTCGTTTCAGGTGCGGGCATTGAACGGTGCCGGGTGGGGGCCGTGGTCTGCTCCGTCAGGTTCGGTGACACCAGAAGCCCCGGTATCGACCTCAATCCTGATTACCGGATCTCGGGGTGAAGTGCGGGGTAGGCCGGGTGTGATCGTGACAGGCACCTCGACCGGTTTGGGCAGGGGAGCCATCGTGCGACCGATGGTGAAACTAGCCGGTACAGATTCTTACACCCAAGGCACCGCGTCGATCCTGGTCGATGAGGCCGGTGCGTTCACCTGGCAACGCCGCACCGGCAAGAAAACATATGTGTATGTGAAAACCGAAGACGGCACCGCCCGGTCGAACCGGGTGATCATTCGTTAAAAGATAGACAAACTGACAGTGGCGATTCGATCGTCACCTTCAACGCGTTTCGCCACATCCGGATGAGATATTCACGGCGCATCCAGCATCTAAGCGCCGGCCGGTCGGCGCATCGCGACCATGAGCTAGATCAATCAGGGCAACATCAGCGTTTTCGACATGCTCGCTACCCAATGCCTCCAGCGGATCTGTGGTGGCCAGCAGCACCTCAATCGTTGGCAATTGGCCCAGCAAGGTCGACATGACCCCGAGCAACGCGGGATCGTTTTCGACATAGATCAGTCTCGTCGGCCGCATAGGGTCAGGATGTCACAGGGTGAAAAAATGGAGTTGAGTTCACACCTGTGAAGCTTTGCGACCACACCCCCAGCCCGCGTTACCGTGAACATCCGATCGTCAATTCTTCCCCCGGAATGAGTGCCATGCGCCGCACTGTCGTTCTTGCCTGTTGTGCTCTGATCGCCACTACTGCCCTGGTCGGTAATCCTGCCGGTGCGAGCGATGAACCCCGGGGCACCGCGGCTGCGTCGACACCCCCGCTTCGGCCGATGGCTGCTGCGAGTGTGCCGTTCACCAACCGCACCACCGGTGACGGCCTGGGCAACAACCGCGTGTACGGGGTGTATGCCGAGGATGACACGGTGTACGCCGCGACAGGCAGTGGGTTGAGTATCTCCACCGATGGGGGCGCAACCTTCACCAACCGCACCACCGCTGACGGCCTGGGCGACAACGGCGTGGCCGGGGTGTATGCCGAGGATGACACGGTGTATGCCGCGACGTACCTTGGGTTAAGTATCTCCAGCGACGGGGGCGCAAACTTCACCAACCGCACCACCGGTGACGGCCTGGGCGACAACAACGTGTACGGGGTGTATGCCGTGGGTGCCACGGTGTATGCCGATCTGCCGGTGATCCGGTCGCATTGGATGCTCACGGCATGGGTGTTACCGTTTCGTAATTTAACTCTGCGTTGCAGCAGACTGTGCGGTGTGGCTCCGTGGTGACCAGAAGTAGTTCCATCGGTGGAAGAATGTCATCGAGTGCACGTTGGATGGACATTGGATAGCCACCTACAGCTGATGTCATGAATTGACTCTTAGCCAGCAGGAGGGGCCCGTCACCGTGAATGTGGCGGGCCCCTCCTTATTTGGGTTGACCATGGCATGCAGATTCATTCAACGTTGCTGGACTGGCTGCCAGCGGAATCCCCGCAATGCGATGACGATCAC
>CBFHQG010000170.1:0-1678 GCA_965657825.1 Actinomycetes bacterium | reverse complement strand
GCCGCCTCGGCGACCACCGGGTCTGTGGGCTCGGCCGTCTCCTCGGCCGTCGGTTCAGCCGAGGGCTCGGCCGACTCCTCCTCTGGGGCGGACTCACCGGATTCCGCGGAATCAGTCGAGCCGGAGGTACCACCGGAAACCCCACCGCCTGTGGAGATGGGAGTCGTGGAACCACCGCCCCCGAAGGGAATTCCGCCACCGGTGCCTGATTCGGGTGCCGGCTCGGGCTCAGGCTCGGGTTCAGGCTCGGGCATGATCCCCGCCGTGTCGATGATCACATCGACTGCCCGCTCGGCTGCTCGACGCTCCTTGTCGCCGAGCGGTGCGTACCCGATGGGGAGTTCGCCGAAGTCATCACCGATGACCTGGCCTGGCCCCACCGCATACTCGATGAGGCGGGCGTACTCGGCCGCCTGATCATCATCGAGAAGCGCCGGCCGAGTCGCCGCGTAGGTGAAGGACGTCAGGGGGTATGCGCCCTTGACGTTGGCTCCCGGATCCGGCTGGATCACCCCGTCAACCCCTGTGTCCTTCGCCTTGGCCGCTGCCGCGAGAAGGGACGCCTGAGAAGGGAGCACGTATTCGCCGGCAGCATTGCGCAGGGCCGCAGGTGTGAGCGCGAACCGATCCGTCAGCGGTGTGTCTGCGATGACCACCATGGCCCGCTTGCCCGGGGGCTGCGGTGGCGTGCGCTTGTATCCCGGTGGAATGCCCACCGGGTCGTAGACGGCTCGTGACAACGTGTCACCACGACTGGCCGCACGGGCAGCCGCCGCGATATCGCCGGCGTAGGGGAATAGATCGAAGGTGCACAGCGCCACGACTCGATCGGTGTACTGAACGCAGGCGTTGTCCGTACGCGGGTAATCCGACCGCGGGTAACTCGCCCGCTCGTAGAGAGGATTGATGACCATCCCCCACGGATCAGCCTGGCCCTTCATCCAGGCGCGAGCCTCCTTATCAGCCCAGATCCAATCCCACACAAGCCGAGCCGAGTCGGTCTGGCCGATCGTGGTGACCATGTGACCCAGAGCCGGGAACTTCAATTCGCCGAACTGCGGGTTGAGTTGGATGAACTCCGGATCCGTCGCCAGGTCCCAGGGGTTGTCCACGACGCGCTCCGGCAGCGGTTGAGCGTCGTAGCGGTAGGACTGGGTCAGCAGTTTGGCCACGAGCCGCTGGTTGAGCTTGATGCTGTCGATGCGCTGACCGTCGCGGCGGCGGACCTCAGGCGGTGCGACCGTGCTGGACTGACTCTCCACGTTGAAGGCGATCGTCAGACCTGACAGGGCGACAGGTGCGTACACCGCCGGGGTCGGGGTCTGCTCGGGATCCGCCCCGTATCCGGTGAAGGCCAGCGTGGGCTTGCTCCCGGACAACACCGTGCGCGCCTGCCCGTCGGGCAGCACGGTGAAGGAGAAGTTGCCACCGCCTTCCTCGCACAGGGCTGGCTGCCAGCGGGCGATCGCCTCGATGATGCGATCGGAGCCCACCAGCGGGGTCTCGCTGCCGGTGATCGCGCAGGCCAGGCCGATCGGCTGGAAGGAGATCGGGAAGGCGATTCGATTCACCCAATTGGAGGTCATCAGCGGGGAGGTGTCGAGTGGGTCGGTGAAGGTCCGACCGCGCTCGACTCCATCGACCTCGGTGTCACCTCGCGGCACCACGACGATCCAGC
>CBFHQG010000169.1:0-1700 GCA_965657825.1 Actinomycetes bacterium | reverse complement strand
TCGCCCCGCGCTCCCCGGGTCACGCCCCGCACTGTGACACATCCCTCGGTAGCTCTCGAAGTTCGGGGCCTGGAGGGTGACCGATCAATTCAGGCCCGAATCCATTCAGGCCCGAATCAATTCAGGCCCGAATCAATTCAGGCTGGGGTCCCGCGGGCACAGCACCCACCAGGCCAGGGTGCCCGGTTGGCGGCGCAGCAGCCGCATCCACTGCTCCTCGCCATCGCCGGCGAACACCTCCGCCAGCGGATCATCGAGGTCGATCACCGCCCAGGAGCCCTCGGCGATCTCGGCATCCAATTGGCCCGGTGACCAGCCGGCGTATCCGGCGAAGATCCGCATCCCGGCGAGACTCACGCCCAGATCCGTGACATCGGCGTCCAGATCGACCAGACCCCCGCGGCCGACCACCTGCCGGAAGCCGGGCACGTCGCCTGCGGCATCGGTGTCCACGCCCCGGCCGAGGACCCCGAGACCGAGGGCGGTGTCGACGGCGACGGGGCCGCCTGAATGCACGACCGCCTCGCCGGTGACCACCGCCCGCCACTGCGGCAGGATCTCGGCCACATCCAGGGTCGAGGGGGTGTTGAGGACGACTCCGAGGGCGCCGGACTCATCGTGTTCGACGACGTAGATGACCGCCCGGTCGAAGGGTTCGGGCAGGGTGGGGGCGGCGAGGAGGATCTGGCCAGGCCGGGGCACACCCCCATGCTCGTGCATCCCGCACGTCCATGAGATACCCTGGGGGGTATCCAAGAACTGCCATCCCCGGAGGACCCATGAGCACCATCGCCCTGACCGAAGACACCTTCAACGCCACCATCACCGATAACGACATCGTGCTCATCGACTTCTGGGCCTCCTGGTGCGGGCCGTGCCGCACATTCGCGCCGGTCTACGAGACGGTCAGCGAGGCCAACTCCGACATCGTGTTCGCCAAGGTCGACACCGAGGCCGAGCAGTCCCTCGCCGGTGCCTTCCAGATCTCCTCGATCCCCACACTCATGGCGATCCGCGAGGGCGTCGTGCTGTACTCCCAGGCCGGTGCCCTGCCCGAGCAGGCCTTGACCCAGCTGGTGCAGGCTGTCCGCGATGTCAACATGGATGAGGTCCGCGCCACCATCGCCGCCGAGCAGGCGACCAAGCAGCCCGCCGAGCAGGACTGATCCGGAATCCGCGGACCATTCAGCGCGACACCGGCGCCTGCTCCGATCTAGGGTGAGTGTCGGGCGCGACATGCCGGCGTGTCATCCGTTCGGCTGACACAGGGAAACAGCCGCTTGGCCGATACCGCCCGGCTACCTTGACCGGTCACTATCGAGGCATGCCAGCCCAACCCCTCGCCCAGGTCCCTGATGACGCCGAATGGACATGGCAGGAGAACGGTTCCTGCCGCACTGTCGACCCGACGATCTTCTTCCACCCCCAAAACGAGCGCGGCGCCGCTCGCCGCCAGCGAGCCCTGGCCGCGAAGACGGTCTGCGCCAGCTGCCCGGTACGTCGGCAGTGTGCGGACTACGCCATCCGCGCCCGCGAACCCTACGGGGTGTGGGGCGGCCTCACCGAGGAGGAGCGCGAGGTCATCTACGCCGCGATCGACGCGCGCACCGGTGACCCGCGTGCCTACCCCCGCGAGCGCGGTGCCGGTCTGCGGTACGCCGCCGAAGCCATCGACCTCGCCGTCTGAGTCACAGTTGTGG
>CBFHQG010000168.1:0-1712 GCA_965657825.1 Actinomycetes bacterium | reverse complement strand
GCCGTCGGCACTGCGCTGTGGCGTGTCAACCTGCCGCTAGGAATCGTCACCACTCTGGTTGGTGGCGCGGCGTTGACGTGGTCGCTGACACAGATGACACGAACAGCGAGTGACTATCGGAGCATTGTCGGGGTGGCAGTACCGATGGCTGTCACCTTGACCTTTCTCAGTATCGGTATGAACTCGAATGTGTTCGAGGTTCGCGTCTCCTCAGTCACCCTCGGGTTGTTGTCCATCATCATCGTCTTCATCTTCGTAGTTTCTGAACGCACGCGTGCGGAGGTCGAATCGGAGCGCCTTGCGAACTATGAGCAGCAGCGGCAGCTCGCTGCCGACATCCATGATGTGGTCGGCCACACTCTCTCGGCGAGTTTGTTGCACACCACCGCTGCGCGATTAGCGGTACGCAGCAATCCCGAGGGAGCGGTCGCATCATTGGAACAGGCTGAACTGCATGGGCGCCGTTCCCTGGACGATATCCGCAACCTTGTTCGTTTGATGCGAGCCGACGATCCCGCACCTTCAACGCCGACCGTCGGCACCGAGCACATCCCCACGTTGGTGTCTGATCTGCGCAGAGCGGGTGCACAGATTAGTTTCAGCGAACCAGCGCAGACACCTCAGATGCCGGCCGCCTCCGCCATCACGGCGTATCGAGTGGTCCAAGAGGGATTGACCAACGCGGTGCGTCACGGCCAGGGGCCTATCGATCTCAGGCTCGACTATGAAGTCGGCTGCGCCATCGTCACGATCACGAATCCGATGAGTACTGCTTCCGTTCACGCTCACGAGGGAAGTGGGCTGGAGGGGATGCGTGATCGACTGGCCTCCGTCGGCGGAAGCCTGCAGGCGTCGGTGGATGCTTCGGGCCGGATGTGGGTGCTGCGCGCGAGGATTCCGCGGTGACCCGTGTGTTGATCGTGGACGACCAGGAGATCATCCGTGAGGGGCTTCGCAGCCTTCTTGCCGTCGATCCCCGTTTCAGCGTCGTGGGTGAATGCCAGGACGGCAACCAGGTGTTGCAGCGCATCGCTGAGGTCGAGCCAGACGTCGTCATCATGGATGTGCGGATGCGGGTGATGGACGGGGCAACTGCCACGCGCGAAGTTCGATCTGCAGACGGGCCGCCGGTTCTCATTCTGACGACATTCGATGATGAAGAGACGTTGGCCTCCGCCCTGCGGGCAGGCGCCGCGGGATTCGTGATCAAGTCCGCTCCGGGGGAGGACATCCTGCGGGCGGTGGAAGCCGTGGCCGCCGGTGATTCCTGGATCGATCCACGCGTAGCTGCACGTGTCCTGGCGGCATACCGCGATCAACCGGTTCACTCGCGCGCGGACACCTCAGTACTAACCGACCGAGAAAGGGATGTGCTGCGCGAGGTCGGGCGTGGTTTGAACAACCAGGAGGTTGCCCGCGAACTCTTCCTCGGAGAGGCAACCGTCAAGACGCACCTGGGCCGGATCCTGACCAAGTTGAGCCTGCGGGATCGAAGCGCGGCGATCGTCTTCGCCCATGAGAACGGACTCTTTGATGACCCGTAGGACACGTTTCACGTCGCTGCGATGCGGCCGGTGGCGCATGGCGTTGAGCGATGTGCGGCCCACTTCGAAATGAGTGAAACCCGCAGGCACCCACGACATTGGACTTGACGTCTCCGACGTCCAGTGTCAACATCAGCCGCGATTCAGGGCGTTCGCTCTGGTTTGCAA
>CBFHQG010000167.1:0-1774 GCA_965657825.1 Actinomycetes bacterium | reverse complement strand
GGCCGGTGATTGGTCGGCCGCCGATCCGGGGGTGGTTCCGTCGAACACGTAAGCCGTCCGTCTCGCGGTCAGTCCAGCGGAACGACGTCGATCGGCGCATCGAGGTCAAGATCACCGGATGCCCCCGCATCGGCATCGACGGTCGGATCGATACCCATGTGCTCGCGGATGCGCTTTTCGATCTCCGCGGCCAAGTCGGGGTTATCGCGCAGGAAGGCACGCGCGTTCTCCTTGCCCTGACCGAGCTGATCGCCTTCGTAGGTGTACCAGGCACCGGACTTCTTCACGATCCCCGAATCGACCCCGAGGTCGATCAGACTGCCCTCTCGCGAGATTCCCTCGCCGTACAGGATGTCGAATTCCGCCTGCTTGAACGGCGGGGCCATCTTGTTCTTCACGACCTTCACCCGGGTGCGGTTCCCGACTGCCTCCGTGCCGCCCTTCAGCGTCTCGATCCGTCGGACATCGAGGCGCACCGAGGCGTAGAACTTCAATGCCTTTCCACCGGTCGTCGTCTCCGGGGACCCGAACATCACACCGATCTTCTCGCGCAGCTGGTTGATGAAGATCGCCGTAGTCCCGGTCTGGCTGAGCGCACCGGCCATCTTGCGCAGGGCCTGGCTCATCAATCTCGCCTGAAGGCCGACGTGGCTGTCACCCATCTCGCCCTCGATCTCCGCCCGCGGCACGAGCGCGGCGACCGAGTCGATCACGATCAGGTCGATCGCCCCGGATCGCACGAGGGTGTCGGCGATCTCCAGAGCCTGCTCACCGGTGTCGGGCTGAGAGACGTACAGGCTGTCGAGATCGACACCGAGCCGCGAGGCGTAGGTCGGATCGAGAGCGTGCTCGGCGTCGATCATCGCCGCGATCCCACCGGCAGCCTGCACATTGGCGATGGCGTGCAGGGCGACGGTGGTCTTACCCGAACTCTCCGGACCGTAGATCTCCACGATGCGACCACGCGGCAGGCCGCCGATCCCGAGAGCGACATCGAGGGAGATGGAACCGGTCGGGATCACATCGACCGGGGGGCGACCTTCTTCGCCGAGCCTCATCACCGAGCCCTTGCCGAACTGGCGCTCGATATGCGCGAGGGCCGCATCGAGGGCCTTCTCGCGATCGGCGCCGTTCCCGGTCGAGGTGGTGTTCTTGGACGGTGCCATGGTGATTACTCCTTCGCGTCGTGTCGATCGGGTCCGAATCGATCGTGTCGTCGGGACTCTCCCTGCGGCGCAACTCACGCCGATGACCGAGACGCTAGGGACCCGGTCTGACATCGACCCCCGGCTGACCTGCACCTGGGGAGATCACGACGACGATCCCCAGGCTAGTGCGAACGGGTGTTCGATGGCCGGCGACACGCCGGTACGAGAATGGCCAGGGCGAGCACGGGGACGAGGGCCACCAGGCTCAGCACGGCGTAGGAACTCAGCCACACGATCAGCCCGGCCAGTGCTCCCCCCAGCGCCCCGGCTGCGTTCATCACCAGATCCGACAATCCCTGGACACTGGGCCGCTCCTGGGCAGCGATGCCATCGACGAGGAGAGTGGACCCCGCGATGAGGGTGCATGACCAGCCCAGGCCGAGCAGGAACAAGCCGATGCCGAGGGTCACGATGTCATCACCGGCCGAGATCGCCGCCAGGATGCACGAGGCGGTCAGGATCGCGATGCCCGCCCAGATCACCGGGATTCGACCGAGGCGATCGACCGCCCAACCGACCAGCGGTGACAGTGCGTACATCCCCGCGACGTGCACGCTGATCACCAG
>CBFHQG010000166.1:0-1807 GCA_965657825.1 Actinomycetes bacterium | reverse complement strand
TGGCATCGTCATCCTGGACCAACTGACCAAGGCATGGGCGGTCGCCCGACTGAAGGGCCAGCCGTCGATCGAGGTCCTGGGGTCCTGGCTGCAGTTCACCTACGGTGAGAACACCGGAGCCGCATTCGGGATCGGGACCGGCTTCACCTGGATCTTCACCGCGATCGCCGTGGTCGTCGCGATCGTGATCATCCGCACGGCCCGACTTCTGGGCAGTGTGTGGTGGGCGGTCGCTCTCGGCGGACTGCTCGGAGGTGCGCTGGGCAATCTGGTCGATCGGTTGACCCGACCTCCGGGGCCCGGGCAGGGATATGTGGTCGATTTCATCGCCCTACCCAACTTCCCGGTCTTCAACGTCGCCGACATGGCCATCACCTGCTCGGCGGTGCTCATGATCGGACTCACTCTGCGCGGGGTCGACTACACCGGCGGTACTCGCGGTGGGTGACTCGCGCACGATGCCCATCCCCGAGGGCTTGACCGGGGAGCGCATCGATGTGGCGATCGCACGAATGCTCGGACTGTCGCGGACGAAGTCCGCCGACCTGGTGGCGTCCGGCCACGTCGCTCTCGACGGTCGGATCGCGGCCAAAGGCGACCGGGTGGGGGAGGGCCAGTGGTTGACCATCGACATGCCCGAGGCTGCACCGGTTCAGCCGGTGGTCGCCGAGGCGGTCGAGGGACTCCGGGTGGTCTACGAGGACACCGATCTCGTCGTGGTCGACAAGCCCGCAGGAGTGGCCGCGCACCCCAGCCCCGGATGGGATGGACCCACCGTCGTCGGTGGGTTGGCCGCGGCGGGTTACCAGATCGCCACCTCCGGTGCCGCTGAGCGGCAGGGAGTGGTCCATCGCCTCGATGTGGGCACCACCGGGTTGATGGCGGTGGCCAAGACTGAGCGGTCCTACAGCGATCTGAAAAGGCAGTTCAAGGACCGCACGGTCGACAAGGTGTACCGCGCGATCGTCCAGGGTCACCTCGACCCGCTGGACGGCACCATCGATGCGCCGATCGGGCGACATCCCACAGCCGATTGGCGAATGGCGGTCGTCGCTGGTGGCCGGCCCAGCATCACCCACTACGACACCCTCGAGGCGTTTCCGCACGCCAGCCTGGTCCGCGTTCGACTCGAGACCGGCCGCACCCACCAGATCCGCGTCCACATGGCTGCCCTGCGGCACCCGTGCGTGGGGGATGCCACATACGGCGCCGATCCCACCCTCGCGGCGCGCCTCGGACTCACCCGCCAGGCCCTCCACGCCGCCGAGTTGAGCCTGGACTCCCCGTCCACGGGGGAGCGGCTGGAGCTGCACGCGCATGATCCGCAGGACCTCTCCACCGCGCTGACCCGCCTGCGCGGCCTGCCGCTATCGACGGCGGCCGCGCATTAGGGTGGGGCGGGTGAGTCGCTCGGAATTCGTCCATCTGCACGTGCATACCGAGTACTCCATGCTCGATGGTGCCAGCCGGCTCCCGGATCTGATGGATGAAGTCGCACGCCAGGGCATGCCGGCGATCGCGATGACCGACCACGGCACCTTGTTCGGGGCCTACGACTTCTATCGGGCGGCTCGCGCGGTCGGAGTCAAGCCGATCATCGGCCTGGAGGGGTACTACGCCCCGCAGGGACGATTCGAGCGCCGACCCTTCGACTTCGGTGGTGGGTTCGATGAGGGATCCGTGGAAGATCCGACGGCCGGGCGAGGGACCCAGAACTACACGCACATGACGCTGCTGGCGCAGACCACCGCGGGCATGCACAACCTGTTTCGTCTGGGCTCGCGGGCGAGCCTCGAGGGCCAGTACC
>CBFHQG010000165.1:0-1844 GCA_965657825.1 Actinomycetes bacterium | reverse complement strand
CGCATCCTCATCACGCCGGCGACTGATATCGCCGAGGAGTACTACGTCTCGATCCTGCTCGACCGGGCGAACCGTGCCTACCTGGCCATGGCGAGCGTGGAGGGTGGCGTCGACATCGAACAGGTGGCAGCCACTCGACCCGATGCACTCATCCGGGCCCGGGTCGATGCGCTGGAGGGGATGACCCCCGAACTCGCCGCACGAATCGCTGCGGAGGCGAAGTTCCCCGAGGAAGTTCGCGCGCAGGTCGCCGATGTCCTCGTGGGTCTATGGCGGGTGCTGACCGCAGAAGACGCCACCCTCGTGGAGGTCAATCCGCTCGTGCGTGCCGCTGACGGTGCGGTCCTCGCCCTCGACGGCAAGGTGACACTCGACGGCAACGCGGACTACCGGCACGCCCACCACGAGGAGCTCGTCGACCGCGACGCGACCGATCCGCTGGAACTCAAGGCCGCGGAACTGGACTTGAACTACGTCAAACTCGACGGACAGGTCGGCATCATCGGCAACGGCGCGGGCCTGGTGATGAGCACGCTGGACGTTGTGGCCTACGCGGGTGAGGAGTTCGGCGGGATGCGACCGGCGAACTTCCTGGATATCGGCGGTGGTGCCTCCGCGGAGGTGATGAGCAATGGTCTGGACATCGTGCTCGGTGACCCCGACGTGCAGGCGGTGTTCGTCAACGTCTTCGGTGGGATCACCTCCTGCGATGCGGTGGCGAACGGCATCGTGCAGGCCATCGGGGTGCTGACCGCACGCGGTGACGCGCCCACCAAGCCGATCGTGTGCCGTATCGATGGCAATAACGCTGAGGAGGGCCGGCGGATCCTGATCGAATTCGATCATCCGTTGATCGAGATCGTCGACACCATGGACGATGCGGCTCGTCGTGTCGCCCAACGCGCTGCCGCTCGCCTCGAAGGGAAGTGACGAAAGTTCCATGTCGATCTGGTTGAACTCCGATAGTCGAATCCTCGTGCAGGGCATGACCGGCTCCGAGGGGACGAAGCACACTCGACGCATGGTGGCCAGTGGTGCCCAGGTCGTCGCCGGTGTCACACCGGGCAAGGGCGGCGGTGACGTCGACGGAATCCCCGTATTCGACGACGTCGCAACGGCGATGGCGCAAACGGGTGCGAACGTCTCAGTGGTCTTCGTGCCGCCACGGTTCACCAAGGGAGCTGTCGAGGAGTCGGTGGATTCGGGGATTCCCCTGTGCGTCGTCATCACCGAGGGTGTCCCGGTCTATGACACCGCGCAGTTCTTCCAGTACGCCCAGAATGCCGGTACGACGCGCATCATCGGCCCGAACTGCCCCGGAATCATCTCGCCGGGACAATCCAACGCCGGCATCATCCCCGCCGACATCACCGGGCCCGGTCGAATCGGGTTGGTCTCCAAGTCCGGCACCTTGACCTACCAGATGATGTACGAATTGCGCGATATCGGATTCTCGACCTGCGTCGGTATCGGAGGCGATCCGATCATCGGGACCACGCACATCGACTGCCTCGCGGCGTTCGAGGCTGATCCGCAGACCGATGCCATCGTGATGATCGGCGAGATCGGTGGCGACGCTGAGGAACGCGCCGCTGCGTTCATCGCCGACAACGTCACCAAGCCGGTCGTCGGCTATGTGGCCGGCTTCACCGCACCGGAGGGCAAGACGATGGGCCACGCGGGTGCGATCGTGTCGGGATCATCGGGAACGGCGTCGGCCAAGGCCGATGCCCTCGAGGCAGTGGGTGTCCGAGTCGGCAAGACGCCGAGTGCCACGGCGAACCTGATGCGCGAGATCCTCGGGGGCTGACCACCCACACCGCGCGCCGTTCCCGGGTTCGCAC
>CBFHQG010000164.1:0-1897 GCA_965657825.1 Actinomycetes bacterium | reverse complement strand
ATGACGGAGTCCACCCAGGGAACCGACGACACCTGCGCGCCACACCCGCAAGCTGGATTCGTGATCGGGAAGTTCCCGGATAAGGCACACAGAGCAGCGAAGGAGTCCGACGATGGCAATGTCAGCGCAGGGTCGCAGGGGCTTGAAGCAAGTGGGGATCGGGTTGACCGGGGTAGCCATCGGTGCGCTCATCGGCGCCACCACCAGCATGTGGTGGATGATGGGGGTCCTCGGTGGCGTATTCGGCGGCTTGTCATTCCTGGTCATTAAGGAATCAGGGAAGTGAACACCGCCGAGACGGCACAGTCGGTTACCCCTACTCGTGAGCCGAACCCTGACGCGGCTATCAGCGTTGTGGGGCTGCGGAAGTCCTACGGCCAGCGTGAGGTCGTCAAGGGAGTCGACTTCGAGGTCGCGGTCGGTGAATGCTTCGGCCTCCTCGGCCCCAATGGTGCGGGCAAGACGACGATCATCGAGATCTGCGAGGGATACATCCGACGCGATAGCGGATCTGTCCATGTTCTCGGGGCAGACCCTGGGGACCCCACCGATGACTGGCGGGCGCGTGTGGGCATCGTCCCCCAGGACATGGAGGTTCTCCCCACTCTGACCGTCGTGGAGACACTCCGCATGTTCGCCGACCTGTATCCACACCCACGGTCGGTGTCCGAGGCACTCGGACTCGTCGACCTGGAGAATCGACGGTCCTCCCGCGTCGGCAAACTCTCCGGCGGAGAAAAGCGACGACTCGATGTCGCGCTGGGATTGATCGGTAATCCCAGTCTGATCTTCCTCGATGAACCGACCACGGGCCTTGATCCGTCCGCACGGCGGGAGGTGTGGAAGATGATCGAAGGGTTGAAGGCGTCCGGGGTGACCATCGTGTTGACCACGCACTACATGGAAGAAGCCGAGATTCTGGCCGATCGCCTGATGATCCTCACCGATGGTGTCGTGGCTGCCGAGGGCACATTCTCAGAATTGTTGCGCCAGCGAGGTAGTGACGCGACTATCTCGTTCTCCCTACCTGAAGGTGTGGGTATCAACGAACTCCCCGATGGACTTCGCAACGAGGTGGGTAGCGAGGGGCCGCGGATACACCTGAAGGTCGAGAATGCGCAGCGTGTCCTGTATGAACTCCTGGATTGGGCGACCACCAGATCGCTGAGCCTCGAGGATCTGTCGGTTACCCGCGACTCACTCGATGACATCTTCTTGTCTCTTGACGAGCAGGCCACTGTTGGCGATGCGGGGGTCCTGCGATGAGCGCCACGACCATGGTCGTCAGCCAAACGCGGTACAACCTGATTGCGACACTGCGCGCGGGAACCAGTATCGCCTTGGGCATCATCATGCCGGTTGCGTTCTATATCGGAGCATCGTTCCTGTTCGGATCCGAAGCACTCGGTGGGGACAATCCGGTCGAGGTTCGAGGAGCCGGTGAGGTGCCGGACCTGCGAACCTTCTACGTCGGTGGCTTCATGGCCTACGCGATCATCTACACGGCCTTTGTCGCGCTCCTGCCGGACATGGTGGACTACCGAGAGAGGGGCCTGCTCAAGCGCCTGCGTGGGACACCCCTGCCCCTGTGGGCGTTCATCACCGCCCGCACCGTCATCGTGTTGGCGGTGAGCATCGTGAGTATCGGACTCCTCGCGCTCCTGGCCGTGACCGTGTTCGATATTCCCACTCGCCCTGCTGCCTGGGGTGGCATAGCCATCTTCGTTGTCCTCGGATGCTTGACATTCGTCAGTCTCGCTTTCGCTGCGACCTCGTTTGTCCGTAATCAGTCCGGAGCGCAGGGGCTGTCGAATGCCATCGGCATCGCTCTCGCCATGATCTCCGGGGTGTTCTTCGCACCATCCCTACTCCCCGATCCGGTGCAGTCAGTCGCCCA
>CBFHQG010000163.1:0-1911 GCA_965657825.1 Actinomycetes bacterium | reverse complement strand
CACCGTGCGCAAGGCCTCTCGCTGCCCCGACAGCCACCCGTGGCTGACCCGGGTGAAGCTGTCCACCGAGGGGATGACCCCCTATGAGACCCAGGCCTATCGACTGTTCATGCCCGCCCACGAGATCGAGGTCGATGGTGAGACCGTGCAGGTCGCCAAGGCCAAGCTCGACATGTTCGTGTGCCTGATGCGTGAGGGTCGCAACAAGACCTGCCCGTGATGAAGGGTGCGGCAGGGTGTGCTGATCACACCCACGACGGCATCCACATCCGCCAGGTCCACTCCAGGTAGGTCAGGGGCTGGGCGGTCCAGATCGGATAGAACCACCATGCAGCTGCGACGGCGGCGAGCACGACCGCACCGGCCCCGATGGCACCCCAGCGGCGTCGATCGGGTGGTGCATCTGCCGGGCCGAGCAGTGCCCCGAGACTCATGGCGAGCGCGATAGCGATGAAGGGCACGAACACCACGGTGTAGAAGGTGAAGATCGTGCGGTCGAGGTAGAGCAGCCAGGGTGCCCAACCGGCGAGCACGCCGGCTAGAACCGCACCCGAGCGCCAGTCCCGATGCGCCACATATCGCCAGATCTGGTGGAGCAGGGCGATCGCACCAGCCCACCACACCACCGGATTGCCGATCGCGTTGATGGCGATGGAGCAGTTGTCGCCGCTGCAGGTGCCGGCAGCTTCCTCTCCTCCGCGGTAGAAGAACGAGGTCGGCCGAGTTTGCAGGAACCAACTGAGCGGATTGGACTGGTAGGAGTGGTCGGACTCCAAGGAGACATGGAACGACCATGCCTGGGAGTGGTAGTGCCACAGGGAGCGCAACCAGTCGGGCAGGATCGAGGGATCCTGACCCGCCGCCCACTGCCGGCCCCAGCCGTCGTCGGTGAGGATCCAGCCGCTCCAGGTGGCGAGGTAGACGACGATGGCACTGCCCACGATGGCGATGAAGGCGGGGGGTGCACTGCGCAGCAGCGTTGCCGACCACGGGTTCTCCACACCGAGTCTGCGGCGTAAGCCGACATCCCAGATGACGGTCATCAGGCCGAAGACCGCGACGAACCACAGACCCGACCACTTCACCCCGCAGGCCAGGCCCAGACTGATGCCCGCCGCCCAGCGCCACGGCCGTGGGCCCAGGCGGGGACCCCACATCGCCGGGGATAGAGCGTCGCGCTTCAGCCATCTCTTGCGGACCTGGTCGCGGTCCAGCAGCAGGAACCCGAAGGCGGCCAGCACCCAGAAGGAGATGACCATGTCGAGCACAGCGGTGCGGCTCATCACCAGGTGGATGCCATCGAGGGCGAGCAGGAGACCTGCGGTGACGCCGATCAGGTCCGAGCGGGTCAGTCGACGAGCGATGCGAGCGACGAGGAGCACCGACAGGGTGCCCAGCAGCGCCACCGCGAACCGCCAGCCGAACGGGGTCATGCCGAACAGCCACTCCCCGGCAGCGATGGTCCACTTGCCGAACGGCGGATGGACGACATAGCCGGGGTCACCGCTGAATACCTCCAGGGTGCGCCAGTTGCCATCGCTGGCCAAGATCGTGTCGTCGGCGCCTTCGAGGAAGGCCTGCTCAGACCCGAAGCGCAGCAGGGCGAGGGCGTCCTTGGCGTAGTAGGTCTCGTCGAACACGACCGCGTCGGGTCGCCCGAGGTTGGTGAAGCGCAGGATGCCGGCGGCGGCGGTGACAGCGAGGGGTCCGACCCAGCCGCGCCAACCGGTCGAGGGCAGCGGTCGGTATCCGGTCACCGTGGATCTCAGGGTCGATCGTGAGGTCGGGCGAGCGTGCCGCGGCGGGTTCGCTTCGGCGGTGACGCTCACGCGGGCCATGGTAGGCGGCGGGGGGCGTGGATGACCCACACCCGGGGTCAGCGGGCGATCACGTGATGATCACAGCCCGGTC
>CBFHQG010000162.1:0-2001 GCA_965657825.1 Actinomycetes bacterium | reverse complement strand
CCCAGGTAGGTGGTCGCCACATCGAGCAGGCCGGTGACCTGTTCGCGGCGCACCTTGGACGGGCCGGCACCGAAGCGGCCATCAGCGGGGAGGAGTTCGGCGGGGATGGTGATGTCGTCGCTCACGAACCCAGGCTAGGGGGTCGTCATCACCGGCCGGTGAGCGGTGTCACTCACGGATGCCCGGTGATGCTGGCAGCGGACCGTAACCGCTCGGCGCGACCATCTCGGCATCCCATCCGGGCACCTGCTCGGGTCGGCGCGGGCGGGGACCGACGTACTTCGCCGTCGGACGGATCAGTCGACCGGTCTTCTTCTGCTCCAGGATGTGCGCACTCCACCCGGCCAGTCGCGCGCAGGTGAACATCGAGGTGAACATGTCGGCAGGCACCTCAGCGAAATCCAGGACGATCGCCGCCCAGAACTCCACGTTCGTCTCCAGCACGCGGTCGGGCCTGCGGTTGCGCAGTTCCTCCAGAGCGGCCTGCTCGAGTGCCACGGCCACTTCGTAGCGGGGTGCGTCGAGTTCGCGGGCGGTGCGCCGCAGGACGCGGGCACGGGGGTCCTCCGCGCGATACACGCGATGGCCGAAACCCATCAGCCGCCGGCCGGAGTCCAAGACGCCGCGGACGTAACCCTGGGCATCTCCGGTCCGTTCGATCTCCTCGATCATGCCGATCACGCGAGAGGGGGCGCCACCGTGCAGCGGGCCGCTCATCGCACCGATCGCGCCGCTGATCGCGGCGGCGACGTCAGCGCCGGTCGAGGCGATCACACGTGAGGTGAAGGTGGAGGCGTTCATGCCATGCTCGGCGGCCGAGACGAAGTAGGCGTCGACGGCCTGGGTGTGACGAGGGTCTGGCTCGCCGCGCCAGCGCACCATGAATCGTTCGACGATGGTGCGGGCCCGATCGATCTCCGTCTGGGGCACCATCGGCACACCGAGGCCGCGCGCGCTCTGTGCCACGAAGGACATGGCCATGACCGAGCAGTGGGAGAGGTTTTCGCGCGCGGTGTCGTCGTCGATGTCGAGAAGCGGCTTCAAGCCCCAGGCGGGGGCGAGCATCGTGATGGCTGATTGCACGTCGACGCGGACGTCACCGGAATGCACCGGGAGCGGGTAGGGCTCCGCGGGAGGCAGTCCGGGGTTGAACTCGTTGTCGACCAGCAGGCCCCACACATTGCCGTAGGACACGCGACCGACGAGGTCCTCGATATCGACCCCGCGGTAGCGCAGGGCCCCTCCGTCGCGATCAGGCTCGGCGATCTCGGTCTGGAATGCGACGACGCCTTCGAGCCCGGGGACGAATTCGGCCATGGCTTCATTCAACCGTGCGGGGCGATCCATGGTGGGATGAGGGTCATGTCCGACGATGAGACCACCCCTCGGCTCGCCGATCTGCGGGTGCACTACGACCTCGATGAGCTCCAAGTAGCCGATCTTGCCGCTGATCCGCTCTCGCAGTTTCGTTCCTGGTTCGCGCAGGCCCATGCTGCTGCGGTCGTGGAACCCAACGCGATGGTGGTTGCCACGGTCGATGTCGACGGTGTACCGAGGGCGCGCACGGTGCTGTTGAAGGAAGCCGACGCGCGCGGGCTGACCTTCTACACGAACCTCGCCTCGGCCAAGAGCCGGCAGATCGAAGGCAACCCGCAGGTGACAGCGGTGTTCGGGTGGTACGCGCTACATCGTCAGGTCATCGTCACCGGATCGGTGGAGCCGGTTCCGCGAGATGAGGCTGCGGAGTACTTCGCCTCGCGGCCCCGTGGATCGCAGATCGGGGCGTGGGCGTCCCACCAGTCGAGTGTGGTCGATGGTCGATCTGATTTCGAGGATCGCTACGAGCGGATCGAGGAACGCTTCGCCGATGGGGATGTGGCGTTGCCGGAATTCTGGGGTGGGTGGCTGATCCGACCGGTGTCGATGGAGTTCTGGCAGGGCCGCGCATCGCGCCTGCACGACCGGTTGCGCTACGTCGCCGAGCAGCCGGGCACGGCTCTC
>CBFHQG010000161.1:1774-2024 GCA_965657825.1 Actinomycetes bacterium | reverse complement strand
ATCATGGACGGACCCTTCAACGACATCCCGGCGATCGCCGTCGAGAAACTCCCGGAAGCCTTCGGCACCGGACGAGGGTTCGCCGTCACGACCCGTGCTGAACTCGATGAAGCACTGAGTCGAGCTGTAGCCAGCGATGAGTTGTGCATCATCCGCGTTCAACTACCGAAGGATGGACGCAGTGCTGCGCTGGAGCGGCTCGGGGAAGCGCTTCGCGCACGAGCGTGATTCCAGAAGCGCGTACGACGGA
>CBFHQG010000161.1:0-1764 GCA_965657825.1 Actinomycetes bacterium | reverse complement strand
AGTCACGATCCGACCGTAGGCGATGTACCCGGCTCGAACAATGGCTACCGCGGAATTCGCCCCACGGCTACTTCTTGACGGTGACGGCCTTCGACGTACCGGGAGCGCCGGCGCCGTACTTGCTCTTGGCCTGCACCGAGAAGGTGTACTTGACGCCACCGGTCAGCTTCTTGACCGTGCAGGTGGTCTTCGTGGTGGAGCACGTCTTGCCGCCGGGCAGTGCGGTCACGATGTAGCCGGTGACTCCTGACGACGTGGACTTCTTCCAGGTGACCTTGCCCTGCTTGGAGGTCGACGTGCTCACGGTCACCTTGGTCGGCGCCTTGGGGTAGGCCGTTGCCGCTGTCTTGACGATGGAGACCGAGCCTGCCTGCATGTTCGACGCAACGAGCGTTGCACCGTCGGGGCTCAGGGATACGCCCAGTGGCCCCTTGCCCACCTGGTAGTAGGCACGAACGGCATTGGTCTTGGTGCTGATGGCGGAGATCGTCGACCCGCCGGTGTTGGGGACATAGATCGTTGAGGCGGAGGCGTCCGCGATCGGATCGCCCGGATTGACACCGACCGGGATCGTCGCGGTGACCTTGCTGGACTCGACGTTCACGGCGGACACCGTGCCATCACCGGAGTTCGCCACGTAGACGACGGTTCCGTCGACATTGACGGCCGGCCGTCCTGGACCGTTGCCGACGGCGATGAAGGTGGGCGTCGCGGAGGCCCGGGCGGGATCCTGGGAGAGCACCGTCAACTGGCCTCCGCTGATGTTGGTGTCGTAGAGCAGCGGACCGACCGAGGCCAGGACGGGGGCGACCGCCGCCTCGCTGATCTGAGGGGTGCTGTAGATCTGCCCGGTCACGGAGTTCGTGCCGGTGTCGATGATCGAGATCGATCCGCTGTTGCGGTTCGCGACGTACAGGTTCGTGCTGAAACCCTGGTACTGACTGCCGGTTCCGAACACTCCGGTGGTCGGGTTCGTGCCCACAGGGATCGTGGCGATGACCGTGTTGCTGGCCGTGTCTACGACGGAGACATCATTGGAGCTCACGTTCGACACGTAGACGCGGGTATTGGAGGCGATCGGCTTGCCGGGGCCGTTGCCGACCGGCACGGAGGCCACCTGGGTGTTGCTGGAGGTGGAGATCACTCGCATCGTGTTGTCCCCGCAGGAGACGAAGACCTTGGACCCATCCGGGCTCGCTGCCGGTGGCTGCGGCCGGGTGCCCACGGAGACGTTCGTCAGGAGCTTGCCCGACGCCAGATCGATGACGTGAACCTCATTGAGGGACTCGTTCGCCACGTAGGCCCGCCCGTTGGCGACGACGGTCCCGGTCGGCGTCCCACCGACCGAGATCGTCGTGATGGGAGCGGACGCTGCCTGCGCGCTTGCGGGCAGGGCGAGGGCCACCAGGGCCCCGCCGGCGGCTGCAATGGTCAGTCTGCGTACGAGTGAGGTCATGCAGGCAGGCTAGGGGCGCCGCAATCCCAAGACCAGACCGTGAACCGTCGACGAGCCAGATGCCGAGGGAAAACACTCACCCTCGGATCAGTGCGCATGCGACGGAAGCTGCTGACCCGGACCGGGACCATTTCCGTCCTCGTCGAGGATGTCGAAGGCCCCCATCATCCCGTGGTCCTCGTGGTAGAGCAGGTGGCAGTGGTAGACGCTCCGACCGGTGAAGTCCGAGAAGTGTGTGCGGAACCGAACGTACTCATTCCACGGCACGTTGACCGTGTCCGCAGTGCTTCGAGGGATGATCTGCCGCG
>CBFHQG010000160.1:0-2123 GCA_965657825.1 Actinomycetes bacterium | reverse complement strand
GACGGACTCGGCGATATCCGCATCTCCCGCAGTCTCGGCGGCTACCACGATCGATGACGTCGCGGCATCCTCGCGCGCCTGGGCGAGTTCCTCCTGGGCTCGGGCGAGTTCAGACTCGAGGCGATCCACATGGCGTCGTACGGAGGCGAGTTCGTCCTCACGCACGAAGCCCATACGGTTCACCGCACGGTCCACCTCCATGCGCACGGTCTGCAGGAGCATCTCCCGGTTGTCCTGTCCGGTCGCCCACAGTTCATCGGCGAGTTCCTGGACTCCACCCACCACGGTGCCCGTATCACCGGCCAGGCCCTGGTTGACCAAGGCCGTCGCAGCATCGCGCGCCTTGGCCAGTGTCACCTCGGTCACCCCGGTCATCAACTGCACGGCACCCTTGACCGCGTCGAACATCGCCATGGCCGTCCTTCCCTCGCCTGCCTGTCGGACAATCCCCGCACACTGGGCTGCATGCCCCACGCTACCGTCCGATCGCCCGGCGCAGATCATCCACTCTGGCCTGCAGGACCCGCACGATGTCGGCGGTACCGGGCGCCGTCAGATCCACAGTTCCCCCTGCATCGACGGTGTCCCACGCTGCTGCTGCAGCGCACCGCATGAGAAGCGCCCACTTGAGAGGATTCTCGACATCCACCGGGTCAGCATCGGTGCACAACCCGCTCTCGGAGAGTGTGACGTGGACGTCCGCGCATCGCCAGTTCGTCGGGTCGATGCGCTCAACCGGCGGGTGAGAGTCGAGCAGCCCCGTGAGATCGAGGCACACGAGGTCCGCACGCTGCGCTCGGCGTGCGGTCACCACATCGATGACGTCGGTAACTCCCGTCATCACCAGCATGGTCGCCAATCCGGAGTTCGTGCCGGCTTCGATATCGGTGTCAAGACGGTCACCGATCATCAATGCTCGCTGGGCGCCCGTGCGCTCCAGGCTCTCCATGATCAGGGGTCGGAAGGGCTTTCCGGCGACGAGATCGGGTCTCCGGCCAGTGGCCAGGCTCACCGCCTGGATGAAAGCTCCGTTCCCCGGTGCTCGCCCGCGCGGAGTGGGGATCGAGGTGTCCGGGTTCGTCGCCACCCAGGGCACGCCGCGAGACACGGCGATGCTCGCCTCGACAAGATCCGCCCAGGCGATGTCGCGTCCGAATCCCTGCAGGACCGCGATCGGGTCGTCATCGGCAGTTCGGGTCACGGTCAGTCCGCGTTCGGTGAGCGCCACAGCGACACCCGGGCCCCCGATCGCCAGGACCGGACCGGCTGGGTTCGAAAGTTCGCCGACGGTTGCCGTGTCGGCAAGGAGATCCCGCAGCGCGTGCGCTCCGGCCTGAGCGGAGGTGACCACATCGGATGCTGTGACCGACAGCCCGATCCGGTGAAGATGATCGGCGACCTCGGACGGGGTGCGTGACGCGTTATTGGTGACGTAGGCCGGACGCATCCCCTCACCCCGGGCGGCCTCGATCGATTCGACAGCCTGCGGTACTGCGTATTCGCCGACGTAGACCACACCGTCCAGATCGAGCAGCGCGACATCGAAATCGCGGGCCGGGTGCCCCGAGAATGTCATTCGCGGTCGATCTCACGCGGTGGCCACACATCATCGATCCTGGTTCCCGGATCAATCGGCCCGGATCCGGTGCCACTCGAGGGGGTGTCATCGACCGGAGCGATCGGACCACTCAACGGAAGATCCGCTTCTGCCCGGGCCTTCAACGTCGCCCGCACCTGCGCGAGCGCCCGGGTGTACCGCTCATCACTCGGTCTCATCACGCAGGCGAGAGCCAGGTGATCTGCCGCCTCGGGAAACCGCTGCAGCCGCCACAGGCTCATCCCCAATCCGTAGTGGGCATAGTCGTCATCGGGTCGCGCCTGCGTGATGCCGGCGAACTCCTCGGCGGCTGCGTCAAACCGCTGGGAGTCGAACAATGCGCGTGCTCGGATCTCCACCGCGGCCAGTGCGGTCGGGTCGACGTCGAGCACACGATCGATGAGGATCAGGCTGGCTCCGGCGTCACCACGTTCGAGGAGTTCGCGTGAGCGACGAAACCAGTCGTGCACCTCGCCTGCCGGTGCGCCGCGTGCATCCTCGACCACCCCTCCATGGTCTCACGCTC
>CBFHQG010000159.1:0-2178 GCA_965657825.1 Actinomycetes bacterium | reverse complement strand
AACCACCAATTGACTTTGACCAATACGGCCACCGGCCAGCAATGGACCAACCGGCCACCCCGAAAGCGGTCATTGGCTGATCACCGGCACAGAAAACGGGAATGAGTCGAGGCCACTGCCTGTGATCGCAACGAGTGACACACTCATCACCATGACATTCCGCATTCCCGCTGGGCTCGGGTTACTCGCTGCTGCAGCCCTGCTCGCTGCCTGCTCATCGACCGCTTCTGATGACGCCAGTTCGTCGCCGACGACTGCTCCCTATCCGATCTCCGCAGACGGTTCGATCATCACCCCGAGCGGATATGTGTTCCAGGGAGATTTCGCCATCTGCAACCAGGCGAAATGCGGTGAGCCCGGCCCAGACGGCAATGCCCAGTGCGAATGCCAGATGCTCCAAGACACCTGGACACTCAGTCCCGTGCCAACCAGCTCCTTCGTCATCCTCAATCAGAGCAACCTCGTGATGTCGACCTTCACCACCACGAATGTCACCTCCGCACGATCAGTGAAGTGCAACGGCGGACAGTGGGCCGACTGCTACGGGGCCCTGTGCACACAGAACGCCGATGGCACCGCCACCTGCACCTGCCCGGTCAGTGCGCAGAACCCAGGCGAGTGGATGAAGTACGTCGATGACTGCTCGGACCCTGACGCAGGATGTGGAGCCGACCTCGTCTCTGTCGCGCCGTTGTTTCCGCAGGGCAATCCCAGCTACATCGATTTCGTGGCGGCCGTGAAACAGGCTGGAGACTCAGTCCCAGCGATTCCACAGGGTTGCCCAGACTCAGAAAGTGGTGCGAGTACGAACGCAGGTGGGGCAGTCGATTGCCAGGAGGAGAGCGTGGCCGCATCGGCCTGGTGAAGCCGAAAGGGAGTCCGCTAGGTTCTGGACAGGAAGTCCAGACCCTGGAGGGCAAGACATGGCTACCGATCTGATCATCACCGCATCCACCATCCTCACCATGGAAGACGCCCACGCTCGGGCCGAGGCCATAGCTATTGATACGTCAACAGGCACGATCACCGCGATCGGCACCCTCGCTGAGGTTCAGGCAGCAGCACCCGGAGTGGGTGTCACCGACCTCGGTGACACCGTGCTCATGCCCGGGTTCATCGACGCCCACAGCCACCCCCTCCTCAGTGGGATGCTCACTCAGGATCCCGCCTATTGGATGGCCCCCTACATGGGGTACCCGACCTATGCCGATGTGCAGAAGCTCTTCACCAAGGTCGACAGTGAACTCCCCGAAGGTCAGGCAGCGCTCTTCGCCGGCCTCGATCGACTGCTGCAGGGTGCACCCGAACTCACCAATACCGACCTCGATGCGTTCTTCCCCTCGCGCCCGGTCGTCGTCGTCGACAACTCCGGCCACGAGGTGTACTTCAACTCCGCTGTCGTGACCCTTAATGGCTGGGTCGACAACAAGCCGCCCGCCGATCCGGTAGGCGCTCGCTTCGGTCGAAACGAGGACGGGACCTCGAATGGACGGGCCTATGAAACCGCAGCCATCTTGGTCGCCGTCGGGAAGATCCTCGGTGAAGCGGTACCGCATCCTCTGCAATCCCTGGCCAAGTTCTTGCAGATGATGTCCGCCAACGGCGTGACGATGACGACCGAGCACACCTACCAGGACGACATGCTGAAGGCCTACGAGGCATGCACCACAATTGAGGGAACCCCGGTGCGTATCGCGCTGTATCACATGTCCATCGATGACACGTGCGGTGAGAAGATCACCTCACCGAAGCCAGCGATGCTGTGGAAGCAGGGCATCAAGCTGTGGGCGGACGGGTCGCCATGGGTGGGCACCATCGCCTCGTCCTTCCCCTATCTGGACACACCCGTCGTCAGGCAGGCGGAAATCCCGCTCGGGCCGGGTGGCGAGGGGATGATGAACTACACGCGGGCTGAACTCGATGCGGTGCTCGCCAAGCATGCCCCCGAAGGCTGGCAGTTCGCCTTCCATGTCAACGGTGACGTGGGGCTCGACATCGTCCTCGATGCCTATGAGCACGCCCTGGCCACGAACAACCTGTTGGGCACCGATCATCGCTGGCGGGTCGAGCACGTCGGTGGATGCAGGGGAGACCAGTTCGACCGGGCCGCATCCCTGGGTGTGACGATCTCGTTGCTGCCCGCCCAGTTCATCTATTGGGGTGATCTGCTCGACGGGC
>CBFHQG010000158.1:0-2229 GCA_965657825.1 Actinomycetes bacterium | reverse complement strand
TGGATCTAATCTCAACCTGTCCCATCAGCCTGCTTGCCAGGGTGTGAATGCTTGCCGCTGTTGTCCCTTCCCTGGGGTTGTACGCCTCGCGATACGCATCTGCTTGCGTCATGCCTTGCGCCACGCATCGAGCGAAATGCAACTGCTTTGGAGTCAACTGCTTTGCCATGTTCCTTGCTCCCTGGTTGAGGGGTTGTATTCCCATTGAGCCAATGATACGCGCACGCGTGCATCCGACCAACCGCCGTGCCTGGTGCGCAGCCGGGCCGACCTGGCCGTGCATGGGAGGCGAAGACGGACCCCGAGAAGCGGCGGAGCCGCGAATGGCGTCAGCCGATGAACGGTCATTGTTTTTTGTTGACCATCCTCCGACACACGACTAGTGTTCACATCAACGGCGACGGGGAGCCGACTGAATCCCGCCACCCATCACGGTGAAGCCAGTACCCGAACGGGGCAGTGCTACCAGGGTGAACCTACCAGCCGGGCAAATGTGCTGGAGCGTGAGAGCCGCGATGCGCGCCGTACCGAGAGGGCAGACGCGAGTCAGAGCAAGCCACGCACCCCGCGAGAGCGGGCCGGACCTAAAGCGCAGGTGCCGGGCCAGGTGAGTGAAGTTTCCGAAAGGGCTGCACTGCTCACCGACCCCCTGACTGCGCCCAATCTGCCCGGACTAAATCAATCCGGCTAACGCCGCGAAGAGTCTGAATCACAGCCGCTTCCCTGAGGTGGCTGTCATGCAGACCCTCTGCACAACCCTGGAGATCACACCATGACCAACTACCAGCATGACCTTGACGCAGCCCTGGAGGGCTACCCGGTCTCGCGCCGCACTGCCCGAGCCTGGGTTGCGGCCCACCAGGTTAGCTTCTCGGAGTTCACCGAGGAGCATGGGCGGAGTGCCACATACTGCTCCCGTGACGTTCTCATCTGGCTTGGATACTAGGAGACTGACATGACCCATGCACAACTGATCAAACGCCTGCGGCAACTCATCGATAAGCAGCGCGCTCAGGCGCGCCATGCCGACGCCCTGGCGTCCCAGGATGATGACCTGGACGATCCCTTCGCTGACAGAGAGAGGGGCGACCCGGTCCACCTGGCGGACGATGCCGCCTTCCATCGGGGCTGCAGCGTGTCCCTGGGCGAGACCGCTCGCGAGCTTGAGTGGCTCCTCGCTGAGGTTGACCCTATCGAGGCAGAAGCGCACCACCACAGTCACGCGATCCGCGCCTATGCCCGACGCTACGACACCACCCTGGAGTCCGCCTTCATCGACTACGAGGGCGAGGGCTACTTCCACGCCCAGCCCACCCTGCGCGAGAGAGTGCGCGAAGTGCTGGGCATTCCCAATCACGTTGCACGCTGACACTCAACCGCTGTACACTGACCACTGTTAACCACTGAGGGGGCATCCCGCCCCCAGGAGACTGACCATGAGCCGCACCGAATCCTTCCGCGCTCTGTTCAACGCCCAGGCCTACGTTGCCAGGGTCCACGCTGAGGCTGGCCCTCGCCTCGCCCGCGAGGAAGGCAAGCTGGTCAAGCTTTGCCGCGAGAATCTGCGCCGGGACTTCCCCCTGGCGCGTCCCACCCTCCAGAGCCGCCTGGCGCGCCGTGAGGCCCTGGCCCAGTGCATCGCCCTGGTTGCCCAGGATGGGCGCGTGGGCATCGTCCACGGTGGCCGGGACTGCGACGGCGTCGAGGCCTACCGGGGTGAGGTCATCCCCGCCATCACCATCGCCGTGGAGCGCCTCCTCGATCTTGAAGAGGAGTGCGCAGAAGGCCCCTGGGGCTGGCACCTCTGCTCCCCCGCTGATGCCCAGGAGCATGGGTATCGGCTGGTGCGCAATGGGTGGGAGGGCTAGCCATGAACCTCAGCAAGCGCAGCGCCACCACCCTGGGCGAGATCCTCGCCGACACCCTCCATGACTGCACGAGCATCGAGCAGCGCGCTGGAGTCCTCCGCATGAGGGACGCCCTGGAGGACGCCACCTACAGAGTCAACTGGGATGCCTACCGCCTGATGCAGAAACGCTTTGAGGCACGCCTGGAGGAGATCGAACCGCTCTAAGCCGAAACGCCCGCGAGGGCGTCTGCACGGGATGGGTTCCCGTGTACTGACGAGGCAACCCGGAGATCACATCATGACCATCTTCACCCTGACCTTTGAACGCATCACCCCTGAGTCCGCTGCCCTGGGGGACGTTGCTGAGAGCGGCGTCCTCT
>CBFHQG010000157.1:0-2305 GCA_965657825.1 Actinomycetes bacterium | reverse complement strand
GCAGTTCGTCCTTATCCCGTTCGAACATCCTCTCGAAAGACGAGTCCGAGCTCGAGGAGTCGTAGCCGGCCACGATCCTGCGGATCGTCTCGCGGCCGACCGGTGCCGAAGCGGACAGCAGGCACAGGACGAGATTCAATAAGCGTTCGGTGCGATCCACCTACTCCCCCTCGAACCCGCGTGCTCCGCTATCAGGCGCCAACTCCCAGGAGATCGATGATGAAGACAAGGGTGCGCCCAGCCAGCCGATGTCCACCGGATTCTCCGTAGGCGAGCGCAGGTGGAATGACCAACTGGCGACGTCCGCCGACACGCATTCCCGGGATGCCCTCCTGCCAGCCGGCGATCAGGCCGGCGAGGGGGAAACTGATGGCCTCTCCACGATCCCAGGAGGCGTCGAATTGCTCTCCGGTTTCGAAGTCCACCCCGACGTAGTGCACCGTGACGGTGGCACCCGGGGTCGCCTCATCGCCCTCCCCGATGATGAGGTCCTCGACAACGAGTACCGCAGGTGGCGGACCCTCGATGAAGTCGATCTCAGGCTTCTCTGACGCACTGCTCACGGCACGCTCCCTGAATTGTGATGGTCACCTGGAATGAACGTCGATCTCCCACCTCAACTGGCGAGGAGGTCGACCACGAACACGAGTGTCTCCCCGGGCAGGATCGCCGGGGTCGGAGGATTCTGACCGTAGGCCAGATCAGCGGGGATGATGAGCAAGCGCCGACCCCCCGGCTGCATCCCGGGAATGCCCTCCTGCCAACCGGCAATCACCCCAGCGAGGGGGAAGGTGATGGGCTCACCGCGCGACCAGGAGGAATCGAAGACCGTCCTCGTGGTCAATCCGATCCCGCAGTACTGCACGGTGACCTCAGCTCCGGGGGCGACACCCGGCCCGCTCCCGGGGATCAGGTCGACGGTGGTCAACGAGGTGGCGGGCGTGGCATCACCCTCGATCGACACGACCGGGGCCTGATCGATGGAGCCGGCAACGGCCACCGTCCCCTCGACGGTGGATCCCTCGGCCGGTTGGGTGGCATTGGTCGGTTCGATCAACTGCGAGCAGTCACTGACCGCCCATCCGGTGGCGCCGTCGGCATCACCGTCGTCACTTCCGCCACAGGCGGTCAGGGTCGCGGTGGCGAGGAGGGTTGCGGCCAGGGCAGTCAGCATTCGTTTCACGACAGGGAGGCTATCCCATGGCCGGCCCGCACATGGAGGCGATGATCACATGGAGGCGAGCAGCTTGTCCACGCGCTCATCGACACTGGCGAAGGGGTCCTTGCACAGGACCGTGCGCTGTGCCTGGTCGTTGAGTTTCAGGTGAACCCAGTCCACCGTGTAGTCGCGCCGGCGTTCCTGAGCACGCCTGATGAACTCACCTCGCAACTTGGCACGAGTGGTCGCTGGTGGCACATTCATCGCTTCGAAGACCTCTGGTTCGTGGGTGATGCGCTCGGCCATTCCACGCTTTTCCAGCAGATAGAACAGCCCCCGCTCCCTGCTGATGTCGTGATAGGTCAGGTCCAATTGCGCGATGCGATGGTCCTTCAGGCTCATTCCATGGCGATCCATGTAGCGCTGCAGCAGCTTGAGTTTGATGACCCAGTCGATCTCGGTACCGATCGCGTCGAGGTCCTCGGTGTCGACGGCCTTCAGCACCCGCTCCCACAGGTCCAGTACCCGTGCCGGCACTGATCGGGGATCCGATGCCAGTCCGTGACGATCGGCGAAATCCCGAGCCTTCTCGAAGTATTCCGATTGGATCTCCAGCGCCGACAACTCGCGCCCGTTCGCAAGACGCACCGTGCGTCGTCCCGTCGGGTCGTGGCTGATCTCGCGGATCGCCCGAATGGGATTCTCCAACGTCATGTCGCGCATGACGGTTCCAGCCTCGAGCATCCGCAGGATGAGGTCAGCGGATCCGACCTTGAGCATGGTCGTCGTCTCGCTCATATTCGAGTCCCCGACGATCACGTGGAGCCGCCGGTAACGCTCCGCATCCGCGTGGGGCTCATCCCGTGTGTTGATGATCGGCCGCGAGCGGGTCGTCGCGCTCGACACACCCTCCCAGATGTGGTCGGCGCGTTGGCTCATGCAGTACACCGCCCCACGTGGGGTCTGCTGGACCTTGCCGGCACCGGTGATCAATTGGCGAGAGACGAGGAACGGCAGCATCGCGTCTGCGATCTTGGTGAAGTCCCCATGACGGGAGATGAGGTAATTCTCGTGGCATCCGTACGAGTTACCTGCACTATCGGTGTTGTTCTTGAACAGGTAGATGTCACCGTGGATGCCTTCATC
>CBFHQG010000156.1:0-2306 GCA_965657825.1 Actinomycetes bacterium | reverse complement strand
CGGCGGCAGCACGACCCTCGATGTGCCGGCGAGCGGTACGGCGCCGTTCGCACTGAACCTCACCGGCGCACAGACCGGGGAGTTGATCGTGACCGCCGATCCGCCCTACGACGAGTAGGTGACTACAGGCCCAGCCACCCCGAGATCGGATCGGCCGCGAAGTAGATCACGAACGCCACCGCGACGACCCACATGACGACGGGAATCTCAGAGAAACGCCGCTGGCAGGCCTTGATCACCACCCAGGACACGAACCCAGCACCGATTCCATTGACGATGGAGTAGGTGAATGGCATGAGCACGATCGTCAAGAAGGCAGGGATCCCGATCGCAAGATCGGTGAAGTCGATCTTGCGGACCTGCATCATCATCATGGCGCCGACGACGACGAGCGCTGGTGCAGCGGCCTCCCACGGGACGATGCTGACCAGCGGGGTGAAGAACATCGCGACGAGGAACAGTGCACCGGTCACCATGGCGGCGATACCGGTGCGGGCTCCGTCGCCGACTCCGGCTGCCGATTCGATGTAGGCGGTATTGCTGGAGGCGCTGGCTGCGCCACCGACGATTGCTGCGGTGGCGTCGACGGCAAGGATCGACTGCATGTGGGGCACGTCGTTGTCCTCGGTGAGGATCTCGCCTTCAGCAGCGATGCCGAAGGCGGTGCCCATGGTGTCGAAGAAGTCGGTGAGCATCAGGCTGAACACGGCAAGCCCGGCAGCGAGCACGCCGATCGCGGTGAAGGCACCGAACAGGTTGAACTGCCCGATCAAGGAGAAGTCGGGAGTCGCGGTCAGTGAGGTGGGCATGCCCGGCACGTTGAGGCCCCAGCCGGCGGGGTTGTCGTCGCTCCGCGGGCCGATGTCGAACAGCGCCTGCACTGTGATCGCCAGGATCGTGGTGACGATGATGCCGATGAGCAGCCCACCGCGGACCTTCAAGACCACGAGCACGCTCATCAGGAGCAGGCCGAACACGAAGATGAAGGCGGGCCAGCCGACGAGGTTGCCGTTGACGCCGAAGTTGATGAGCGGGTTTCCGGGGCGGGTGATGCCGGCATCGACGAGGCCGATCAGGGTGATGAACAGACCGATGCCGACGCCGATGGCGAACTTCAGCGGATCGGGGATGGCGTCGAAGACCTTCTTGCGCAGGCCGACGAGGACGAGGATGAGGACGACGACGCCTTCGAGGATGACGAGGCCCATCGCGTCGGCCCAGGTCATGCGGGGGGCGAGGGAGAACGCGACGACGGGGAGCAGTCCGAGGCCGGCTGCGATGGCGAGGGGGATGCGTCCGATCGCTCCCATCACGATGGACATCACGCCCGCGACGAGGGCCATGACGGCGGCGACGGCGGCTATGGAACCGCCGACGTTGTCGAAGCCGCCGATGAGGGAGCCGGTGCCATCGGTTGCAGTGCCGAGGATGAGTGGTCCGAGGACGACGATGTAGGCCATCGTCACGAAGGTGACGACTCCGCCGCGGATTTCACGAGTCCAGTTGGAGCCGCGCTTGGTCATCTCGAACCAGCGGTCGAAACCGGAGGTGGGTGGGGTGGTGGTCGAGGTGGTGTCCCGAGAAATCGACATGCGCGGATGCTAGCGATGGATGAACACCAAGTGGCGGAAAATCGACAACGAGGTTCCTGACATTAGAACGGTGGTGGATCGTCGTCGGGTTCGGGACGGGGGAGTGGCTGGTGAAGGAGGGTTGTGTAGCGCCGGCCGAGGGCGCTGACCCAGGTGCGACTACCGGGAGTGTGCCACTTCGCCTTGTCACGGCTGCGGTTGTGGCGAATGCAGGCACGCGTGAGGGTGTCGGCGTTGGTAAGGCCGGTGGTGGCGTAGGGCGGGGTGTGGTCGATGTCGAGTCGTGTGGTGCGTGAGCATGATGGTGCGTCACATCGGGCGTCGCGGGCGTTGATGTAGCGGGCCAGGCGCGCGGTGGGCAGGCGCCGGTCACCGTCGTCGAGGAGGTAGCCGTGGACGGGGTCGGTGATCCAGCGGGTCCAGTCGCCACTGGCGGCCAGGACCCGTGCGAGGTCGGGGTCGAGAGGCCCGTAGCCGGGTAGGTCGGCGGGGTTGTTGGCCAGCCCGAGCGCGGTGGGCAGGTCGATGACGATGCGGATGTCTAGGCCGGGGATGGCGCGTGCGCCATCGGGGGTGGTGGTGTCGGTGGTCGCCGGGGGAATGCCGATGGGGGCGAGGCCGTAGGCGGTGAGGATCGCAGCGAGTCGCCATTGGCCGATGGAGCGCGGCTCGTCCCAGCTGATGTGGCGGTGGCCGGATGCGTCGGGGTTCGGC
>CBFHQG010000155.1:0-2362 GCA_965657825.1 Actinomycetes bacterium | reverse complement strand
CCGACGATTTACCCCATCACGCACGAAGGGCCCGGGGGATCAACCCCGGACCCTTCGCACGCGAGCGGGTGACGGGAATCGAACCCGCGCTGTCAGCTTGGGAAGCTGATGTTCTGCCATTGAACTACACCCGCGAAGGCGCCCCGTGATTATGCCAGAGGATCGATCAGCCGGGGATGCTGATGTGCCCTACTGAACGGCACCCACACGAACGGTGTCGAAGTCACCGGAGCGCAGCAACTCGATGCGAACGCCATCGACCGTCATCGATTCGCCCTCGTAGAGCACCCAGTCCAGATCGACGTCGACCATCAGCGGCATGCGCAGGATGCCGTGATTCAACTCAGGAGCCTCGATGTAATCCAGATACGCGCCCGGGCGCTGTACCCGGTTCAGATCCACGGAGGTGTCCACGCGCATGACCGTCAGACCATAGAAACCGGCGGGTAATCCCGGCCACCCGAAGTGATCCGAACTGAAGTCACTACGCCGCCGCGATTCGATGATCAGAGCTTGGCTGTCCGACAGCCGCACCATCACGGCCTTCGTACCAGTCTCGTCGCGGTCGATGGGGCTGAGCGTCACCTCATGCTCACCGAGCCCCTCACGGCGCGTGCAATACACCGCGTCGGTGTCGATCCAGTCCATCGTCAACCGCGACCAGGTGTTGAGCGTGATCGCCATTCCGTGCTGATTCGTCATGACATCCAGCGGATTCCCATCGAAGGGGGCATGGCCGGGAATTCCGTGGAAGTGCCCGAACTCGTGGATCATGTAGGACCACAGCGGTCGATCCTCCTCGTACAGCCAGCGGCCGGTGGTGAACATGAGGACATGGCCGAGATTGCGGGGTGAAGTGATGCGCAGGTCCCGCACGGCGAGGTCGTAGATGGCTTCCACCTGCGGGGGATACACGAAGACGATCGCCTTCACGCCGGTGAGGTCGAGGTCGGTCGGGACGCTGTGCAGCAGATCCTCGGTGATCCACTGCTCGGACTGGAATGGCCCCTGCGGCAGACCCGGCGGCATGACCCCGCCACGTGACGGGTGGATGAACTGATATCTCGTCGAGGGCTTGCTGGCACGGATCCATTCCCCGCTGGTCACCCATTCATAGCCGAGTCGGCCATCGGAGAAATGCTCGATCCAGGCGTCGACCCGCCGCAACTGCAGGCCTAGCCAATCCTGTGGATTCCCATCTCCGGGAACATCTATGAAATCGATGGGCAACACGGCGACCTTCGTGGTGCCCGCGGCCGGCAGCGGCAAAGGCCGCGTCGCCGACGTCACCGGGTAGGCGATGGCCTCGGAGATGAGCGTGCCCCCGGGGCCCGGTGGCCGTCCCCTGTTGACACGCGTATCTAACAGGCGGCAGGTCTCTATTGGCTCCGGAGACACGGTGATTCCCGGGCTGGGCGGGTCCAGCGTCAGGTGCCGGTATACCCGCTTGTCTCCGCCGACCTTCCGGCATTCGAGATAGCCGCTCGCCATCTCGATGCGCTCACCGATGGTGGTACAGGGATCTCCGTCAACTGGAGTCGCAGGCCCAGGGGCCGGCGTCGGTCCAGCTGGTGGTCGCGGCACGATCTTCCGCCATCTCAAGTTCCCTGCTTTTCCTCGGCAACGGTATGTCACCTCAGCCACGACTCGCACTGCGTGGCGTTTCTTGCACCGTTTGCCTTGAAGGAGTCCGCGCTCCAATGCCGGTTGCCAGATCGACTCGGGTCCGATCGGGTGGATGTTGGTCGAGGTGATGTTCGAAGCAGTGACTTCGGCCGCGGTAGGAACAGCGAGCATCAGCGCTCCGGCGAGCACACTGACGGCTATACCGCTGACCCATCCGGCCACGACTGTTGAGTGTAAACACCACACCTGTGTGCGGTCTACTCGTCAGCGGTGCTCGCTACAGCATTTCTGATGAGGGTGAGTTATTCGGCTGGTCGGCACTGCAGTAGAAACCGAACCCCATGTCGGTAGATCTTCAAAAGCACCTGGGAATGGTTGCCTCGAGTGGAAACGTCGATACCTACCCGGTGAGCATGAAGCCACGCACACACATGTTCACCCGATAGCACCTCCGAATCGCAGGGAGTTGTCTGATGAAGTTCACCGGCAGCGTTCGCCGCAGCACGATCGCTTTTGCCAGCGTCTTTGGAGTGATGGGAGCGATGCTCACCTCCGTGGCTGTTGCACCAGCCGCACAGGCACATGGTTCGATGACGAATCCAACCTCGCGAATCTACGACTGCTTCTTCGGAGATCGCACGTCACCTATGTGCGCCAATGCCTGGGCTGCGAACCCGCAGGCGCTCTACGATTGGACGGAGGTGAACCAGCCAGCCGCCAACGGTAATCACCGGTC
>CBFHQG010000154.1:0-2423 GCA_965657825.1 Actinomycetes bacterium | reverse complement strand
CCTGGTTGGCGACTCCAGGTGCCGGTTACCTGACGGGCCAGTGTGTGACGGTCGATGGCGGGAACAGCATCGCGGAGGAACGAGCGTAGGAGTATCGCGGAGGAACGGGCCTGATCGCGTGGGTGGCCATCCCGCCCTAGGCTTGCCGCTCGTGACCACTCCGCGCCTTCGTGCCAGCCTCGACGGACTGCCTGCCTACAAGGCCGGGCAGCGACCGGCGGAGCGCGCTGACCTGGTGTCGTACAAGATCTCCTCCAACGAGAACCCGTATCCACCGCTGCCGGGGGTGATGGAGGCGGTGATGCGTGCGGCGGCGGAGATGAACCGCTATCCCGATCCCTTCTCGACCCGCCTCGTTTCAGCGCTGGCCGAACGTTTCGACGTGCCACCGGAGCACCTCGCCCTGGGTACCGGCAGTGTCGCGCTGTGCGGTCAACTCATCGATGCGGTCGCTGATCCCGGCGATGAGGTGATCTACGCGTGGCGATCCTTCGAGGCCTATCCGATCTGGACCCAGATCGCCGGTGCCCGCAGCGTCCAGGTGCCGCTGCTGCCTGACGAGCGCCATGATCTGGAGGCGATGGCAGATGCGATCACCGATCGGACGCGGTTGATCTTCGTGTGCAACCCGAACAACCCGACCGGTCAGGTGGTGCATCGAGGCGAGTTGACGCGTTTCCTTGACCGGGTGCCCACCGATGTCCTGGTTGTTCTTGATGAGGCGTATGCGGAGTTCATCGACGACCCCGATATGCCAGATGGTCTGGAGGTCTACCGAGAGCGGCCGAATGTCGCGGTACTGCGCACGTTCTCCAAGGCCTACGGGCTCGCTGCGCTTCGTGTCGGATTCGCGATCGCGCACGAGCCGGTCGCGCAGGCTCTGCGCAAGCTGGCTCTGCCGTTCGGCATCTCCACCATCGCCGAAGAAGCAGCGCTGGCTTCACTGGAGCGTGAGGCCGAGCTGCTCGAGCGCGTGACCGAGCTTGCGCAGGCACGCGCGCGGATGGTCCAGGCACTGCGAGAGCAAGGATGGGTGGTCGCCGAACAGCAGGCCAACTTCATCTGGCTGCGTATGGGTGACCGTGCCCTCGACTTCGCCGCTGCTTGCGAGGCTGAAGGGCTCACGGTGCGTCTGTTCGCGGGTGAAGGTGTGCGCGTGACGGTCGCCGAGGCGGAAGCCAATGCACGTTTTCTCGACGTTGCCGCCGAGTGGCAATCGGCTCACCGCACCTGATTGACTCGACCCACCGGGGGCTAGAAGCACGAACAGGGAGTGCGCATGCTGCGACGAATGGTCACGACCGGGCTCCTCGCGGGCGCCCTCGTCCTTGCTGGGGTGGGCTCCACGGCGGTGGCGGCCGAGGATCCGCCGGTCTCATCCGCGGCTTCGTCGATGTCAACCAAGCAGATCCGGGAGTTGACGGCGCAGGCCACCGTCTGGGCACTCGCACCGGAGTTCGTCTACCGCTTCTCTTTGTACAACGAGTTGATCAACGCACCCATCAACGCGTTGAAGTACGGCCAGAACGCTGCGGCCTGGAACAACTCCGGTAGCAACGCCGGTGATTCCTCGGTGCTCTATCTCAATGGTTTCGTCGACTTCAATGAAACCGATGAACTCGTCCTCACCGTGCCACCCACCACGGATTCCTACTACGTGGCGAACTACCTCGACTCGTTCATCAACACGATCGGATCTATCGGTAATCGCACGACACCGTCCTCGACGGCGACGTCGTACCTTCTGGTAAGCCCGGACTCGCCCTATGCCTCACGCAAGCAGGTGATCATCGGTGGTGAGCGGTTCCCGGTCGTGGCCAGCGACACGATGCTCAACTGGTTGGTCGTGCGGGTACGGGCCGATGCGCTTGCCGACGCCTCCGATCCTGCGTCGACGACGAGCGTCTACAACACCGTCGTCAAGGAGTTCTACCTCAACACGCTTGCGGAGTTCCAGGCGAATGGCAACGCACCGGTGCCCCCTGACAGCTACGTGTTCACTCCGACAGCCGAGCAGATCCAGCAGGCCCAGGCGTACCGGAATGCGCCGACGCAGGCTACGGAGTTCTTCGACCAGGCCGGTTCCTCACTGGCCATCAGCCCACCGCCAGGGCGCGGGGTGGGTCTGAGCGGCACGCGACTGAGCCAATTGCCGGCCTGGATCGTGCCTCAGTATGGCGCGAAGTCACGTTATGTCCCACCGTCCTTCGATCAGCGCGCAGAGTTGAAGCGCTACGCGAAGATCGGCTTGACGACCAACGGCTTCACCCTTCCCGCTGACTGGAATGCCAAGCAGCGCAATGCCTTCCAGAAGGGATTCGAGAAGGGCATGAAGCGGGCGGTCAAGGCCTCCAGCGGTGGTAGCCCGAAGGTCGACCGGAACTTCTGGACCTACGACAACACGATGATCGGCAGTTACGCAA
>CBFHQG010000153.1:0-2434 GCA_965657825.1 Actinomycetes bacterium | reverse complement strand
AGCGCAAGCACCGCGATGATCGCCCCGATCAGGGCGACCAGTGAGGCGCTCGACGTGTCGAGGGTCATGGGCGCACAGCCTAGTCCGCCTCACCCCCTCCGACGGTTCGCGCCCACTACTGTGGTGCCGTGCTGCAGGCCTTGGACTTCGATGTCGGGGCATGGGATCCGGTCGTCCGGGTCGTGCCCTTCGCGATCGGTGTCCTGTTGTTCATCTTCAACACCCTCAGCCTCGTGCGCACCATGGTCATCCCCCGGGCGATCCCCTCGCTTCTGGCCGCCAGCGTGACCAGGGTGGTCAATCGCCTCTACGCGCTAGCGGCGCGGCTGCACCCGAACTTCGCCCGACGGGACCGGATCCTGTCGTGGAATGGCCCCATCGCTGTCTTCACCAATCTCGCCGTGTGGCTGGTCATCTACGTCTTCGCCTACGCCCTGATGATCTTCGGCATCAGCGACTACTCCTTCGCCCAGAGCCTGGAGGCGGCCGGATCAGGCTTGTTCACCCTCGGGCTGTGGGGCACGCCTTCGGAGGACCAGACCTTCGTGGAGTTCATGGCGGCCGCCACCGGCCCGGTCGTCATCGCCCTGCTGATCGGATTCCTGCCCACCCTGTACAGCGCGTGGCTCTCGCGTGAGAACGCGACATCCTTGCTCGGCACGATGGCCGGCGAACCCGCCTGGGGCCCCGAACTCCTCGCGCGGGTCAGCCTGCTGCAGGCGCAGGATCGACTCACCGGCATCTTCATGACCTGGACGAGTTGGGCCGCTGATGTGCGGCTGGCTCAAACGCTCTACCCACCACTCAGTCGGATGCGCTCCGCGATCGCCGAGCGCCACTGGCTCATCTCGCTCCTCGCCGTCGTCGACGCCGCTGCATTGAGCAACGCCTTGAACTCCAAGGGACCGCGGGTGCAGGCTCTGTCCCTGATCGAGGAGGGTTCGCTCACGATGAATGCTCTGCTCGCCGTCGAGTTGAGCCAGAGAACCTCGCGTGCCCTGCGCCTCGCCGCCCGCCGCGCTATCCGACCGCACCATCAGCACGTCGACTATTCCGAATTCCTGCAGCACCTCGACGAGATCCCGTCGGATTCCGCGGGCATTTCCGCGGTACGCAAGGCGATCTCCTCCGACACCCTGCGAACCGGTATGGGCACCGCAGGCGGTGAGATTCTCGGTGACGAGGCGCATCCGATCAGCCTGACCCGCGCGGATTTCGACGAAGCGGTAGCGATGCTGAAGCGAGCAGGCGCCCCCATCGACACTGACCTTGATAAGGCGTGGGCGTACTTCTCCGCGACCCGGCAGCGTTATGAATACTCCGCCTACCGACTTGCGCTGATCTACGACGTCGTACGGGCACCCTGGAGTGGGGACCGCGATCCCACCACACCGGTCATCGCACCCACTCATGCGGCCGATGATGCGAAGGATCCGCCATCTGAGTCAGGCGGGGCTCCTGCGTGAACTGGTGGGACCCTTCGGCGCTGGTGATCGCCTTCGGTGTCATCCTGCTCGCCGAACTACCCGACAAGACGATGGTCGCGACCGTGGTGCTCGCCACCCGCTATCGCCGCCTACCGGTCTGGCTGGGCGTCGGCACCGCACTCGGTGCGCAGACTGCGATCGCGGTGACCGCCGGTGGGTTGCTGTCACTCCTCCCCAGGGCGATCACCCTGGGACTTACCGCGGTCCTGTTCACCATCGGTGCCGTGTACATGCTCGTCACCGGATTTCGCTCGCGACGTGCAGCACTCGAGGAGGGTCCCAAGACGCAGACCACGACTTCGAGCGGTCGGATGTTCGCCATCAGTTTCGGAGTTCTGTTCGCTGCGGAATGGGGCGACCTCTCGCAGTTGTTCACCGCCGGGCTGGCGGCTTCGAGTGGTTCGCTCATCTCGGTGTTCATCGGTGCCTGGGCGGCGCTCCTCACCGTCTCCGGCGCCGCGGTGCTGCTCGGGACCTGGTTGGCGGCCCGGTTACCACTGTGGATCGTGCGCATCGCTTCGGGGATCGTGCTGGCCGCACTCGCCGTGTGGACGCTCGTGGAGTTCATCGGCGCCCTGTGAGCACACGGGGAGCCCTGGCTCAGCGCAGGGTGATCTGGCGTGTCTGCAAGCCGGAGCGGGCGCTGCGCTCAGCGGAGGTCAGCGGCGTGGTGACCTCGTAGGCCTGGCTGATCGTCAAGCCGAACTCCTCGGTGGCCGGCTCACACGCCTGGGCGTCACTGCCCTCGGTCAACTCCCACACGGGGACGAGCAGACCATCGGCGCGGAAGGAGCCGACGAAGCGGCTGGGCACCCCGGGCAGTTCGGCCTGGCCCGCAGCACGCAGGCGGGCCAGGGCGTCGAGGAGACGCTCCTCAGGCTGTGGCATGACCCAGCGCAGAAACCGCTTATCGCCCATGTCGACCCAGTAGGCAGCCTCGACGCTGC
>CBFHQG010000152.1:1877-2498 GCA_965657825.1 Actinomycetes bacterium | reverse complement strand
CGCCCCTGACCCGTAGGACTCTGTCAGGCAGCGAGGTGCGCCGGGTTGCCCTGCCTCCTGACGATGAACCGGGTGCGCTCGTGCGGTTCCTGCGCACAGAGAACCTCCCCGGTGCGTTCCCCTTCACCGCCGGAGTGTTCCCGTTCAAGCGCACCGGTGAAGCACCAGCGCGGATGTTCGCCGGCGAGGGGGACCCTGCGCGCACCAATCGCCGCTTCCATCTGCTCAGCGAAGGTCAACCAGCGACCCGTCTGTCAACGGCATTCGACTCGGTCACGCTGTATGGGCGTGACCCGGCCCTGCGCCCGGACATCTATGGCAAGGTCGGCACCTCCGGGGTGTCCATCGCGACGCTGGATGACATGCGCGATATGTATGCCGGCTTCGATCTGTGTGCGCCGAACACGTCGGTGTCGATGACCATCAACGGACCGGCACCGGCGATCCTCGCGATGTTCCTCAATGTCGCGATCGATCAGCAGGTCGACGTATTTCGGGTCGAGCAGGGTCGTGAACCCACCGATGGCGAACATGCTGAGATCTCCGCTCGCACGGTGTCGACGGTGCGTGGCACCGTGCAGGCCGACATCCTCAAGGAGGACCAGGGCCAGAACACCTGCA
>CBFHQG010000152.1:0-1867 GCA_965657825.1 Actinomycetes bacterium | reverse complement strand
CCACGGAGTTCTCGCTGCGCTGCATGGCCGACATCCAGCAGTGGTTCATCGATCACGAGGTGCGAAACTTCTATTCGGTGTCGATCAGCGGGTATCACATCGCCGAAGCAGGAGCGAACCCCATCAGCCAGTTGGCGTTCACGTTGGCCAACGGATTCACCTACGTAGAGTCCTATCTCGCTCGCGGAATGAGCATCAACGATTTCGCGCCGAACCTGTCGTTCTTCCTCTCCAATGGAATGGACGCTGAGTACACCGTGATCGGCCGTGTCGCACGGCGCATCTGGGCGGTGGCGATGCGCGATGTGTATGGCGCGAACGAGCGGTCGCAGAAGTTGAAGTACCACGTGCAGACATCGGGTCGTTCCCTGCACGCCCAGGAGATGGACTTCAACGACATTCGCACGACCCTGCAGGCGTTGTGTGCGCTGTACGACAACGCGAATTCTCTGCATACCAACGCCTATGACGAGGCCATCACCACGCCGAGTGCACAGTCGGTGCGCCGGGCGTTGGCGATTCAGATGATCATCGACTCCGAGTGGGGCCTGTCGATGAATGAGAACCCGCTGCAGGGCTCCTTCATCGTCGAGCAGCTCACCGACCTGGTCGAGGAGGCGGTGCTCGCGGAGTTCGAGCGGATCGCCGATCGTGGTGGGGTGCTGGGAGCGATGGAGACCGGTTATCAGCGTGGTCGCATCCAGGATGAGTCGATGCTGTACGAGCAGCGCAAGCACGACGGCAGCCTGCCGATTATCGGCGTGAATACCTTCCTCTCCGAAGAGGCGGAGGCGGCTATCGGTGACCTGGAACTCGCCCGTGGCACGGAAGAAGAGAGGCGGTCTCAACTAGATCGACTTGCCGCCTTCCATGAGCGCAACCAAGACGTTTCCCAGCGGGAATTGCAGCGATTGAAGGAGGCAGCGACGGGTGGCGGCAACGTCTTCGAGGCATTGATGAGCGCAGTGCGCCACTGTTCACTCGGCCAGATCAGCGAGGCGTTCTTCGAGGTCGGAGGCCAATACCGCCGCAATGTGTAAGTGACCTGGGGTTTTCCCTAGGCCGTATTTGTCCATCAGCTAAATCTCTGAGACCTTCCAGATATTTGCCAAGCCCCACGGCGGTTATCCGGAGGGAAGCCCATGTCCTCGCGCGCTGCACGGCCCCGTTCTCGTCGACGCCTGGTGGGGGTGAGTGCTGTTGCGGTCGGGGCACTGCTCACCACCTATGCGGGTGCCCTTCGCTCGGTCACCTATGCCCGCGCGGTCACGCCAGCGGCAGCGAGTTGCTCGCCCAGTGCAACTCTCGTAGCCGACGACACCGAGCTACAGGCCGCGATCGCTTCGTCGGTGGACGATTCAGTCATCTGCATAACAGCCGACATCACCTTGACGGCGACGCTTGCCATTGATGACACCACGCTAACCCTGGAGGGCCGTGACGTGGGCGGTCAAAGTCCCGTGCTGAGTGGGGACTACGCAAGGCGTGTCATCGATGCTGATTTTACTGACAACGCCTCCGACGACACGCTTACCATCCGAGATCTTGTCCTTGCGCAGGGCCGAGCAGCCGGGCAGGGCGGCGCGTTACTGCTAGTGGGGGGCAATAGGTCAGATGCGCTCGTCATCACAGGATCCGAAATCGCGGGAAATTACAGCACTGGTGATGGCGGTGGGGTATCGGCGAGAAATCTCGCTTCGGTCTATGTGGCGAACTCCAACTTCCACGACGACACCGTCGGTGACCCCACTGCGGGCGACATCGTAGGTGGGGCCCTCAAGGTTGCTAATACCGCTCAGACCACGATCACCGGGTCGTACTTCCGAGACAACAGTTCCGTCGAATGGGGCGGCGCAGTTTTCCTGAA
>CBFHQG010000151.1:280-2688 GCA_965657825.1 Actinomycetes bacterium | reverse complement strand
TGCGGGTCTGTTCAACGCCCCGCTGTCTCAGGCCGCTCGGCTCTTCGCAGCACTCCAGGAGACTCTTCCCGCCGACGCCGGGGCAACGGCTGCCCCCGAAGCTGCGGCCCCCCAGCCGGCAGCCGATGAGCCTGCCGCTGACGCCGCATCAGAATCCGCACCAGAATCCGCACCAGAAACAGCTGAGGCCACCGAGGCCGAGGCGTCCACGACCCCCGAGGCTCCCGCCGAGGGTTCGACCGAGGGCTGAACCGCCCACCTTCCAACCCGGCCCTCGGCCGGATCGACGAAAGGAACGCCATCATGGCGAAGATGAGCACCGACGATCTGCTCGATGTGTTCAAGGAGATGACCCTCATCGAACTCAGCGAGTTCGTGAAGGCCTTCGAGGAGACCTTCGAGGTCACTGCCGCCGCGCCCGTCGCGATGGCCGCGGCCGCCCCGGCTGCCGGTGGCGGCGACGGTGGAGCCGGCGAGGCTGAGAAGGATGAGTTCGACGTCATCCTCGAGGCCGCTGGCGACAACAAGATCCCGGTCATCAAGGAGGTCCGCGGGCTGACCAGCCTCGGCCTGAAGGAGGCCAAGGACCTCGTCGAGGGTGCGCCCAAGGCCATCCTCGAGGGTGTCAACAAGGAGACCGCCGAGAAGGCCAAGGAGGCCCTCGAGGGCGCCGGCGCCACGGTGACCCTCAAGTAGCACCCCTCAGCCTCACGCACCACCGGACTGCTCGGATCGAAGGGCAGTCCGCCAGCATCACGCTTCGTCGACTCGAACCCCGGGTCGGCGAGGAAGGCCCGCCTACGCACGCGACCCGTGCATGGCGGGCCTTCGGCGTGATGGGGCTGGACTGAGGGGAGCAGTCCATACCCAGGTGACAGTTCGGTCACGACTCGCGGCGTGGCGCTTGACGGATGCCCTGCAGGACAGGCACCATCGGGGCGCACGAGAGTGCCGCGGGGCCGGGCCTAGCGATCGGGTTCATCCGATCAGGTTCGACGCCGTGAAGGTTCGAGGACCGGCAGCAGCGCGGGTCCGATCGGGAGCTGTTCCCCGACCGGTCGCCCCCTCCCGGACGATGAGCCTTCACGAGCGAAGCTTCGGGGTGTGGACAGCGGTGTGCCCGCGGGGTATACTGCTGCGTTGCGCTGCCTTCCTTTCCTGCCCATACGGGGCACTGGTCGTGCCGCGCGCTCGCCCGCGATCTACGTGGAAGGACCCCCTTTGGCCGCCGCCCGCACCACCGCCGATTCGAGCACCCTGTCCCCTCAGTTGCACCGTCCGTCGTTCGCCAAGATCCGAGAGCCTCTCGCGGTTCCCGATCTCCTCGCCCTGCAGACCGCCAGCTTCGACTGGCTGATGGGCAACGAGAAGTGGCAGGCCCGCGTCGAGGCAGCGGTGAAGTCCGGGCAGCGCGACGTCCCGATGACCTCGGGCCTCGAGGAGATCTTCGAGGAGATCAGCCCCATCGAGGACTTCGCCGGATCGATGTCCCTGTCCTTCCGGGACCACCGCTTCGAACCCCCGAAGTACACCGCCCAGCAGTGCGCTGAGAACGACTTCACCTATGCCGCGCCCCTGTTCGTGACCGCTGAGTTCATGAACAATGAGACCGGCGAGATCAAGTCGCAGACGGTGTTCATGGGTGAGTTCCCCCTGATGACCGACCGCGGCACCTTCCTGATCAACGGCACCGAACGCGTCGTGGTCTCCCAGTTGGTGCGTTCACCGGGTGTGTACTTCGAGCGATCGATCGACAAGACCTCCGACAAGGACGTCTTCTCAGCCAAGATCATCCCCAGCAGAGGCGCCTGGCTTGAGTTCGAGGTGGATAAGAAGGACCTCGTCGGGGTGCGCGTGGATCGCAAGCGCAAGCAGCCTGTCACAGTCTTCTTGAAAGCCCTCGGGTGGACCAGCGAGGAGATCCGCGAACGCTTCGGAGCCTACGACTCGGTCATGCAGACCTTGGAGAAGGACACGGTCGAAAGCCAGGAGGATGCCCTCTTGGATCTGTACCGCAAGCTCCGCCCGGGTGAGCCCCCCACTGTGGAGAACGCCCGCAATCTGCTCGAGAACTTCTACTTCAACCCCAAGCGGTACGACCTTGCCAAGGTCGGCCGACACAAGGTCAACAAGAAGCTCGGTCTCGACGAGCCACTCAGCCAGAGCACCATCTCGCGCGAGGACATCGCCGCGGCGATCGAGTACCTCGCTCGCCTTCATGCCGGTGAGCCGACGTTCACCGGACCGCGTGGCGAGGTCAACGTCGAGACCGATGACATCGACCATTTCGGCAACCGACGCCTGCGCACTGTGGGTGAGCTGATCCAGAATCAGATCCGCACCGGTCTGTCGCGCATGGAGCGTGTCGTTCGGGAACGTATGACGACCCAGGATGTCGAGGCCATCAC
>CBFHQG010000151.1:0-270 GCA_965657825.1 Actinomycetes bacterium | reverse complement strand
CCAGACCCTGATCAACATCCGCCCGGTGGTCGCAGCGATCAAGGAGTTCTTCGGTACCTCGCAGCTGTCGCAGTTCATGGATCAGACCAACCCGTTGGCGGGTCTGACCCACAAGCGTCGTCTGTCCGCGCTCGGCCCCGGTGGTCTGTCGCGTGAACGTGCGGGTTTCGAGGTTCGCGACGTCCATCCCTCGCACTACGGCCGGATGTGTCCCATCGAGACACCCGAGGGCCCGAACATCGGCCTCATCGGCTCGCTGTCCACCTACGG
>CBFHQG010000150.1:0-2752 GCA_965657825.1 Actinomycetes bacterium | reverse complement strand
ACTGGGGGTGCCGCCAGCGGTGCCGGCCACCAGTAGTCGATGGCCAATCCGGTCGGTGTCTCGCTCACGCGCAACCGGGAGACGGACGTGGCCTTGGTGTACTGCGCGTTGCGAATGATGCCCGTCTTCACATTCGGGCTGTTCAAGAAGGCGAAGATCATCGGGTCGAAGTACTCGACGCTGACCAGTTCGATGAGCCGAAGCGGCAATGGTCCATTGCCCACGGATTCGATCTCGTCGTCCATCGCGGACCATAGTGCGAAGTAGTCGTCAGGCGGCAGTGCAGCCGGCGGGTGGGAGAACAGTGTCCGAGGTAGGCCGCTGCGACGGAGCACTGACTCGGCGCTGCCGCCTATGGCTTCCAGCAGGGAAAGCACCGTCGAGAGCAGCAATCCGCTCTCTGAGGCGCGCTCTGCGCGGGGAGGGGCCGACATGGCGGGCGTGACCTCGCTGATCTGTAGGGGTGTGGGGCTGGTCGATTCCTCATCTTCCCCGAAGGTAACGGCGGTCGCCGGCCTGTTAGGGGACAAATCGCGCCAATCGTGTCACAGGGTGCGACATTCATCCTGGCGCGACGGGCGCGGAATCCGTGGTGCCGACGTTTGGCGCGAACTGTCCCCACATTGGCGTGAATCTGGTTCTCTTGCCCGCATCCTTCGTATCTCTCCCACCTAGCGTCGTGATGACACGACAACCACGGAACAAAGGGAGCACACGTGTTCATTCGCAAGAGTTCGGTCGCGCTTGTCAGCTTTGCTATGGCCGGTGCAGGCATGCTGACCCTCGCGTCACCGGCACATGCAGCGGTCATTATTGATTGCAATGTCGGTGCGAGTCCCGCCCCGATTACTGGCGCCGGACCATTCGAGTTCGATCAGGGCTCCCCGTACTGCCGCGGATATAACGTAAGAACAACGATCGCCTCAAGCGACATCTCGATAGCGGAGGACCGCACCGGAAGTGGGGGATGGGTAACGATGCCCAACGCCGTCGTACTAAATGCGGGCGGTCCAAGTGGAGAAAATACCAGTGAAGGATTGCAGATCACGGTTGCGCCGGGAGCATCCGGAACTGTGTACGTTGACTTCTACGAGAATCAGTACAACACACTCGCGGTCACGTACACCATCACTATTGGTGGCGGTGGAGGTACGCCTGCTCCGGTGATCTCGTCTGTCAGCCCGGCGAGTGGAACTGATGCTGGGGGCACCTCGGTGACGATTACCGGAACGGATCTGACCGGAGCCACGGCCGTCACCTTCGGTGGAACTGCGGCGACGTCCTTCAACGTTGACGACTCCACGCAGATCACGGCAACGACCCCATCGGGTACGGCCGGTGCCGTCGATGTTGCTGTCACCACCCCTGGCGGTGACGACACATCAGTGGGCGCCTTCACCTACACAGCAGCCCCTGCTCCGGATCCAACTCCGATTCCTGTCAATCCACCTTCAGCCCCGGTCGCGCCGGAGTTGACGCCTGGTGCTGGCGAGGTCACGGTCTCATGGGAGGCACCTGCCACACAGGGATCGTTCCCTGTGACGAACTACCAAGTGCAGTCTGTTCCCAGCAGTGCCGGCTGCCTCGTGCCTGCCACACAGACTCAGTGCACGATCGGGTCTCTCACCAATGGCACGACATATGAGTTCATGGTGCGGGCCCTCAACGGAGGAGGCTGGGGTCCGTGGCTCGATGCGGGAAGTGTCACCCCGGTTCCACCTGTTGAAGCAAGCATCATGATCACTGGCTCGCGCGGGGATGTCCGGGGCAAGCCAGGGGTCGTCGTAGAAGGATCCACCACCGGGCTCGACGCAGGCAGCATCCTCCATCCGTGGATTCGACTGCCCCGCCTGGATACGTCCACCGAAGGCATGGCGCGCATCACCACCGACTTCTCAGGCGAATTCACCTGGCAACGGCGTACCGGCAGGGGAGTGGCGCAGATCGACGTCAAGATCTGCACGACTGATGCTGCGCTGTGTTCCGACAGGCTCACAATTCGGAGTCGTTAGTCAATGCCCTCGCTGTAGGTCGCCATTCGCGCGCGAGTAGCTCGCGCGTTTCGGTAGCGTCCGCTGGCACCAGGGACGAGGTCGTCGTATGCGCAATGCGCAAACTTCTTCGCGGAGTCAGGTGTAGGGAGCTAGCGTCGCACGATCGACGAACAACAGATTCACCACAGTCACCGCCCAGCGCCGATCATCGCGATCCACGTGATGGCGCTGATCGGCGTGCTGTTTTGGGTTTCCATCATCATCCAAGCCATCCTGACTGGGTTCCCCCAGGGCTGGGCAGTGTTCCCAGTCGGCGTCGTACTCGGGGGCGCACACCTCGCCATCTCCTGGTTGACCGCCCGCCATGATTGGCGGACGGTGGCGGTGATGTGGTTCGTGTTCGTCTGCGACTCGCTTCTTGCGCTTTTCGTGGACTATCTCGCCGTCATTCTGGTGCTTTTCACCGTCGTGCTCCTGCTCTTGACCAGGACGGCCAGGGCCCGGACGTGGTTCGCCCCAGGTATTCCCCGCAGGCACGCGTGACAACTCATCGGTGGGTTGGGGGATGTGAATGAGTCGGGAGGGGGCAGAACGCCAGCCTGCCGCGTGAACTGAACTTCGCGGCAGGCTGACGCGTTCTATTCGCCCGCGATATTCGCGGCCTTGTCGAACCCCTTCTCCAGGTCCGCGATTGCCGCGTCGACGTCGCCCTTGTCCATGGCTCGGTTCGCCTTCTTCGCCGCGTGGGACAACGCGCG
>CBFHQG010000149.1:0-2962 GCA_965657825.1 Actinomycetes bacterium | reverse complement strand
CGAGCGCATCGGGCGACGACTGGTCGAGGCCCGGGACGAGGTCATTGCTCGCGCGGAGAGCACGGTCGTGCAGATCGTTGACGACGGCGAGTCGGTCGGCGAGACAACCGGAGCGGTGGTGTTGCGTGCCAAGGACGCCGAGGTTCGCTCGTTCTATCGCTCATCGTCGAGTGCCCGAGGATCCTGGGGCGGCTATTCAGGGAACGTGACCCGTCACGGCGGTGCCGCATCGCAAGCCGGCCGTCAGGCAGCGGCCAACGCACGCTTGTCCAGCGCCAAAGGCATCGGTCAGAAGGGCCCCGGTCTCGCTGGTTGACCGCGCGGAATCCGCAGACACGGGGTGAGTTACCGGCGTCGCAACACCATGGGGATGCCGGGCTCAGGGCGCAGGGTCACCGCAGGAGTCGGCGTGATCGACCGGCCGGCAACGAGTTCGGCACGCCAGTCCTTGGCGAGCGTGGCGAGCACCAGTGTGGCTTCCATCCAGGCGAAGGCTTCGCCGATGCACCGTCGATTGCCCCAGCCGAAGGGGAACCACGCTCCACGCGGCTGACCGGGAGCCGATTCGTCGAATTCCCCGCTATCGGTCAACCACCGCGTCGGGTCGAAGGTGCGGGCTCGATCCCACCAGCGGTGGTCGCGATGGCTGATCCATGGGCTGGCGAGCGTGATCGCGCCCGCGGGCAGCAGCCATTCGTCGACCTGGACGTCGGCGAGCAGGCGGCGTCCCATGATCCATGCCGGCGGATACAGTCGAAGGGATTCGGCGATCACTGCACGGGTGCGATGCAGGTGCGGATAATCGTCGAGGGTCGGCTCCCGATCACCTAGAACGGTGTCGAGTTCTTCGTCGAGCCACGCCCGCTGCCCGGAATGCTGGGCGAGCACCAGCCACGTCCACGACAGCGTCATCGCGGTGGTCTCGTGCCCGGCAAGGACGAGTGTCATGGCCTCGTCGCGTACCTGCTCGTCAGTCATCCCCTGGCCATCCTCCGCAGCCGCGATGAGCATGCCGAGCATGTCCGAGTCATCCCCGTGCGCACGATGCTCGTCGATCATCCGCTGCACGATGGCATCGAGTTGAGCCGAAGCCTGCAGGGCAGCCCGCCGGCGGGCCGTGGGGATGCGCAAGATCGCTGGGCCGAGGATGAGGCGCTGTCCCAGACCCCCGAGCACCTCATCAAGAGCTGTACCGACGTCAGCGGCATCTCCGCGCAGATCAGCGCCGAACAGGGTGCGTCCCACGATCTCGAAGGTCAACGTCGCCATGTCGTCAGACATGTCCAGCGCTTGCCCATCCGTCCACTGAGCGGCGCGTCGAGACGATGCGGTCACCATGTCATCTGCATAGCTGCGCAATCGATCTCGATGGAAGGCCGGCTGCACGAGACGACGCTGCCGTAGGTGGGTATCTCCCTCACTGGTGAGCAGGCCGTTGCCGAGAATGGCCTTCGCCCCCTGCAGGCCGCGACCCTTCATCGTCTCGCGCCCGTGTGCGTGCATCACCTCGACGATCGTCTCCGGATGGGTCAGAACATAGAGGTGCTCACCCAGCAGGCGCAGGTGAGCGATGCGCGGATGGTCGACTGCCAGATCGTCGAAGAAGCCGAGGACCTCTCCCCCTCGCAGGAACCGACTGACGAGGCCGAGGCCCGATGGGCCATCGGGGCGCGCCACATCGCGACGATCCCGCGGGGGTTCGACGTCACTGTGGGCGACGCGGGCACCGGCGATTCGGGCCTGCTCGCGAACAGAAGCCGGTGAGACTGAGGGGGATCCGGTCATAGCACCAGTGTCTCCTTCACCGCATCGGGTCGCCATGCCAGGATGACCGCCATGCGAGCGGAAACCGATCCGGTGCTGCCGACTCTCACCGATATCGAGGATGCCCGGGCCCTGCTCGCCCCGATCATCCGGCGGATTCCGCTCACCGGTGCCCGTTGGGTGTCTGATCGTGTCGGTGGGCCGGTGTACCTCGCTCCGGAGAATCTGCAACGGGCCGGATCATTCAAGATCCGCGGCGCCTACACGCGCATCGCCAGACTCGGTGACGAGGCACGACAGCGCGGTGTGGTGGCGGCTTCGGCGGGAAACCATGCACAGGGGGTCGCACTGGCCGCGCAGTTGCTCGACGTCCCGGCGACGGTGTTCATGCCGGAGGGCGCGAGCATCCCCAAGGTCACCGCGACTCGTGCCTACGGCGCCGATGTGCACTTCGTCGGGGCGACGATCGACCAGAGTCTCCAGGCGGCCGAACGGTTCGCTGACGAGACCGGGGCGATCCTCATCCACCCCTTCGACCACTCCGATGTCGTGGCGGGTCAGGGCACTCTCGGCTTGGAGATCCTCGAGCAACTGCCCGACGTGCGCACGATCGTGGTCTGCACCGGTGGTGGTGGGCTTCTCGCCGGTGTCGCCCTGGCAGTGAAGTCAGTGCGTCCTGATGTCACGATCATCGGAGCGCAGGCAGCCGGTGCCGCGGCGTATCCCGCCTCGCTCGCGGCAGGGGCCCCGGTCCCACTCGAGTCGATGCGCACGATGGCGGACGGCATCGCGGTGGGCCGCCCCGGTGATGTGCCTTTCGCCGTGATCGAGCAGTACGTCGACGGTATCCGCACCGTGAGCGAGGACTCCCTTGCTCGAGCGCAGCTGCTCCTGCTGGAGCGCACGAAACTCGTCGTCGAGCCTGCTGGTGCGGTGGCGGTCGCGGCGATCCTCGACGATCCGGAGTCCTTCGCCGCCCCCGTCGTCGCCACCTTGTCGGGAGGCAATGTCGATCCGCTGCTGCTGATGCGGGTGATCCGCCACGGCCTCACCGCGGCCGGGCGTTACACGACCCTGACCGTGCGCATGCCCGACCGTCCAGGAGCGCTCGCAGGACTCCTCGCCGATATCTCCGCGCACGATGCCTATGTCGTCGATGTGCGCCACACCCGTACCGATCCACGGCTCGCCGTCGACG
>CBFHQG010000148.1:0-2968 GCA_965657825.1 Actinomycetes bacterium | reverse complement strand
TCCATGGTCTCACGCTCTGCGGCGCTGACGACCCCACTCGCTGTCATCGCGGGCGACGGGCCGTCTTCACCTCCACCTCGATGCGCGAGTTCGCCCCCGCACCACCTCTCCAGAAGCGTCGGCGGAGGACGCCTGCCACCTCGATGACGTCTCCCTCCTCCCACGACTCGATGCGGCGGGCCAGACTCGCCTGCCATACCGAGCACTCCAGGGCATCGACGCGAACCCTTCCGCTGGGGCCTCGATCCCGTTTCGGCCGATCGACGATGACACGGAAGGTGAGCACGTCATCACCACTGGGAAGCGTCCGTGCCTGTCGACCGCTGAGGCGGCCGATGAGGTGAACCTTGTTATCGGACGTGTTCGTCCGTGGCGACTCGGTCGTGTGCGACATGGTCGTTTCTCCTCGCTCTGCTCCAGGTAGGGAAAGTCGTGCATCACGGCACTGCTCCTCGCCGCTTAAGCCAGACCTGAGGCTCATGCAGGCACCGCCTACCATGTCCAGGACCGGACCGGGTGTCACCGACGCCCGCGGACTGCAGTGGACCGTTCGACCTGGGAGGTGCTGTGGACACCATCACCGATCTCGGCGACGAGGTCTTCGAGATCGACACCAGGATGGGTGGACACGCCGGGATCACGGCCGGCTACCTGATCCGCGCCGATCGACCCTGTCTGATCGAAACCGGCACGGCGCTCAGCGCCCCCACCGTGGTCGAGTCGCTGGCTGCGCTCGGGATCGGCCCCGACGATCTGAGCACCGTCGTGGTCACGCACATTCATTTGGACCATGCCGGAGGCGTGGGCGATATCGCCGAGGCCTTCCCCCATGCCCAGGTCGTCGTTCACGAACGCGGTGCGCGCCACCTGGTCGATCCATCGAAACTCGTCGCTAGTGCCCGCCGGGTCTTCGGCTCGATCATGGACACCATGTTCGGCGACCTGAAGCCCACCGATGCAGCGCGTGTCGTCGCCCTCGGTGATGTCGGAACCATCGATCTCGGCAGCGGCCGTACTCTCGACGCCTTCCACGCACCCGGCCACGCGTCCCACCACGTCGGTCTGCTCGACTCGGCAACGGGTGATCTCTACACCGGGGATGCTGCGGGTGTCTACATCCCCGAGACCGCAGATGTGCGCCCGGCGACCCCTCCCCCGGATTTCGACCTCGACCTGGCTTTGGCATCGATGGATCGAATGAGCCAGATCGCTCCGCAGCGATTGCTGTTCAGCCATTACGGTCCGGTCACCGACATCGACGACGTGCTCGGACGTTCCCGCGAGGAACTGATCCGGTGGGTGGAGCTGGTCCGACAGGCCCGCGTTGAGCAGATGGACCTCGATCACGCGGTCGCCATGGTGGCCCAACGCACTCGATCGGCACGTCTGGCGGATCTCGGCCCCGACGCCGACGCCAAATGGGAGGCTCTGTCGTCCACGGCAGCCAATGTTGCGGGAATCAGCCGGTGGTTGGATGCCGTAGAGGGTCCGGGTTCGACCTCGGGCGACGCCGCCTCGGTGCGAAAGCAGTAGCGAGGTGCCCACACAGTCCGCCACCCCACGTCGTATTCGAGAAGCAGAGGGGCACCTGCGCGTCGCTGATTCCGCCTTCGCCATGATCATCGATGCCTCCGGTCCCTGTCGGATCGGAGAGCGTTCAGCAGACGACGCAACGCCCTATGCCGCACTGGTGACTTCCGTTGTGTCACAGCAGTTATCGACCCCGATAGCACGTACATTGAATCAGCGGTTGCATGACCTGGTCGGTGGCGACCTATCGCCCCTGGCGCTCGGCCAGATGTCGGTGGAGGAGCTACGCGAAATCGGCCTCAGCCGAGCAAAGGCTCGCACAATTCTCGGACTCACCGAGGCGGTCCTCGGCGGACAGCTCGACCTCGACGAGCTCGCTGCTCACGGCGAGGACACCACCGTGATCGAGCAGTTGACCACGCTGTGGGGCATCGGGCCCTGGACAGCGCACATGTTCTTGATCTTCCATCTGGGCCGCCTTGATGTCTGGCCCACAGGTGACCTCGGTGTGCGTAAAGGGTGGCAGGTCATCCACGGCGGCGACGGAGACCCCGGTGCGGATGCCCTCGTGGACGCCGCCGATCACCTGCAGCCCTACCGCAGCGTGGCAGCCTGGTACTGCTGGCGCGCCTGGGAAGCAGCCACTTAATCGGTCGGGCGAAGTTCGGCGATCCGCTCGTCGATGTCGAGATCAGCCTCCGTGGCCCCGGCTCGTGCAAACCAGTCCACTGCCTCACCCGTCCGCCCGAGTTCAGCCAGCACATCCGCGTAGGCGTATCTCAATCGTCCGATGTGCTCCTCGGTGGACGACGAGGACAGGTCGGGGATGGCGAGGATCACCGCGGCTGCGTCGGGCTGGCCCAGATCGCGCCGCGCACCCCCGGCTACGAGGCGCACCTCGATGCGCGCCTGCGCACTGAGGCGATCCTCCGGCACCTGAGCCAGGAGCTCCAAAGCCTTGCGTGGCCGACCCAGGGCTCGCTCGCAGTCGGCCATCATCGCGACATGCTCATCACTGCCGGTCATCCGACGTACCGCACGCATTTCACTCAGCGCCTGGGCATAGTCACCGTTGGCGTACGCAGCCAGGGCGACGGCTTCTCGGACCATCGCGACTCGAGAGGCTTTCTTCTTCGCGGAGAGGGCAAAGCGCAGAGCGAGTGCGGGATCCTCGTCGAGGTTGGCCTCCGTCGCCACGAGAAGGCGAGCGACCATCTCGCGCATCCCTTCGGGCAGGGTCCGCAGCTCGGCGATCGTCCCCCGATCGAGTTCTTCTCCGGTGATCTCTTCGGGGATCGGCGGAGTGTCGTCTCGTGGTGGGCGAGGCCGATCACCGCCTGCGCTCCCTGGACGCTTGACCGATCCTCCCTGCTGGCGAGTGCCACGCTGGGGCTCCCGCCCCTGCGGCTTCGACCCTCCGGACGAGCGCGCCCCTCCG
>CBFHQG010000147.1:0-3016 GCA_965657825.1 Actinomycetes bacterium | reverse complement strand
TGTCCGCGGTGCCACGGTCGTCGTGAAGTTCGGCGGAAACGCGATGGTCGACGACGCTCTCACTCGGGCTTTCGCCGAAGATGTCGTCTTTCTGCGCCTCGCCGGCCTACGCCCCGTGGTCGTGCACGGTGGTGGCCCGCAGATCTCGGCGATGCTCGACAAACTCGGGGTGGCCAGTGAATTCCGCGGCGGTCTGCGGGTGACGACCGCTGAGGCGATGGAGGTCGTGCGCATGGTGCTCACCGGTCAGGTGCAGCGCGAGATCGTCGGCTCGATCAACGCTCACGGTCCCTTCGCTGTCGGCCTTTCCGGTGATGACGCGCACCTACTCACCGCGGAGCGTCGCGGGATCGTCATCGATGGCGAAGAGGTCGACCTCGGTCATGTCGGTGATGTTGTGGCGGTCAATCCCGAATTTGTCTCCGACCTGCTCGACGATGGGCGCATCCCGGTGGTGTCGACCGTTGCCAGCGACCGAGACGGTGTGCCCCACAACGTCAACGCAGACACCGCCGCGGCAGCTTTGGCGGTCGCGCTCGGGGCCCAGAAACTCATCATGCTCACCGATGTCGAGGGCCTGTATGCGGACTGGCCGAACAGCACGGAGGTCATCCGGCGCATCACGCCGGGTGAACTGGCCGACCTGCTGCCCTCGCTCGATTCGGGGATGCGGCCGAAGATGGAAGCCTGCCTGCGTGCGGTTACCGAGGGTGTCCCGCGTGCCCATGTCATCGATGGACGTGTTGCGCACTCCCTGCTCGTTGAGGTCTTCACCGATGAGGGCGTGGGCACCATGGTCAGCGCCGAGGTGAATGTGCCATGACCTCGACCCTGCCCACACCCTCGATGCAGCACACGCAGGCATGGCAGTCCCGCTGGCGCGGTGCGCTCATGGACAACTACGGCACACCGCCGCTGACCCTGGTGCGTGGGAACGGCGCTCGGGTGTGGGATGCCGATGGTCACGAGTACCTCGATCTACTCGCCGGCATCGCGGTGAATGCGCTCGGCCACGCACATCCGGCGATCGTCGCTGCCGTCAGCGACCAGGTGGCGACATTGGGACACACCAGCAACTTCGCGATCACCCCACCTACGGTCGCACTCGCCGAGCGACTCGTCGCGCTCCTCGACCCTGCCGGTGATCGCGAGGGTCGGGTGCTGCTGTGCAACTCCGGAGCCGAGGCGAATGAAGCCGCCTTCAAGATCTCTCGCTTGACCGGGCGCACGAAGGTCGTCGTCGCCGACCAGTCTTTCCACGGCCGAACGATGGGTGCCCTAGCGCTCACGGCGCAACCGGCGAAGCAGGAACCCTTCCGCCCGCTACCCGGTGATGTCAGCGTCGTGCCCTTCGGTGATGTCGAGGCCCTGGCGGCTGCCGTGGACGAATCGACCGCGGCGGTGTTCCTCGAACCGATCCAGGGTGAAGGGGGAGTGGTCCCTGCTCCGGCGGGCTATCTGGCTGCGGCCCGGGCGATCACTAGCGAGCACGCAGCCCTGCTCGTGATCGATGAGGTCCAGGCGGGGGTGGGTCGCACAGGTGAGTGGTTCGCTCATCAGGCCGAGGGCATCGAGCCCGACATCGTCACCTTGGCGAAGGGTCTGGGCGGTGGCATGCCGATCGGGGCGATCGTGGCCTTCGGTGCTGCTGCCGGACTGCTCGGCCCGGGATCGCACGGCACCACTTTCGGAGGAAATCCGATGAGTTGCGCCGCCGGACTCGCGGTGCTGGACACCATCGAATCCGATCAGCTGCTCGAGCATGTGCGGGCCATCCAGGTGCCGCTGGTCGAGATCCTGCAGGACCCGGACGTGGTGACCGGTGTGCGCGGTCGTGGACTGCTCCTCGGCGTCGTCCTCGACCGGCCCTGTGCGGCCGATGTCGAGGCGATCGCTCGAGATCATGGTGTGATCGTCAACGCGGTGCGCCCCGATGTGGTCCGGGTTGCGCCCCCGCTCATTCTCGACGAGTCGGATCTGGACTATCTGCACAAGCGGTGGGAGACGATCGTGGATTCGGCCGCAGCGCGCTTCGATGCACGAACTGAGGCCCGGTGAGCACCATGGTCACTCCTGACACCCCGACCGCGCGCCGCTCGCGCATCGCACGACTCATCACCGATCAGGCGATCACGTCCCAGGAGCAACTGCGGGCGATGCTCGCCGATGAGGGCCTCGTTGTCACCCAGGCCACCCTGTCGCGTGACCTGGCTGACCTGGGGGCGGTGAAACACGTTGGCTCGGATGGGCGCAGCGTCTATGCGCTGCCGGAAGACCCGGAGCATCCAGCACCTGGTGATCATCGCCTGGGTCGCATCCTCGCCGAGGTCCTCGTGGGTGCTGACTATTCCGGCAATATCGTCGTGCTGCGCACACCTCCGGGTGCGGCGCAATACCTCGCCAGCGCCATCGACCATTCGGGTTGGGATCTCATCATCGGTACGGTTGCCGGTGACGACACGGTGCTGATCGTGTCGAGGGACCCCACGGGTGGGGCAGGCCTCGCCGATCGTCTGCTCGCACTGGCTCAGAAGGGATGATGCATGTCGACTCCTGACTCCACGCGCCTATGGGGTGGTCGTTTCGCCTCGGGTCCGTCGGATGCGATGGCGGCACTGTCCCTGTCGGTGCACTTCGACTGGCGGTTGGCGCCCTACGACATCGCTCAGACCCGGGCACATGCCCGCGTGTTGAATGCGGCCGGGCTTCTCGACGATGCCGAGGTGGCGCAGGTCGAGCAGGCGCTGACGGCTCTGGCTGAGGACGTCGCATCGGGAGCAGCACAGCCGATCCCTGCGGATGAGGACGTGCACACCGCGATCGAGCGGCTGCTTCTGGATCGTCTGGGATCGCTCGGCGGCAAACTGCGGGCCGGGCGCAGCCGCAACGACCAGGTGTCGACCGACTTCCGGTTGTATCTGCGGGACGAGGCACGCCGCATCGCCGGCGAGGTTGTCGACCTGCAGCAGGCGCTGCTGGATCAGTCGAATGCGATGGTCGATGTCATTGCGCCCGG
>CBFHQG010000146.1:0-3090 GCA_965657825.1 Actinomycetes bacterium | reverse complement strand
CAACCCCACCGCACCACCCACAACACCAGCCGGACTCGCCGCACGACAACGAAAACGACAAGCCACCCAGGCCGCACGCACACTCCTCGCCCGCGAACGCAACCAACCCGCGCAACCACCGTTCTAACGGCGTGCGTCCTCGGTCGCGGCGAGGGCGCGGGCGATGTCCTCCTCACTCGGCAGTCCCGGATCGACATCGAGGCGAGCCTGCAGATCAGTGAGGTCACCGATGACGGTGGGCGACGAGGCGCGCAGATCCGCGATGTCAGCGTCGACCCAACCCTGTACGTGCTCCCGCATGTCCGGGGGCAGTCCCAGGCGACCGCCGCGATCGGCCCGCTCGGTCCAGCCAGCGCGCAGTAGCTCCCGATGCATCGCGCGCACCTGCCGACGATCGTGACCGCGGGCGCGCAGGTCTGCATTCAATGCTGCGAGAGCGAATGACTCGGCACCGGTCAGTGACACATTGGCCCGATCATCGGTGATCGCGGGAGGCACCTCGGGCAGATCGGGCAGTGCGATCGCCTCGCGGAATCGACGCCAGGTGATCGTCGGATCGCCACTCGTCGGGGGCACGGTCACCACGGTCACCGTGCGCGCCGCACCCTGCCAGCGTCGCACCAGGTCCGGGTACCGATACGCGCGCCAGAACGCGATGCCGCGCGCATCTTCATCGGCGTCTCGGGAGGTCGTGATCGAGTCGAGATACTCCCGGTAGGTCATGAAGTTGGCGTTGCGGATGTGCTGCTGCCACGAACTGGGAATGATCCGATCGAGGGAGCGGACGGTGATGACGACATCGACGGGGGCAGGAGCGAAAGCCTCGATGACGGAGTGTGCGGTAGGTGTATCGAGGACCGACATCGCCTCCGCTGACAGCAGCACATCGTGGGGCGAGGCTGCAACTGCGCGCATGAGAGCCTGCGCATCCGAGCCATCCTGTTGGGTCCATGCATCCGGCTGCAGGGGTATGTCGCCGACGGTGCGAGCCAGGTCGATCAAGCCGGGAACATGATTGTGATCCATGCGACCGCGCGTGCGGAGCGGATAGGAGCGTCCCGGAATCGCACGATCACGGACCAGTCGCTGCATGATCCGCTGCAGGTAGGTCGTCGCGGTCTTGCGTGGGCCGATGTGCAGTACGACGCGCGCGGTCATCGATCCGCTAGTCGCGTCGCTGGGTCGGTGACGTGGCGAGGATGTCGGAGACCGCGTCGACGAATCCGTCGACCTCATCATCGGTGATCTCGATGCTCAAGGCCATGAATCCGCGTGCTGCGATGTACCACCCGCGCTCGAGGAGTTCGAGGAACAGCCACTCCCGCAGTCGGGGATCGGCGTGGGAGAGATCGGCCGGGCTGCGGACAGGTCCGGGTACCGGATGCAGTCCGATCATCGAACCCCTCCCGATCGCGCACCACCCGTGGGGGGTGACGGTGGTGTGGAGGGCGTCGCGGAGTCGGTCGCCGCGGGCGTTGAGTTCGACGATGACATCGTCGTCGATCACCTCGGTGAGGCCGGCGAGCCCGGCTGCCATCGTGAGCACGTTGTTATTGAAGGTCCCCGCATGCGGGAGGGCACCCGCGGCGCCCGGATCGAAGCGAGACATCCAATCGGCGCGACCACCGAACGCTCCGAAGGTCAACCCACCACCGAGGTACTTGCCCAGCGTGATCAAGTCCGGTGTGATCCCCAGTGACGCGAAGAGGCCGTGCGGGGCGAGCCTGGAGGTCATCACCTCATCGGCGATGAGAGCGATACCGTGCTCGGTGGTCACATCTCGCAGTACACGCAGGTAGTCCGGGTCAGCGGTGATGCACCCGCCGGAACCCTGCACGCCTTCGATCACCACGGCGGCCAGCGAATCGGCGTTGGCGGCGATGGCCGCGACGGACTGATCGATGTCGTTGTAGTCGAGGAGCACCGTGTCGAAGGGTGCATTGACCGGAGATCCACCGCCGCCGTAATACATCAATCCACCGTGGTAGCCGCCGACTGCGACGGCGATAGCTGATCGAGCGGTGACGACCCGGGCGAGTGCGACCGCCATCAGGTTGGCCTCTGTTCCTGAGTTGGTGAATCGCACCAGATCCAGACAGTCGAACCTGGCGATCAGCGCAGCGGCGAGTCGTGCCTCGTAGGTGTTGTGTCCGCCGAGGGTGAGCCCCTCGTCGAGGGCATGGCGGATGGCATCGCGGATGGTGTCGTTGCTGTGGCCGTAGAGACCGGCGGTGTATTCGCCGAGTAGATCGACATAGTCGAAGCCGTCGACGTCGGTGATGCGGCTGCCCCACCCGCGGGCGACACGAAGGGGGAAGGGCGGGTGGTAGAGAACGGTGCGGGTGTTGCCCCCGGGCATCACCGCGCAGGCTTCAGCGTGCATCGCCGCACCGACCGGTCGCTTCTGGACGTATCGGTCGCGCAGGTCGGCGAGGAGGGAATCGAAGGAGGCCTCCGCCTGGATCGTCATGCTGGCGAGTGTGCCACGCCGGTCACCTCGGCAGGCAGGAGAGCACGAGGTCCACCAGGAGGGACCAGATACCCTGGGGGGTATGAATGCACCCGCCCTCCACCGCCATCCCGCCTGGTTCGGATCGGTCATGGGGACCGCGGCCCTGTCCCTGGCGGTGCACCAGATGGCCTCGGTGTTCACCGCAGGCGCTCAGGCTGCCGAGATCATCGCCCGGATCCTGCTCGTGCTCGCCTCGGTGCTCGCGCTGATCCTCGCCCCCCGCTATCTCACCCGACCGCGCGACCGGGCTGCACTCGCCCACGAGATCGCCGACCCCGCCCACGGTGCGATGCTGGCGACCTTCCCCGCGGGACTTCTCGTCCTGGCGGTCGCCTGGGGTCGCGTGGGCGCGGGACTGCTCGGCGTCGACACCGCGCTGGTGGTCAGCGCGGTCCTCGTGGTGGCCGGTGCGGTCATGGCGATGGGAATGAGCATCGTGTGGGCCTCCGCGCAGGGTCGCGGGAACACCGATCTTGCGGGTGTCAACGGGGGATGGCTGATCCCGCCCGTGATGAGTCTCATCATCCCCCTCGCCCTCGCCCCCCAACTGATCGCGCATCCTGGGCAGGCTGCCTGGT
>CBFHQG010000145.1:0-3133 GCA_965657825.1 Actinomycetes bacterium | reverse complement strand
CAAGAGACAGAATTCACATTCTCTTCACATTGCGCATGTGGGAGATCCGCCTCGAACTTGTCTCCGAGTCGATTGCGAGATCGATTCGGTCGGTGTGTTACCCGAACACCCTGAGCCCTTACAGCGGGTAACCACTCACCGAACACGCGTACCGTCGAGAACTGCTTCAAAGACCCTGCTGGATCCTCCTCGAAGGGAACACCATGCGCAGTCGATCGATCGCAGTTGCCCTCACTGCCATCGCACTCACTATCGCGGCTGCGCCAGCGCCCGCGAACGCCAGCGGGGTCGTGACTGACACGACCCCGACGTTCCCGCTCACCACCTCAGGCAACCAGATCCTCGACTCTCACGGAGAGCCCATCATCTGGCAGGGAGTCAACTGGTTCGGTCTCGAGACTGCGAATCAAGCGCCGCATGGACTGTGGGTGCGCGACTACCGAGACATGCTCTCCCAGATCGCCGACCTGGGCTTCAACACCATTCGCGTCCCGTTCTCCATCGAGTCGATGCAGGGAACGACCACCTCGGGTATCGACTACAGCTCCGGGCGCAATGCCGAACTACAGGGGCTCACCCCGATCGAGGTCATGGACGAGGTGATCGCAGAAGCTGGCCGCCAGGGCTTGATGATCATCCTCGACAACCATTCCCTCGCCAATGACGGCTACATGTACGACCTGTGGTACGACCAGGGCGGCTACACCGAAGCAGACTGGGTCGACAACTGGCGGATGATCGCCGCCCGGTACCGCAACACCGAACACGTCGTCGCCTTCGACCTGAAGAACGAACCCCATGGCCGGGCGACCTGGGGTGACGGCGCTGCAACCGACTGGCGGCTCGCCGCCGAGCGCGCCGGGAACGCCATTCTGGAAATCGCACCAGACAAACTCATCGTCGTCGAGGGGATCGAAGGTCCGGTCGAGGGCGGCCAGGTGCTTGACACCAACTGGTGGGGTGGCAATCTCGAAGGTGTACACGACAACCCGGTGCGCCTGTCCATTCCGGACCGACTTGTGTACTCACCCCATGAATACGGGCCTGAGGTGTACAACCAGCCGTGGTTCTCCGACCCGAACATGGAGCAGGTTCTTGCCGAAAGATGGGAGGCCGGCTTCGGTTTTATCCACACCGAACAGATCGCACCCCTGTTGATCGGTGAGTTCGGTGCTAAGGCGGTCGATCTGTCCACCGTCGAGGGCCGATGGATCACCCAGTTCACCGACTACCTTGCGTTGACCGGGATCAGCTGGACATTCTGGGCGTGGAACCCTAACTCTGGGGATACCGGTGGAGTACTCACCGATGACTGGACGACCATCCACGCGGACAAGATGTCGCTTCTCAGCGACCTGATCGATCGCCAGGTCGTCCCCCTGCCCGAACCGGTTGAGCCCATCACCCCCACTCCCGAACCAACGCAGTCCATGATCATTACCGGCTCTCGCGAAGCGGTTCGGGGCAGAACCGGAATCGTCGTGTCCGGTGTGGCATCAGACGGGCAGACGGGGACGATCATCCGACCATGGGTGAAGTTGGCCGGGCAAACGACCTACCTCCAAGGTCAGGCGATGATCGAGGTTGATCAGGCAGGCCAATTCACCTGGCAGCGGCGCACCGGCAAGAAGGCCTACGTGTACATGAAATCGATGGACGGCTCCATCCGGTCCAACCGTGTCATCATCTTGACGCGATAGGTCGATTCATCGACTTTCGTGCGAAAACCGAATACGGCGTATAGTCGTCGGCGGAGCCTCTCGGTCAAGGTCGCATAAGGTCGGATTCACCATCCCCCTCTCGCAGACAGGAGTCGTCTTGGACTCGACTGGGGCATCCACCGGGTCTCCTCCCGCCTCCCCAGCCCGCCGCGTCCTTGTCGTCGAGGATGAGGACTTCACGCGTGCTGCAGTCGCCTCGGTTCTCGAATCGGCCGGCTTCAACGTGAAAGTTGTGGGGGCGGCTTCTGAGGCTCTCCGCGCCCTCCATGAATTCGACCCGCACGCCCTGGTCACAGATCTCGACCTCGGAGCCGGTCCCAGCGGGGTCGATCTCGCTTGCCGGGTGGCACAGGATCGACCATGGGTCGGCCTGGTGATCCTTACCGCCCATCAATCAGTGGAACTCGCCGTAGGAGCCGCTGAGACTCTTCCGAGCGGATCGGTGATGCTGGTCAAGTCCCGACTCGACTCCATGCTGGACATCGCTGATGCCATCGAGCAGTCGATCTCACAGGCAGTACCGGACCCTCAAGAGCAGGACACTGCCGGTACCGGATCGATCGTCAGCGCAGTCCAGGCTGAGACTCTTCGGTTGATGGCGGAGGGGCTTTCGAACGCTGGAATCGCGCAACGCCGTGGAACCTCTCTGCGCGCTGCGGAAGCATCGGTGCAGCGCACGCTGCAGGCATTAGGTATCACCGCCGACCCATCGATGAACTCTCGCGTCCTGGCCGTGCGCATGTGGCAGGCAGGTCAGGTCACTGTTCGCTGACCGAGCCCTGCTCATCAGCGCATTGAGGAGCCCCTGGGCCCTCTCTATCGGGTTGTACTCAGCGTTCCTGCCGTTATTCATTCTCGCTGTCTACAGTAGATCGGGCCAACCCGATACCGGCCTCGACACACTTCCGCGAATCAGCACTGCTTTACTCGCTCCCCTTATCGGACTCGGGACCTACGCCCTTGCTGTCACCGTCATTCGCGGTCGATTCACGAGCCTTCCACTGTGGGTTCCCCCCATGCTGTGGATGCTGGGAGGCGCGACAACCTCCACTATGGCATCCATTCTGCGATCCCTCTTCACCGGCGAACAGGTGCTGAGCAGCCTCAACATCGCCCTGAGCGCCGTCTTCACCCTCATTACGGTCGGCAGTGCCACGATCGGTATTTCCTCACTGACCGATCGACGAAGGCAAATGCAGGTTCTGGCCGGTCAGCGCACACAACTCATGGAGTTGAGCTCCCAGGCACAGGCCTACGCCACCGCGCAATCACGCAACCTCGTCGAGGTTATCTCCCAGGTCGTGGCGCCCGAGATCGAGCGTCTCCGCACCCGGGTTGAGTCGCTCGATGTTGACTCCAGCATCGATAGGTTGCAGGCGCTGCAGAATGAAATCGCCGACGAGTCAACCCAG
>CBFHQG010000144.1:0-3153 GCA_965657825.1 Actinomycetes bacterium | reverse complement strand
CAGGTCGCGTGCCCCTCCTGCATGTCTGGACAGTTCGCCGGAGGAATCCTTCTCGCGCCTGACCCGCTCCCACGTGTGGTCGCCGCTGCGGGGATCGATCCTCGATGGGGCTGCCATTCCCGGGAGGCCTTGATTACGGCAGGTGCGGGTCCGGCTCCACCTACGGTGGAAGAATGCGGGTATGTCATCGCATCCCACGGGCAACTGGACCATCGAGCCGACCATCCTGGTCACCCTCACCACCGAGAAGATCGGGCCCACCTCGCTGGAGGTGCGTGCACCCGTCACCGGCGGTCGCCTCGAGGTGACCGCGAAGAAGGCCCTGGTGCGCTTGGAGTTGTCGCTGGCGAAGTTGAAGGCGTCGAACTTCCTCATGCAGGGCGCGGCGCGGGCGCTGGTGAAGCGCTACGACGGTGATGCGCTCATCTTCGATGCCTCAGGTGAGGTGACCACGCTGCCGTGGCGGGTCAGCGGTCAGGCGCAGGCGGGCAGTGTCGATATTCCGATGACGGTCGAGGCGACTCCGAATCCGGCCGCTGCGCCTCGCCAGCTCCAGCTCGGTGGCACCGTGACGATGGAGGACATCGAGATCCCGATCCCAGGCCTGTCGGGTATCTCGACGGTGACCTTCACCCTCGACGGGCTGGTGGGTCTGACCGCGAGGTGAGGGTCAGTCCCGGGCGAGGTCTTCGGCGTCGATGATGCGGTAGGAGTAGCCCTGCTCGGCGAGGAATCGCTGCCGGTGCTGGGCGAAGTCGGCATCGACAGTGTCACGCGCAACGACGGCGTAGAAATGTGCGGTGCGCCTATCACCTTTGGGCCGCAGGAGGCGCCCGAGGCGCTGAGCCTCCTCCTGGCGTGAACCGAACGCACCGCTGACCTGGATTGCGACTCCGGCTTCTGGCAGGTCGACGGAGAAGTTCGCCACCTTGCTGACGACGAGGACTCGCTCGTCACCACTGCGGAAGGCAGCGAAGAGCCGCTGACGTTCCTTCACCGGGGTCTCTCCGGTGATCAGTGGTGCACCGAGGTGCTCGGCGATATCGGCGAGTTGATCGAGGTACTGGCCGATCACAAGCACTTGGTCATCGAAATGCTGGGCGACGAGGGACTCCACGACCGCGTTCTTCGTCGGTGTCGAGGAGGCCAGGCGGTAGCGGTCCTCGGACTCGGCGGTCGCGTAGACCAGGCGTTCGGGTTCAGGCAGTGTCACGCGCACCTCGACGCAGTCGGCGGGCGCGATGTAGCCCTGGGCCTCGATCTCCTTCCACGGAGCGTCGTATCGCTTCGGGCCGATGAGGCTGAAGACATCGCCTTCTCGACCGTCTTCACGAATCAGGGTCGCGGTCAAGCCCAGTCGACGACGGGACTGGATATCAGCGGTGAATCGGAAGATCGGCGCGGGCAGCAGGTGCACCTCGTCGTAGATGATCAGACCCCAGTCACGAGTGTCGAACAGATCGAGGTGCGCGTAGACGCCCTTCTTCTTGGTCGTGAGCACCTGATAGGTGGCGATGGTGACGGGGCGGATCTCTTTGCGGGCACCGGAGTATTCGCCGATCTCATCCTCGGTCAACGTGGTGCGACGCAGGAGTTCATCGCGCCACTGACGAGCCGACACCGTGTTGGTGACGAGGATGAGCGTGGTGGATTCCACCCGGGCCATCGCCGCCGCACCCACGATCGTCTTACCGGCCCCGCAGGGCAGCACCACGACCCCCGACCCGCCACTGACGAAACCTTCGACAGCATCGTTCTGGTAGTCGCGAAGGGACCAGTCGTCCTCGCGCAGCGACATCGGATGCGCCTCACCATCGACGTACCCGGCATGGTCCTCGGCAGGCCACCCCAGTTTGAGCAGCACCTGCTTGAGATGTCCGCGTTCGCTGGGGTGCACGATGACCGTGTCATGCTCGACTCGATCGCCGACCATAGGCGCGATCTTCTTGTTGCGCAGCACTTCTTCGAGCACCGGGACATCGGTCGTGACGAGGACGAGCCCGTGCGCGGGGTGCTTGGTCAGGGTCAGTCGGCCGTAGCGGGCCATCGTCTCGGCGATATCGATCAGGAGCGCATGGGGAACGGGGTAGCGCGAGTAAGAGATCAAGGTGTCGACGACCTGCTCGGCATCATGTCCGGCGGCACGGGCGTTCCACAGTGCCAGGGGTGTGATGCGATACGTGTGGATGTGTTCGGGGGCTCGCTCCAACTCGGCGAACGGTGCGATGGCGCGACGTGCGTCGGTCGCACGCGGATGATCGACGTCCAGCAGCAGGGTCTTGTCGCTTTGGACGATGAGCGGACCGTCGGTCATCGACTCGGATCCTCGGCGAGGACGACGTCGATGAGGGTGGCGAGCAGGGCAGCACGTTCGCGCATTCCCTCGACGCTGGCCCATTCGTGATCGGCGTGCGCACCGTCGCCGACCGCTCCCAGGCCATCGAGGGTGGGTGCTCCGATCGCCGCGGTGAAATTGCCGTCGGACCCACCGCCGACTGCTCGATGACCGGGATTGCTCAATCCGAGCGAAGACGCAGCGGTAACGGCCAGATCCAGCAGGTGTTCTGACGCGGCCATCGCTGGTCGATTGATCCCACCGGCGATGACGCTCAGTTGCGCCTGATGATGGATCGGCTCCCAGCCCCGGATGAGATCATCGACTCGAACCTGCTCGTCATGTGACCAGGCGCGCGCATCTATGCCCACCACGGCTCGGTCGGGCACCGTGTTATCGGTGACGCCGGCTCGCGCAGTCGTGGGCGTGACGGTCGTGGCGAGTTCGGGATCGCCCCAGGTGGTGGCAGCGGTCACGAGTGCGGCGGCTTCAACGAGCGCGTTGATGCCCTTCTCGGGTTCGAGTCCGGCGTGTGCGGCGCGGCCGATGATCTCCACCTCGTACCAGGAGGTGCCCTTACGCGAACTCTTCAGCTCACCCTCGACGGATGGCTCGAGGACGAAGACCGCCTGGGCTCGAGCGGCTGAGGCTTCGATGAGGTCGCGCGATGTGCCCGAGCCGATCTCCTCGTCACTGGTCAGCAGCAGGCCTACTCCATCGGGGCAGCCGAGCGCGGCGAGAGCGGCGATCCCCTGGATGATGCCGGCCTTAATGTCGAAGACTCCCGGGCCGCGGACGCGGTCACCCTCGACTCGCCA
>CBFHQG010000143.1:271-3512 GCA_965657825.1 Actinomycetes bacterium | reverse complement strand
TATGTCGACCCCCGGTGGCCCGGACAGCAGCACCCGGAAAGCGTTGTTCCACAATCGCGAGCCCTCGCGGGCGTCCGCTGAGACTCCAAGGGGTTCGATCTCGTCGATGGTCAGGTCGACTCTTACACCGTTGAGGATGAGGGTGAGGCGATTCCTGCGCGCATCCTCGAATAGCTGCCGGTTGTAGTGCTCGTGCGGGCGACGCTGCTTGCCCGGATCTGGATGCCCCACCGATGAGGGGGCGGCGTGAGCAGGAGCAGCCATCGTGACACCCAATGCGCCGGCTGCCAGAGGTGCGGCAGCTGCGCCGGCGATGAAGGCCCGTCGAGAGGTTTCATTAGCCATGCTCACGCACACTATCGAGACGAGCGCTGCGATTCCTGCCAGACTGCGCAGATGATCACCACGATCGCTCGACTCGCCCTCGGTGTGGTTCTGCTCATCGCGGGAATCGGGCACTTCGCCTCCGCTGAGGAGTTCCTTGCCCAGGTGCCCCCGTGGATGCCGGCACCCGAGGCGGTCGTCGCGGTATCGGGCGTGGTCGAGCTCATCCTCGGGCTGGCTCTCATCGCGGCACCGGCGCGCTGGCGACCTGTCGTGGGGTGGATCGTGGCGGCGTTCTTCATCGTGATCTTCCCCGGCAACATCTGGCAGTTCCTCGAAGGTCAGGCTGCCTTCGGTTTGGATTCTGATGCCGCACGCTTCATTCGGCTGCTCTTCCAACCGGTGCTCGTGGTGTGGGCGCTGTGGGCGACCGGCGCATGGAGTGCGTGGCGTGAGACAGAGGCACGTGCGTGAGCGTTCATTACCGCGCCTGCAATCTGTGCGAAGCATCGTGTGGTCTGCAGATCACCGTCGAGGACAACCGCATCATCGACATCCGCGGCGATGCGCAAGACCCGATGAGCCAGGGTTACGTCTGCCCCAAGGGGATCGCCCTGGCTGATCTACACACCGACCCCGATCGACTGCGCCATCCGCTGCGCAAACGATCCGATGGGGGTTGGGAACCGATCAGTTGGGATGCGGCATTCGATCTGGTCGCACAACGCCTGCTCGACATCCGCCATCGTTACGGTGATGATGCGATCGGGATGTATCTGGGCAATCCGATCACCCACGGCTGGGCGCCGGTCACCCTCATCCCACTCCTTCTCACCGCCCTGGGAACCAAGCATCGGTATTCAGCGGCCAGTGTCGATCAGCAGCCGCAGCACCTGTTGAGCTACCTGCTCTTCGGTTCGCCGCTGCTGCTGCCCGTGCCGGACATCGATCACACTGATCACCTGCTCGTGATCGGGGCGAATCCGGTCGTGTCCAATGGCAGCATCATGACCGCACCGGATGTGCGGCGGCGCCTGCGTGCGCTGCGCGACCGCGGAGGACGTCTGGTGGTGATCGATCCTCGGCGCACCGAAACCGCCGACATGGCTGATGAGCATCACTTCATCGAGCCCGGGACCGATGTGCTGCTGCTCGCAGCGATGGTGCACACATTGTTCGCGGAGAATCTCGTGACCCTCGGCTCAGCGGAGTCGTACGTCGACGGGGTCGAGGTGATCCGCGACATGGTGGCCGACTACACCCCGGAGGCTGTGGCCGACAGCACCGGAATCGACGCCGACACCATCCGCCGGTTGACGCGCGAGTTCGCTGCCGCTGAGACCGCTGCCGCCTATGGGCGATTGGGGGTGTGCCAGACCGAGTTCGGGACGACGGCCTACTGGCTGGTGCATGCGCTGAACATCCTCACCGGAAGGCTCGATGCTCTGGGTGGCTGGATGTTCTCTCTCCCTGCCTTCGATCTGCCCGTGATCGGAGCGAAGACCACCGACTTGATCGGCTATGACCGATGGCGATCGCGAGTGCGTGACATCCCGGAATTCGCCGCGGAGTTCCCGAGCATCACCCTCGCCGATGAGATCCTCACGCCGGGAGAGGGGCAACTGCGGGCGATGATCCTCTATGCCGGCAATCCGGTGCTCACCGTTCCCGATGGTCGTCGAATGGATACCGCACTCGACGACCTGGAGTTCTGTGTCGCTGTCGATTTCTATCTGAACGAATCCACCCGGCACGCCGACGTGATCCTGCCGCCGACCGCGGTGCTCGAACGCGAGGAGTTCGATGTCGTGTTCGGTGCGGTCAGCGTGCACAACCACGTGCGGTACGGCGAACAGGTGCTGACACCCGACGACGACACTCGCAGTGATGCCGACATCCTTCTCGAATTGCTATGGCGGATCGAGGCTGACCGCAAGGGTCGCAGACGTGCCCGGTTAGCCCATCGGGTACGCAGTTCGTTCTTCCCGCACCGGTTCGTCGATGCTGCGCTTCGCATCGGTCCCTGGGGATTTCGCAGGGGACGTCGCGCGCTTTCCCTGGCCAAGATCCGCAAGCACACCCATGGTGTGGATCTCGGCGCTTTGGAGCCGGTGCTGCCGAAGCGACTGATGACGCAAGGAAAGCGCATCCGACTAGACCATCCGGTGGTCACGGCAGATTGGCCACGGGTAGGAGGCCTGCTCGCGGGCGAGCGCACCGATCACGAGCAGTCGATTCAGTTCCGCTTGATCGGTAGGCGTCATCTACGCAGCAATAACTCATGGATGCACAACTACTCCCGCCTGCTCGGTGGCTCCAACCGCTGCACCCTGCTGATGCACCCGCAGGATGCCCAGCGTCTCGGCCACACCCAGGGTGGACAGGTCACGGTGGAATCCGAGGTCGGGTGCATCACGGCCGAGGTCGAGATATCCGATGCGGTCAAGCCCGGGGTGGTCTGCCTCCCGCACGGCTGGGGCCATTCTCGGGAAGGAAGCCGTTGGCGCACAGCGCAGACCACGGGTGGATCGAGCGTGAATGACATCACCGACACCTCACGGTACGACCCGTTGAGCGGAAACGCCGCCGTCACCGGACTACCGGTGACCGTGCGAGCTGGCTGAATCGTCCTTGCTTCGACATCTGCCATGCGGTAGGAGTAGGTGATGAGCTCTCTCGTGCGCCTGTTGAGCGTGACCACCATCGCCTTTGTCCTGGCAGCCTGCGCAGGTGACTCCGGGGGTGATTCCACCGGTGGGACGGGAACCCCCGAACCCGCTCCCGATGCCGGGGTTCAGATCGTCTCGACCGGCTCGTGGAACAACATCGGTCTCGGGTCTGGCTCGTGGGGCTGGGGTGTGGTCTTGGAGAACCCCGGATCCGAGGCTATCCGGGTCAACATGACCGTCGATGCCCT
>CBFHQG010000143.1:0-261 GCA_965657825.1 Actinomycetes bacterium | reverse complement strand
CGATTCCTACCCGCAGATGTGGGTGACGGTCCAGGCGGGTTCTACCGGGGTCATGGCCGGTGGTTTCCTCGGTGTGCCGGAGGGCGAGCAGGTCGTGGGCATCGATGTCTCGAGCATCACGACCTCACCGTCGTGGTTCGGGTCATCGACCCTGACGGTCTCCGGTGTGGCCCCCGACGACAAGGCGGTCTCGGGCACGGTGACCAATGGATCGAATGCACCGCTGGCGATGGCGTGGGTGCACGCGGTGCACGTCGATGG
>CBFHQG010000142.1:0-3581 GCA_965657825.1 Actinomycetes bacterium | reverse complement strand
CTGGTCCTCTACCTCTGCCCCCGTCTCGTCACGTGGCGATCGTGGCCTGCATGGATGCACGCATGAACATCTACGGAATGCTCGGTCTCCAGGAGGGTGAGGCTCATGTCATCCGCAATGCCGGCGGAGTGATCACCGCTGATGAGATCCGCTCCCTCTCGATTAGTCAGCGACTTCTCGGAACAAGGGAGATCGTCTTGATCCACCACACAGACTGCGGGATGCTGACCTTCTCTGACGACGAATTCAAGGAGGGAATTCTCGCGGAAGTCGGAGTCAAACCCGACTGGGCGGCTGAAGCATTCAGTGATCTGGATCTCGACGTCAGGCAGTCGATGAAGAGAGTCACCTCAAGCCCCTTCATTCCCCACACCGACAGCGTTCGCGGTTTCATTTTCGATGTCGCGACCGGCTTGCTGCGCGAGGTGACAGCATGAGCGTCCTGCGACTCGGCGATCTCGCTCCTAACTTCACCGCTGCCACCACAGAGGGCGATATCGACTTCCATTCCTGGAAGGGTGGCTCCTGGGCGGTGCTGTTCTCTCACCCGGCGGATTTCACGCCCGTATGCACCACTGAGCTTGGCCGCACCGCAACCTTGCAGCAGGAATTCGAAGCCCGCGACGTGAAGACGATCGCGGTGTCCGTCGATCCGCTCGAATCCCACCTGCAGTGGGCAGGTGACATCGGCGATGTCGGCGGAACGGATTTGAACTTCCCGATCATCGCCGACGCCGATCGTGGCGTGGCGACGGCATACGACATGATCCATCCCGGCGAGGGCGACACCTCCACGGTGCGCTCGGTGTTCATCATCGACCCACGTAATGTGATCCGGTTGATCCTTATCTATCCCAAGAGCGTGGGCCGCAACTTCGACGAGATCCTGCGGGTGATCGACGCGTTGCAGCTCACCGATGCACAGCCGGTCAGCACTCCCGCCGATTGGAACCCCGGTGATCGGGTCATCGTGTCCCCGGCAATGTCCACCGATGACGCCCGAGAGCGGTTCGCAGATGTCGAGGAGGTCAAGCCCTACCTGCGCTGGACCTCCGCCTCCTAGTTCACTTCCTCGTTCACCTACTACCGAGCGCTACCTCGTGCACATGCTTTCCGCGGAAAGTGCCCCCGCGAGGGCGCGACGCGCCCTCGCGGGCGAACTTCCCGAATCCGTGGCGTCCGCGGTCTGGGAATTCCTTCGCGGACCTCTGGCGAGCGATCCCCAACGGGTGGGTAAACCACTCGTCGGGCAACTGCAAGGTTTGTGGTCAGCCCGCCGGGGGGACTATCGAGTCGTGTATCGCATCGACGATGACACAATCACCGTCATCGTGGTGCGCATCGGACATCGACGTGATGTGTATCGATCACGCTGACCGAGTCCGAAGCAGTTTCGCCTCCACTGGCTTTCCGCGGAAAGCGTCTGCGAGGAATCGCACGGCGGTAATCTGATCGATTGGCTGACGCAGTGGTTCCCTTCTGACAGCGTGGTGCTCATGAAGAAGACACTCCTCGCCACCGCTGCTGTCGCCACCGCTGCGGCAGGGGCGGCCACTCTCGCTGCTCGCAGGCAAGCCACCAGCATCCGATCCCTGCCCGACCCATACCCGGCTGAGGTCATCACGACCGAGCCGCGCGGCGTGACCAGCTTCATCGAGCGACCTGACGGCACCCTCATCCGAGCTGTCACCGCCGGCGAAGGGCCAACGGTGGTGTTCGCCCATGGAATCTATTGCAGCGTCATCGAGTGGAGTGTCGTGTGGGACATCCTCCTCGAGCGTGGCTATCGCGTGATCGCCTTCGATCAGCGCGGCCACGGGCAATCGACCATCGGAACTAACGGCATCTCCACCGAGGCGATGGCCGGGGACTACCTCGCGGTGCTGGAGAACTATGACGTTCGCTGTGGAATCCTGCTCGGGCACTCGATGGGTGGCTTCCTCGCAGTTGCCGCCGTAATCGAGGTGCCCGGAGTCGCAGATCGTTTGAGCGGTCTGATCCTCATGTCGACCTTCGCCGGCGACGTGCTGCGAGGCGCACCGCAGAACAAGGCGCAGATCCCCCTCATCTCATCCGGTGCGATGGTGAAACTGGCGTCGAATGACACCACCGGCACCCTGTTCGCCCGTTCACTGTGCGGCGACAACCCTTCTCCTGCCATGCTCGATGCGTTCCTCGATACCTTCCGTGCCACCGACCACCGATCGCTGCTGCCGATCCTGAAGGCGCTCGTCGATGAGGATCGCGGTGACCGGCTCAGCGAAATCACCATCCCGACGATCGTGCTGTGCGGGAAGAAAGACACCACGACACCACCGAGCCAATCCGAGCGCCTCGCCGAGGGCATCCCTGGAGCTCAACTGCGCTGGGTTGCTGGAGCGGGACACATGCTCAACTGGGAGGCCGTCGACGACATCATCGATGCGATCACCGAGCTCTCGGGGACGATCTAGTTTCGCCCCCGATGCGGGAGATGTGGGAACTGACGGTCGATTGGGAGCCTATGAGAAGACCGCGAACAGCAATCCTCCAGCAACCGCAACCGTGATCACGGCTACCAGCCCCCGATATAGGGCCCACGGGGCTTTGATGAATTCCTGACTGATGGCGAGTCCGCGATCTTCTTCAGCAATTCCCTTCGTACTGGCTTGCACATCTTTGATACTCGAGTCATTCCACAACCAAAGCATGAAGTTCAAACCGATGACGATGATCGCGAATGCGACTTGAACCCCACTGGATCCACCACTAGCAACAACATCATTAGCGAGAGCGACGATGCCTAAGAGGAGTACATTCGCAAAGACCAGATACCCGAAGCCGACGAGAACATCGCGCTGCCGAACTGCCCCCCAGAAGGTGTTGTGATCTGTCATTTCTTATCTCCTTATCAGTCAGTGAACGAGGCGCTGGGAAGACACGGAACGTTTCAGAAGTTGGTAAACAGCTCGAAGGAAACTGGCCCGGAAACACCAGCTCTCTTCAACATCTCCTGCATATCGTGCTGATTCGCCATCGCCACGAATGCCTCCGCGGCCTCCATTGTCTGGAATTCGTGTACCACAACGACGTCATTGCCATCTGCGCTCGCGCGCAGTGCAGCATCGCGGATCACCCCTAACGCAGCGAGTTGCCCTCGTTGTGCCGTGTAAGCGACCATCCAGGAATCGAAGTCAGCCACCTGGTGCCTGACGAGCAAAGTAATCACGTCAATCCTCATCTCCAGCGATGTTGAGTCATGCCCTAGGACGTTGGTGCGAAGAGAGCCGACATATCCGATACGCCCCAATGCGCAACCATTTGGCCGTCGCGCCACTCGATTACGTCGGCGAACGGCATGCGCACCTGTTGCCCTTGTCCTTCCATACCCATCATTTCACCGGTGAAGGTGCCGACAAACGCGCCAATAGCAACAACTTTGTTGCCTTCTTCGATCATCATGTCGACTTCGGCACGCACGTCGGGCATACCACTCTTCATCATGCCGAACATCATTTTCGCCACGTCTCGACCGGTGGCATCGATGCCGGGAATTGTGTCGTGTTCCACGAAATCAATCGCAAAGTGTTCATCCACGAAGG
>CBFHQG010000141.1:0-3635 GCA_965657825.1 Actinomycetes bacterium | reverse complement strand
AACGGTGTCGTCATTGATCCGCAGGTGCTGTTCGATGAGATGGCGGGGCTCGAGCAGCGTGGCGTCGACACTTCGCGGTTACTGATCAGCTCCAATGCTCATCTGATCACCTCCTATCACGTCACCTTGGACAAGGTGACCGAGCGATTCCTGGGGAAGGCCAAGATCGGCACGACCGGTCGGGGTATCGGCCCCACGTACGGCGACAAGGTCGGACGATTGGGGATCCGTGTTCAGGATCTGTTCGATCCCTCGATCCTGCGACAGAAGGTCGAAGGTGCCCTGGAGTCGAAGAACCAGGTTCTGGTGAAGGTGTTCAACCGGCGCGCGATGGACGTCGATGCGGTGACCGACGAACTTCTCGGTTTCGCGGAGCGGATGAAGCCGTACGTCGCAGACACCGCACTGGTCTTGAATGATGCACTCGATGCGGGAGCCACCGTCCTGCTCGAGGGTGGCCAGGGCACTTTGCTCGATGTCGATCACGGCACGTACCCGTTCGTGACATCGTCCAATCCGACCGCGGGGGGTGCCTGCACAGGCAGCGGGATCGGCCCGACGCGACTGACCCGTGTCATCGGGATCCTCAAGGCGTACACCACCCGCGTCGGCTCGGGCCCGTTCCCCACCGAGTTGTTCGACGCCGATGGTGAGCGACTGCAGAAGGTCGGCGGTGAAGTCGGGGTGACGACCGGTCGATCGCGACGATGCGGCTGGTTCGATGCGCCGATCGCGCGCTACGCAACACGCGTCAACGGGCTGACCGACATCTTCCTCACCAAGCTCGATGTGCTGACCGGCTTCGAGCGCATCCCGGTATGCGTGGCCTACAACGTCGATGGGGTTCGCCACGATGAGATCCCGATGACGCAAACCGGATTCCATCATGCGAAGCCGATCTATGAGTATCTGCCGGGATGGGGTGACGACATCAGCAACGCACGATCGATTGCCGACCTGCCCCCGGCTGCACGCGATTACGTGGCGTTCTTAGAAGATGTCTCCCGAGCACCGATCTCAGCGATCGGAGTGGGCCCGGATCGCGATGCGACGATCGTGGTGCGCGACCTGCTGTGACCGCGGACGGGAATCTCCCCGCGGATCTGCGTGCCACGCTCGCGCAGATTGTCGGGGCTGACCATGTCATCGACGATCCCGATCTGATCGAGCCGTACCTCATCGATTGGACCCGACGCTGGCGCGGATCTGCGCTCGCGATCGTCCGGCCTGGCAGCACGGCGGAGGTCGCCGCTATCGTGCGTGCCTGCCTTGAGTTGGGTGTCGCCGTGCAGGTGCAGGGTGGCAATACGGGTTTGGTGGGCGGTTCCATCCCCGCAGCTGACGGTTCCACCGTTGTGCTGAGTACCAGGCGGTTGCGGCGCATGGATGCGGTCGATGAGGTGTCGGGGCAGGTGACCGTGGGGGCGGGTGTCACCCTGGGCGAGGTCCAGCGCCATGCGCAGTCAGCGGGCTGGGAGTACGGCGTCGATCTCGCTGCCCGTGATTCGGCGACGATCGGCGGGACGGTGGCAACGAATGCCGGCGGCATCCGGGTTATCGCCTTCGGCATGACTCGCGCACAGGTCGTCGGCATCGAAGCGGTGCTTCCTTCCGGCGAGATCATCGAGCACCTTGCGGGCCTGGCCAAGGACAACACCGGATACGACCTCACCGGCTTGCTCACCGGATCCGAGGGGACACTGGGCATCATCACCGCAGTCCGGCTTCGCCTGCATCGGCCCACTCCGGCGACATCGATCGCGTTCATCGGCGCAGAGGACTACTCCGATGCCATGCGTTTGGTGCAGGAGGCTGTCGCCCCGGCTCACCGGCTGCTGGCAGCTGAGGTGGTCGACGACACCGGCATCGACCTGGCGATAGCGATCAGCGACCTGCCCTGGCCGTGGCCGACGCGTCACCCCCTCGGCCTGCTGCTCGAGGTAGCCGATGGTGGAACTGGGGAGGGTTTCGAGGCCGCGGTACTCGAAGATCGTGATGTCGTCATCGGAATCGAGCGCGCCGAGGCCGAGCGCCTCTGGGCTTATCGGGAATTGCAGTCCGAGGCGTTCTCCGCCCACGCGGCGAGTACGCCCGGCGGTGTTGCGCACAAGATGGACATCTCGATCCCCCTGGCGCACTTCGCCGAATGTGCGGAGGAGTTGCGAAGCCGGATGCTGGACCACCCGGCGGTTCAGGCTTTCGGTGTCTTCGGCCACCTAGGCGATGGCAATATCCACGTCGAGATCTCCGGCCCTGCGGCCGATGATGAGGAGGTCGATCGGCGGGTGCTGTCGGTGGTGACGTCCTATGGCGGTGCCGTCTCGGCCGAGCACGGCATCGGTCGAGCGAAGGCACAGTGGTTGAGTGCCTCACGGTCGGACAGTGAGATCGCGGCGATGCGCGCGATCAAGCGCGCGTGGGATCCGCAGGGCCTGCTGAACCCCGGCGTCCTGTTCCCCCGGTAGTACCGTGGGCAGATCAGGCCCGGATGTGGCATGTTCGACGCGGAGAAGAGCGACAGATGACGCTGGTGGTGGCGCACCGCGGGGCGAGTTACGCGCGGCCTGAACACACCCGCGAGGCCTATGAGCTCGCTGTCACCGAGGGGGCCGATGCCTTCGAGTGCGATGTGCGCCTCACCCGCGACGGGCACCTGGTGCTCGTGCACGATGCACTCATCGACCGCACCTCGACCGGCCGCGGTGCCGTCAGCGGGATGACGCTCGCGCAATTGGATGCGCACCGCTACCCCTTCGGTCGCGAACGAACACACGACGATGAATTCCGCATCATGACCCTCGACGCTCTGATCGAGATCGCTGACGCGGGGGCACGGCCACTCGGTTTGTCGATCGAGACCAAGCACCCCACGCGTGATTCGCATCGTCTGGAAGACGCGGTGATCGACATGCTCGAACGCGTCGGTCGAGCGAACGCGGATACCGGAACACGCATCATGTCGTTCTCACGTGCTGCCCTCGACCGAGCGCGACGCAGGTCGACGCATCTGCCGCTGGTGTACCTGTTCGACGCGCCACCTCCGAGACACCACGATGGATCACTGCCCACCGGGGTGCAGATCGCGGGACCGTCGATGCAGGTACTTCGCGAGGACCCCGACTATGTGGCGCGCGTGCACGACCACGGTCACGAGGTGCATGTGTGGACCGTTGACGAGCCAGTTGATGTCGAACGGTGTGTGACCCTCGGAGTCGATGCCGTCATCACCAATCGCCCCGGGGCGGTGAGCGCTCTACTGCGCTCTACGTCGTAGGCTGCCCGCTCGTGAGTGCGAAGAAGTCGGCGAGGACGTCCGCGAAGCAGAGCGCGGCCACCCCTGATGGTGATATTCCCGTAGTGGGGCTGCGCGAGCCGTGCCCGTGTGGTTCGGGTCGTCGGTACAAGGCCTGCCATGGAAGGGCTGCGGCACGCATGGAGGCGCCCGTGGGTCGACCCTTCGAGGGTCTGGCCGATGAGGTGGATTGGGTGGCGTTCCGCGAGATCGTTCCCGCTGCGACCTCACCCATCAGCCTGCTGGACGATCCGGATCGGGCCGTCATCCTCACCACCGTCCTCCCGATGGCCTGGCCCGCCCTCGTCCGCGACACCGGCGAGGTGTACCTGGCACTGCAGGT
>CBFHQG010000140.1:0-3841 GCA_965657825.1 Actinomycetes bacterium | reverse complement strand
CGGGGGCAATAAGCAGAAGGTCGTTCTCGCTCGGGAGATGTCGCGCGAGTTGCGGGTCTTGATCGCCGCGCAGCCGACGCGCGGACTGGATGTCGGGTCGATTGAATTCGTACACCGTCGCATCATCGAGGCGCGTGACCAAGGGGTCGCCTGTCTGGTGGTGTCCACCGAACTCGACGAGGTCTACGCGCTGGCCGATCGGATCCTGGTGATGTACGCCGGACGAGTTGCGGGCATCGTGGGCCCGCAGACCAGCCGCGACGACCTGGGCCTGCTGATGGCGGGTGTGGTGAACGCATGAGCGACGATCAGCGTTCCACCGGTCTGTCCGGGAGCACGACGGCGGACACGCTCCACCCACCCGCCGAGTTGGATTCGAGTGTCACCGGCTCAGTCCGACGCGCTGTGCTCGGGATGAACCTCGCCGTCTCACTCCTCGCCGTGGTGTTGGCACTCGTCATCGGTGCTGTCCTCATCGCAGTCTCCTCGCCCAGCGTGATCGAGGCTGCCAGCTATTTCTTCGCCCGCCCGCTGGACACCGTAAGCGCGGTCTGGCAATCGGTTTCGTCGGCGTATTCGGCGTTGTTCCAGGGCGCTCTGGTCAACATCGATGCCCTACGCGAGGGGGATTGGTCCCGAGCGTTCTACCCACTGTCGGAGACCCTGACCGTCTCGGCGCCGCTCATCCTCGCTGGCTTGGCGGTGGCTGTGCCCTTCCGTGCCGGCTTGTTCAATATCGGCGCCCAGGGGCAGATGGCCTTCGCCGCGATCGGTGGCGGATTCGTCGGCTTCGCGATCAGCCTTCCCGCCGGTGTGCACCTGCTGGTCTCGATCCTCGCCGCGATGCTGTTCGGAGCCTTCTATGCCGGGATCGTCGGCTTCCTCAAGGCGCGAACCGGTGCGCACGAGGTCATCACGACAATCATGCTCAACTACATCGCGATCTACTTCCTCGGATGGGTTCTCAACCAGGACTGGTTCCAGCGGGAAGGTCGGAACGACCCCATCAGCCCCATTCTGTCGGACTCGGCGCTCTACCCCACCTTCTTCGGTGAGGGCCTGCGGGTGCACGCCGGCATCGTCGTTGCGATTCTCGCCGTGGTCGTCCTGTGGTGGATGCTGACCAAGAGCACGCTGGGATTCAAGATCCAGACCGTCGGCGCCAACGCCTCCGCAGCGCGCACCGCCGGGATCGATGTCGGACGGATCTGGATCGCGGCCATGCTCATCGCCGGTGCCATGGCCGGACTCGCGGTCAGCATGAACGTCAACGGCACCGACAAGGTGGTCACGGCTGGCATCGTGGGCAATATCGGATTCGACGCCATCACGGTCGCGCTGCTGGGTCGGGGTTCGCCCTTCGGGGTGCTGTGGGCTGGCCTCCTGTTCGGTGGACTTCGCGCCGGTGGGCTGGCGATGCAGGCATCCACCGGGACCCCGATCGACATCGTGCTGGTCCTCCAGGCCCTGATCGTGCTGTTCATCGCGGCGCCGGCCCTGGTGCGCTCGGTGTTCCGCATACGAGGTGGCACTTCAGAGACCCTGTCTCTGGCGAAGGGGTGGGGCACATGACGTTGACCGCACCCTCGATGCCGCTGGTGACCATCGCGCCACCGTCACCGCGCCGACCCATCGTGATGATCACTGTCACCGTCGTGCTCGGTGCGATCTTCGTTCTGCTCGCACCCGCTGATCAGGCCACGACCTTCCTGTTCAATCTCGGCGACCCGCTCTTGAGCATCCCCGACTGGGTGGTCAATGCGCGAATCGGCGCGTTGGCGTTCTCGCTGCTCGCCCTGATCTTCGCGGCCTCCGCATGGCCGATCAACGCCCGCCGCGGCTCGTTGCTCCCGCCCGCACTCGGGATGGGCGTCAGCCTCGTGATGGCGTTCCTGTGCTGGGTGGGCGCGGACGGCAAGATCCCGATCACAGGGTTGCTGCAGGGATCGCTGCTCCTTGCGGTTCCGCTGGTCTTCGGGGCGATGGCCGGTGTGCTGTGCGAGCGTTCAGGTGTCATCAACATCAACATCGAGGGTCAGTTGCTGGTGGGCGCTTTCCTCGGTGCCGTGGTCGGCTCGCTGATGGCCAATGCCTACGTCGGCCTGCTTGCCGCTCCGGTTGCGGGTGCTCTGCTCGGATTACTGCTCGCGGTGTTCGCGACGAAGTACTTCGTCGATCAGGTCGTCGTCGGCGTGGTGCTCAACGTTCTCGCGGTCGGGCTCACCGGATTCCTCTACACCCGGTTCCTATCCGAGGAGCCCGATGTGTGGAACAACCCACCGCTACTGCCCACCATCTCGATCCCGGTGCTATCCGAGATCCCCATCCTCGGGCCCATCCTGTTCGACCAGAACGTCATCGTCTACCTGATGTACGTCGTGGTGATCGTGATCCAGATCGCGCTGTTCAAGACCCGGTGGGGCCTACGCCTGCGATCGGTGGGCGAACACCCCGAGGCCGCGGACTCAGTCGGCATCAAGGTCAACCGCACTCGGTTCCGCGCCGTCATCCTCGGCGGTGCCGTCGCGGGTCTCGGTGGTGCGTTCTTCACCCTGGGCAGTGTGGGTGCATTCGGCCGCGAGATGACAGCCGGCAACGGATTCATCGCGCTGGCCGCACTCATCTTCGGCCGGTGGAACCCTCTCGGAGCCCTCGCTGCCGCACTGCTCTTCGGGTTCGCCGACAACCTGCAGAACGTGCTGTCCATCATCGGCTCGCCCATCCCGAGCCAGTTCCTGCTCATGCTGCCCTACGTCGTGACGATCCTGGCCGTCGTCGGACTCGTCGGTCGGGTGCGTGCACCCGGCGCGGACGGTATCCCCTTCAAGAAGTCCTAGCCTGATGCCTGACACCTCCATCGAATGGTCGGCACTGACGGCCGAAGCGATCGATGTCATGCGGCGGGCCTACGCGCCATATTCGCGATTCAAGGTCGGGGTTGCAGCGCAGGTCGACGACGGCCGGATCATCACCGGATGCAATGTGGAGAACGCAGCCTATGGTGTCGGGCTGTGTGCTGAATGCGGCCTGGTCTCGAGCCTGCACGCCACCGGAGGGGGACGACTCGTCGCAGTGGCATGCGTCGATCAGCACGGTGATCCGCTGATGCCCTGTGGCCGATGCCGGCAGTTGCTGTACGAGCACGGTGGGGATGCATGCCTGATCGCTACCCCAGAAGGAGTGCTCACCCTGCGCGACATCCTGCCGCAGCCGTTCGGTCCTGATGATCTGGTCACCCGTCGAGAGGATCGTCCATGAGCGGGGAGTTCGCCGCGGTCGATGTCATTCGGGCCAAGCGGAACGGAGACGCCCTCAGCAGTGCGCAGATCGCCTGGGTGATCGACGCCTATACGCGCGGTGTCGTCGCCGAGGAGCAGATGTCGGCGCTGGCCATGGCGATCTTCCTGCGGGGGATGGACTCCCGCGAGGTCGCGCGGTGGACTGAGGCCATGATCCGTTCGGGTGAGCGGATGGACTTCTCCGGAGTGGGTCGCCCGACCGTCGACAAGCACTCCACCGGGGGCGTGGGGGACAAGATCACCCTGCCCCTCGTCCCACTCGTTGCGGCCTGCGGTGCCGCTGTGCCGCAGTTGTCCGGCCGCGGGCTCGGGCATACCGGAGGAACCCTCGACAAGATGGAGTCGATCCCCGGATGGCGAGCGGGTTTGAGCAACGAGGAGATCACGCGGATCCTGACCGAGGTAGGCGGGGTCATCTGCGCGGCGGGCGAGGGGCTCGCACCTGCGGACCGCAAACTCTATGCATTGCGCGATGTGACGGCAACGATCGAGAGCATTCCGCTGATCGCCTCGAGCATCATGAGCAAGAAGATCGCCGAAGG
>CBFHQG010000139.1:285-3847 GCA_965657825.1 Actinomycetes bacterium | reverse complement strand
GTCGTCGATGAAGATCGGGTCGGTGACTCGTGCGTGGCGAGCCAGAGCTTCTCGGATGTCACCGACCGCATCCCGACCCAGCACACCTCGCCGAACCCGGTTGATGATCACCACCGGTGTCATCTCACTTCGCCGGCGGAGTACATCCAACCCGTTGATGAGGCGATCGATGCCCACCGGATCCGCGCTCCCCACCGCGACTATCGCATCGGCGCGCTCGATGGCGGTGTGCGCCGCCACGAAGCGATCACCGGCCACCGGGCGTCCTCCCTCGGGAGCCTCGATCCCGCTCCCCACATCGACGACCGCGATACCCGGCAGGTCCCGGCAGACCTGCCATAGCCGCGAGAGTGAGGCGGGGCGCAGTTCGATCCAGCGTTCGCTGCGTGTGATGCCGGTGAGGATCCGCCAACCCTCCGTCAGTGAGCGAGCAGCTTGGGAGAGGGTGAACGCATCCAGGGTGCCGGCATCCGCATGACGGCACGCCACCGCTAATCCACTTGCCTCGTCCAGGATCCCCAATGCCATGGCGCTCGACCCGCCCATCGTGTCGGCGTCGATCAGAAGCGGCTGCTCGCCCATTCGCGCGAGTTCATCGGCCAGGCTGATCGACACCGAGGTAGCCCCCGGAGCACCGTGGGCACCCCAGACGACGATGAGCGAGCCACCCTCGGAGCCGTCCTCACTCAGGGCAATCCGACTGCGATCGTCGTCATCCCCGATGTTTCTGATGATGGCGTCCGGTGAGTCGATACGTGAGTGCATCCTGGCGACGGTGTCGTACCCCGTGTCCTGTATCGCGCGAGCCAACTGACCGATGGCGTGATCGATATCTCCGGGCGCGATGGCGACGACCCGGTCAACTTCCAGATCGAGCAGGGTGCGTTCTCCCGCATCATCGCCTTGTGCGACTACACCCAGGACTCCCACGCGCGAGGCCTGCAGCCGTGCGATCGTCTCCCGCGCCAATCGAGGCAGGCTCGGACTGATGACCGCGGCATGGGCGCAACCGGAGGCCGCCGCCCCGAGGAGGTCGATCGCATCGACACACCGGCGCACGACGGTGACCTGCGCCCCGGGGCGAGCGAGGGCGGCAACAAGATCAGTCTCACCCGGCAATCCCGGTGCGGCGAGGACGACAGGGACGCTCATCGCTGCACCCCCAGCGGGACGCGCACCAGATCGATCAGGCCACCACGTACCGCGGTGAGGAGGGATTCGGCTTGATCGGGTGCGACTTCGACTACAACTCCGTAGTCCCCCGCGAATCCGCGGGCATCTACATCGATACCGGACACCAACGCATCAGGGAGCACCAGATTCGGTCGCGCCACTGCATCCGATCCGAATGCGCGACTCGGATCCACGGTCGCCCACACATCGACGCGATCGCCGGGAGCCAGATCAACTGGTGCGTGCAACGGCTCGATCGGCAGGGTGACCCACCGCACATCACGTATCGCACCATCGGCCATATCGGCGACCGCGAGCAGCTCGCCAGCGCGGACATCCCGGGTCAGCGGCAATCCCGGAACCACGTCAACCGACGCGTACATCGCGGCGAGCTGCGGATCCACCCCGACCGGCTGGAGATCATCGGAGGTGGGGACCGCTCCGACCGACAGATCTCGTTGTACCTGCCAGACGTCGACCTCGTCGGAGGACATCGTCACGACCCGCGCCCCGATCAGCGTGCACACCACGAGAAGCGCGACGCCGAGAATGACGCGGGTATCCGCCCACCATCGCCGCTGCAGGCGCGCAGCGGGAGGCGACGCCGGGGCACCGGAGGTTGCCGACGACCTCGATCTGCGGTCGAGGACCGCACTGAACCGTGGGGACATGGTCTCTCCTGAAGGACTGGCCGAGGATGGACGTGCCCCCTTCCCCGCGCACAGCCTGCGGCTTACCGGCCCTGCGTTGCAACCCGAAAGGAGCGTGACCTGTGGACGAAGGATTTGGCCTCCGTTCGGAGGGGGATGCCACAATCGACGCTGTGGCTCGATTTCTCACCCTCGCCGATATCGCGGAGGTCTTGAACATCTCCGCCGCCCAGGCCTACGCCTTGGTGCGCAGCGGCGATCTGCGCGCGATCAAGGTCGGGGGTCGTGGCCAGTGGCGGGTGGAGGAGAGCGAGTTGGAGTCCTACATCGAGCGGATGTATTCCGCGACGGAGGATTTCGTCCGCGCGCATCCCTTCGGCCGCGAGGATCCCTTCGCCGACGAACCTGCGATCACCGACGACTGACACTCCCCCGCCGTCGGCTGCGAACTACCACCGGCGTACCGCCCACACACGGGCGATCGGCAGGGTGCACCTGCCACGGCCCTCACCCTGATCCCGTTCTTCCCGGTCTAGATCACCCCGGGCCAGATCACCCCGGGCCTGCTCGTCAAGGTCGAAGTGATCAGCGCCGACGCGCACGATCACTCCCTCGCGCGGACCCCGCGCCGATAGGCACTGGACTTGACTTCCCTCATCGAACCAACGACGCAGAATCGACGCGACCGAAAGCCGTTGCTCGATTCGCGATGCGGGTGTGATTCGTCCTCCCAGTCCCCGAAGTGACTGCACGGCCTCCGCGTGAACGATCCACTCGTGTGCCGAACCACGCAGGTGCACCCCATCGGTCAGGACCGCCTCGACATGACCTGCGATGACCATGCCATCGGGTAGTTCGACCTGTGCGGAGGGCAACGCTCGCAGCCTGTCGGCCCACGTGATGCGGGCGATCTCGGCCAGCTGCAACGCCTCAGCCTCGGCTAGGTCATCCAGGCCGGAGTGGGCCGCGGCCTGGCTTTCCAAGTCGGTGAACATCCGGGCGAAGCGATCCGGGCCCTGATCGCGCCCCGACTCGCGTGGCACTCGACCCATCCGATCCCCCTCATCCTTGTCGGGGATCTGTCCCTCTCGAAGATCTGCCGTGGGATTGCCCTCTGCGGGCTCCCCAACAGATCTACCTCCTGACCGACCCACCTCCGACCGAGCCTGTCACCCACAGGGGGCACGTTGCCCGGTTGACACCGACTATCCACAGGGTATGTGATGCATTCACAAGCAAACATAGGCAAACGAAGGCTAAGGCTCCAACGCCTTCCTGACTCGAGGAGATCCGATGGCCGCCGTGTCCACCTCCGCACCTGCTCCCGCCCCGACCTGCGAAACATCCCCGGCTGTCACCCCGGTCCCTCCTCCGGCGGTCGCCGCCACCTTCACACCTGCGGCGGACCGCCCCGTTCTGCGGGTCATCCACTCCGCTCGTCCCTCACCGCGGCGCAGTTGGCAGCAGGCCCTGCCCTTGGAGTGGACTCTGCCCGAGGGGCTACCGGCCACACCTCCCGCCGCTCGTCACCTGCGAGTCGTGGCGCCCAACCCGGAGACGCCCTCGGGGCCGGCCCTGACACATCCGGGGCCCTGGGTCGCCCGCCTGGCACCGGCGATCCTCGAGGTGATCGCCGGTGAACGCCCCGTTGCACAGTTGACCAGGTGGACGGCACGGGACATCCTCGCCACCCTCGCCCGACGGCACGCCGCCGCCCGCCGACACCCGGCCGGCCGCGA
>CBFHQG010000139.1:0-258 GCA_965657825.1 Actinomycetes bacterium | reverse complement strand
CACCCGATCGGTGCGCGTGCATGCCGTCGCTCCCGGGATCGTCGAAGCCTCCGCAGTGGTCTCCACCGGTGAACGGTGCCGCGCCCTCGCCCTGCGCCTGGAGATCATCGGCCGCGACACCGCAGCCGGCCCACGGTGGTTGATCACCGCGTGTGAGATCGGGTGATTGGCCGCTGCGACTCACACGTGGTTCCCTCGCGGGATATTAGTCGGTGGAAAACGATGTCTGTGGAAAACGTTGTGCTGCAGTGGTTTTCC
>CBFHQG010000138.1:0-3882 GCA_965657825.1 Actinomycetes bacterium | reverse complement strand
AGGATCAGCGCCAGCACCTCGAGCTCACACGGGATCTCGCGCAGCGATTCAATTCTCGTTTCGGCGACACCTTCGTCGTTCCCGAGGCGCTCATCGTCGCCGACACTGCCAAGATTCTCGACCTGGCCGATCCCACATCGAAGATGAGCAAATCCTCGCCGACCGGATGCCTATTCCTCCTCGACGAGGAGCGGGTCTTGACCAAGAAGATCAAGACTGCCGTGACTGATTCCGGCCGGGACATCGTGTTCGATCGTGAGAACAAGCCCGGGGTCTCCAACCTGCTGTCCCTGATCGGTGCGTTCACTGATCGTTCCCCCGAACAGGTCGCCGATTCACTGCAGGGTTCGGGCTACGGCGACCTCAAGGCCGCCGCGGTCGATGCGGTGCTGTCGTTCACCACGCCCTACGCCCAACGCGTGGCGGAATTGATGGCCGATCCCGGCGAACTGACCCGACTCATGGGGTGGGGGGCAGATCGGGCGCGTGCCGCAGCGGCGCCCACACTCGCAGCGGTCTACGACCGGGTCGGATTCGTCTCCATGTCCCGCTGATCCATGTCCCGCTCATCCATGTCCCGCTCATCGACAGCGGCACCGGGATCGTGATCAGCGTGGCCGGGACCATCGGGCTCGTGATCACCGCGGCGTGCGTAGGTGCGACGTGGCCGCGGGGGAGGTGGCCGCAGGCTGCGCAACCCCATCACAACGAGCACGACCCCCACCACCATGGCGGCCAGCAGGCCCCAGGCCCAGCCGTTGGAGCCCACGGTGGCAGCCGTCTGCAGGGCTGAGATGTTCGCGCCCTGGGGTTCCTCGGCTCCTGCGGAGGCGGCTTGGATGCTCGGATCGGTGACGGCCTCAGGGGCGACCGGGGTAGGGGGTGCCTCGTCGATCGGGGGCACCGGGTCGACGAGCACCCCGACGGGATTCACCGCGTCGATGTTGGCGAAGCCCCAATCCAGGAGCGGGGCGGCCGCATCGTAGGTGGGGCCGGAGAAATTCATCAAAGTCACCACCAGGGAGGTATCACCTCGGCGGGCAGCCCCGATGAACGTCTTGCCCGCCTCGGTGGTCCACCCGGTCTTCAACCCGATCGCGCCCTCGTAGGGTTCGCGGCCGTCGATCGGATTGAGCAGCGGGTTCTGATTGGCGATGGTGAAGGTGCCGCGCTCCCCGCCGGGCTCGCTGGGCATGTAGCCGGGGTAGTTCGGCACGCTGACCGTGGTGGCGTAGGTCCGAAACTGCGGATCCTGCAGGCCCTCGCGTGCGATGAGGGCGAGATCGTAGGCGCTGGACACCTGCCCCTCCGCCGGCAGCCCGGAGGTGTTCTTCGCCACGGTGTCGTAGGCCTGCAGTCGCTGCAGTTCCTCGTTCATCTGCGCGATGGTGAGTTCCATGCCCCCGTTCGCGTTGGCGAGAGCCATCGCTGCGTCGTTGCCGCTTTGCAGGAAGAGCCCGAGGAACAACTCCGCGATGGTGTACTCGCCACCCTCGACGAGTCCGACCCGACTTCCCTCGATCGCGATGTCGTCGTACGTCGCGGTGTAGACCTCGATGGGTTCGAAGCGGGGGATCAGCGTCAAAGCGGTCAGGGTCTTGAAGGTGCTGGCCGGGGGGCGTTGCACATGCGGCCCGCGAGCGGCGAGGATCTCACCGGTATCCAGATCGGCGATCAGCCAGGTGGTGGCCCCGACATCGGGCAGCGGCGTCGCCGTGGGTCCCGGATCGACGATGACGCCCGAACCGGTGAGGGTGGGGCCACCGATCGGCTCGACGGCATGAGCGGTCCCGGCAAGACTCCAGACCAGGACCAGCGGCAGGGCAGCAGCCCCGATGGATCGAATACGCATGGTGGACCCAGGGTAACCCGCGGATCGCAGCGAAAGCGCGTTACACGCGGCGGAAGATCAAGGCCCGCTTGACCTCCTGGATGGCCTTGGTCACCTCGATACCGCGGGGGCAGGCCTCAGTGCAGTTGAAGGTGGTGCGGCAGCGCCACACCCCCTCCTTGTCGTTGAGGATCTCCAGGCGCTGCTCGGCGGCCGCATCGCGGGAGTCGAAGATGAACCGGTGGGCTGCGACGATGGCGGCCGGTCCGAAGTACTGCCCGTCGGTCCAGAACACCGGGCATGACGTGGTGCAGGCTGCGCACAGGATGCACTTGGTGGTGTCGTCGAAGCGTGCTCGGTCCTCCGCGCTCTGCAGCCGCTCGCGGGTCGGTTCATGCCCTTCGGGGACGAGGAACGGCATGACGTCGCGGTAGGCGGCGAAGAACGGCTCCATGTCGACCACGAGATCCTTTTCGAGGGGGAGTCCCTTGATCGCCTCGACGGTGATCGGCGAGGAAATATCCAGGTCCTTGATCAGGGTCTTGCAGGCCAACCGGTTGCGACCGTTGATCCGCATAGCGTCGGATCCGCAGATCCCGTGTCCGCAGGAGCGACGGTAGGTCAAGGTGCCGTCCTGTTCACCTTTGATCTGCCCGAGGGCGTCGAGCACGCGATCGGTGGGGTACACCGACACCACGTACTCCTCCCAGTGCGGCTCCTCGTCGATCTCGGGGATGAAGCGACGGATCTTGAAGACCACGTCGGTGGCCACGATGGCCTCCGGAGCGGGGGCAGCGGCGACGTCAGCGGTCATCAGTACTTGCGCTCCATCGGCTCGTAGCGGGTCATGGCGACCGGCTTGTAATCGAGGCGCACACCGGTATCACCAGCAGCGTCGGCGATCCGGTACGCCATGGTGTGGCGCATGAAGTTCACGTCATCGCGCGTCGGGTAGTCCTCGCGTGCGTGGCCACCGCGTGACTCCTTGCGCTCCAGGGCTGAGATGACCGTGACCTCGGCGAGGTCGAGCAGGAAGCCGAGCTCGATCGCCTCGAGCAGATCGGTGTTGTAGCGGACACCCTTGTCCTGGATCGAGATGTGCCGGTAGCGCCGCTTGAGCTCGGCGATGTCGGTGAGAGCCTGCTTCAAGGTGGCTTCGGTGCGGTACACCTGCGCGTTGAGATCCATGGTCTCCTGCAGGTCCTTGCGGATGCGGGCTACCCGCTCGCCTCCGGTCGCTGAGCGGATGCCTTCGACCAGGGCCATCGTCTGTCCCTGTGGATCCCCGGGCAGATCGACGAAGTCGTGGGTGCTGGCGTACTCGGCAGCCGCAATGCCGGCGCGACGGCCGAAGACGTTGATGTCGAGCAGGGAGTTGGTGCCCAGGCGGTTGGCTCCGTGCACCGAGACGCAGGCGCATTCGCCGGCGGCGTACAGCCCGGGAACGACGTGGTCGTTATCGGCCAGGACCTCCGTCTCGACGTTCGTTGGAATTCCACCCATGGCGTAGTGGGCGGTCGGGAAGACCGGGACGAGTTCGGTGACCGGGTCCACCCCGAGGTAGGTGCGGGCGAACTCGGTGATGTCGGGCAGCTTGGACTCGATCTGCTCGGCGGGCAGGTGGGTGAGGTCGAGGTAGACGTAGTCCTTATTGGGTCCGGCGCCTCGGCCTTCGCGCACCTCGGCCACCATCGCCCGGGCCACCATGTCGCGGGGAGCAAGGTCCTTGATGGTGGGAGCGACACGCTCCATGAAGCGCTCGCCGCTGGCATTGCGCAGGATGCCGCCCTCGCCTCGGGCCCCCTCGGTGAGCAGGACACCCAACCCCGCCAGACCCGTGGGATGGAACTGGTAGAACTCCATGTCCTCGAGTGGCAGATTGCGCCGCCACACCACTCCCATGCCGTCACCGGTGAGGGAGTGGGCATTGGAGGTGGTCTTCCAGACCTTGCCGTAACCGCCGGTGGCGAAGATGACCGCCTTCGCCTGGAAGATGTGGATCTCACCGGTGGCGAGTTCGTAGGCCACCACGCCGCTGGCTCGCTGCTCGC
>CBFHQG010000137.1:367-3936 GCA_965657825.1 Actinomycetes bacterium | reverse complement strand
CGCATCTTCGCCGGTTTCCCCGTGAGACACCCGGGCTCCGGGGCAGGCTAGGCGCCCCCGGGCGAACGCGCAAGGCACCACGCCGCCCCGACCGGTGACGCGACCGCCCGTCGCCCCCCGATACCCTCATCCTTCGCTGTCGTCCACCGGAGGAGCCATGTACCGCGCCGTCCCGGCCCACGTCGATCTGCCCGCGATGGAGCGGGAGATCCTGGCGATGTGGGAAGCCGAGGGCACCTTCCACACCACCTTGGCCACGAGCGAGGGTCGACCCCTGTGGGTCTTCAACGAAGGACCCCCCACGGCGAATGGCACACCCGGTGCCCATCACGTCGAGGCCCGGGTCTTCAAAGACATCTTCCCCCGCTACCGCACGATGAAGGGCTACCACGTCCCGCGCAAGGCAGGCTGGGACTGCCACGGCCTGCCCGTCGAGCTCGCCGTCGAACGGGAACTCGGCTTCACCGGCAAGGGAGACATCGAGGAATACGGCATCGCGCAGTTCAATGACCGGTGCCGCGAGTCGGTCCTGCGTCACGTGGACGAGTTCAACCAGATGACCCGGCGGATGGGGTTCTGGGTCGACATGGACGATGCCTACTGGACGATGGACCCCCACTACATCGACAGTGTCTGGTGGTCCCTGCAGCGCATCTACGACTCGGGACTGCTGGTCTCCGACCACCGAGTGACGCCCTACTGTCCTCGATGCGGAACAGGTCTGTCCGATCATGAACTCGCCCAGGGCTACGAGACGGTCGTCGACCCGTCGGTCTACGTCCGGTTTCCCGTGGTTGAGGGAGACCTCGCCGATCGGTACCCCGGAGTCGCGCTCCTCGTCTGGACGACGACTCCCTGGACGCTGGTCAGCAACACTGCGGTCGCGGTCAACCCGGAGGCCTCCTACATCGTCGGTCAGACCGCCCAGGGCGAGACCCTGATCGTGGCCGAGGATCTCGCCGCCACACTGCTCGGGGAGGACCACACCATCCTCGAGCGGTTCACCGGGCGTGATCTGGAGCGCACCCGCTACGTGCCGCCCTTCACGTTGGTCGATGTGCCAGACGCGCACATCGTGATCCTCGCCGACTACGTGACCACCGACGACGGCTCCGGTCTGGTCCATCAGGCCCCCGCCTTCGGTGCCGATGACCTCGCCTCCTGCCGGGCCTACGGCCTACCGGTGGTGAACCCGGTCCAAGCCGACGGGACCTTCGAGGAGGGGCTTGAGTTAGTCGGTGGCACGTTCTTCAAGGACGCCGACTCGATCCTGGTCTCCGACCTCACCGCACGCGGACTATTGGCCCGACACGTGCCCTATGAGCATTCCTATCCGCACTGCTGGCGCTGTCACACGCCGCTCATCTACTACGCCCAGCCCTCCTGGTACATCAAGACCACCGCGATCTCCGAGCAGTTACTGCGGGAGAATGAGAAAACCAACTGGTACCCACCCACCATCAAGTGGGGACGCTACGGCGACTGGCTGCGCAACAACGTCGACTGGGCGCTGTCCCGCAATCGCTACTGGGGCACCCCGCTGCCGATCTGGCGCTGCCCGGAGGACCATCTGACCGTCGTGGGATCCCGTGCTGAACTCGGCGAACTCATCGGGCGAGACCTCAGCGAGCTCGATCCGCACCGCCCCTACGTCGATGAGATCACCGTGGCCTGTCGCACCTGCGGACAAGACGCCCAGCGCGTTCCCGAGGTCATCGACTGCTGGTACGACTCCGGCGCGATGCCCTTCGCCCAGTGGGGCTACCCGCACATGGGAGCAGAAACCTTCCAGCAGCGATATCCGGCTGACTACATCTGCGAGGCGATCGACCAGACCCGCGGTTGGTTCTACACCCTGATGGCCATCGGCACCCTGGTCTTCGATGAGTCGTCCTACAAGAACGTCGTCTGCCTCGGCCACATCCTCGACGAGGATGGCCGCAAGATGAGCAAGCACCTGGGTAATGTGCTGGAGCCCATCCCGCTGATGGACGAGCACGGTGCCGACGCAGTGCGGTGGTTCATGCTCGCCTCGGGTTCACCCTGGCAGTCCCGGCGCGTAGGTCACGCAGCGATCGCCGAAGTGGTCCGCAAGGTGCTGCTGACCTACTGGAACACCGCCTCCTTCCTCGCGCTGTACGCCCGCGCTGCGTCCTGGTCCCCGCAGGATCCAGGCGCCGTCCCTGCCGCGGCGGATCGCTCATCGCTGGATCGCTGGGTGCTGTCGCAAGCCCACCGGCTGGCACGTGATGTCGACGATGCCCTGGAGAACTTCGACACCCAACGCGGTGGACGGTTGATCGCAACGTTCGTCGACGACCTGTCCAACTGGTACGTGCGCCGCTCCCGGCGTCGATTCTGGGACGGCGATCCCGCCGCACTGGCCACCTTGGATGAGGCCTTGCGCATCGTCACCGCCGTCATGGCCCCCTACACGCCGTTCATCACCGAGCGGGTCTGGCAGGACATGGTGCGCTCCCACGATCCTTCCGCGGCGACGTCGGTGCACATGAGCCCGTGGCCGGCAGTCGATGAAGCCGTGATCGATGACACCCTCACCGAGCAGGTCGCACTCGTCCGTCGCGTGGTCGAACTCGGCCGAGCCGCCCGGGCCACCTCCCTGGTGCGCACCCGCCAACCACTCTCCCGGGCCTTGATCTCCGCACCCGGCTGGTCGAACCTGCCCGACGATCTGGTGGCCGAGGTCGCCGCGGAATTGAATGTCGCAACCCTGCTGCCTCTCGCGGAGGAAGCCGGAGACCTCATCGACATCGCAGTCAAAGCGAACTTCCGATCCCTGGGGAAGCGTTTCGGATCCTCGACCCCGATCGTCGCCTCGGCCATCGTGGCCGACCCGGATCTGCCGCGACGCCTGCGTGCCGGGGGCGAGGTCTCACTCGAGGTCGAGGGCCTGGGCGAGGTGGCCCTGGAGTCGGAGGACGTCATCATTACCGAGACTCCGCGGGAGGGGTGGGCGGTGGCCAGCGGCAACGGCGAAACCGTCGCCTTGGATCTGCACATCACCGACGAGCTCCGCCGCCTCGGCCTCGCCCGAGAGGTGGTCCGCGCCATCGCCGAGATGCGCAAGGCGGCTGGTTTGGATATCTCCGATCGCATCAGGCTGCGGTGGTCGACAGACGATCCGGATCTGACCCAGACACTCGATGAGCATGGGCCCTACATCGCCGGTGAGGTCCTGGCCCTGGACTTCGACCGTGGTGCTCTCGAACCGGCCGACTACGTGGGGTCCGACCCCGACCTCGGCTTGCAGGTCGCGCTGTCTCGCATGTAGCCCCGGCTACTCGCCGGCATCCAGCAGGGTCTGCACCGCCTCGATCGCCGGTGCGGGACCAGCGACTGACTCCTCCTGAGAAGCCGCTCGATCGAATTGGGCGAGTTGGCCCGCGATGTGATCACGCAGCGCCACTCGATAGTTGCGCTCGAAGGTCCGCAACCGGCCCACCTGCTCCTCGAGTGCGACGCGCTTGGCATCGAGATCAGCGGTGACCTCGGCGGCTTCTGAACGGGCCTGGGTCACGATCGAATGGGCTTCCGATTGCGCATGCGCG
>CBFHQG010000137.1:0-357 GCA_965657825.1 Actinomycetes bacterium | reverse complement strand
GGTGGTCGCCGCGAGAGCTACCGGTGGGCTGACAGGCTCCAGGGCACCCGTCGCCTCGGCATCCTCGACGACGACTGCCTCATCGACCACGGCTGCTACTTCCCGCACATCTGCTTCGTCGACCACATCTGCTTCTTCGACGACATCCGCTACGACATCCGCGACGACATCGACACTGGGCTCGACACTGGGCTCGACACTGGGCTCGGTCTGCCTCGGTGGCTCGCTGGGTGCCTGGGCGGCTGAGGCCCGCTGTTCGGCCGCCAGCGCCCGCGACTGCGCCTGGGTCACCTGGGCCCGCAGGTCGTCGTTCTCAGCGAGGAGCCGAGTGATCTCAGACTCCACGACGTCGAGAAA
>CBFHQG010000136.1:0-4050 GCA_965657825.1 Actinomycetes bacterium | reverse complement strand
TTCCCCGTATTCGGCGGCCAAGGCATCGGCGGAACTACTCGTCCGCGCCTATCACCGTACGTTCGGGCTGAACATCTCCAGCACTCGGTGCTCGAACAACTACGGGCCGTATCAGTTTCCCGAGAAAGTCATCCCGCTGTTCGTGACGAACCTGAGCCGGGGCAGGCGGGTGCCGCTGTATGGCGACGGGCGAAACGTGCGCGATTGGCTGCACGTGGACGACCACTGCCAGGGCATCGACATCGTGGTGGCGCGCGGTGAGGCCGGTGCGGCGTACAACATCGGTGGGGGTGAGGAGCTGTCGAATGTCGAACTCACCCGGGCCATCTGTGCGGCGATGGGTGTGGCGTGGGACGACGTCGTCGAACACGTGCCCGACCGGCTCGGCCATGATCTGCGCTACAGCGTCGACGATTCCCGGCTGCGCGCCCTGGGTTATGCACCCGCGCGAACCTTCGCTGACGGCCTGGCTGAGACGGTCGCGTGGTACCGAGGCAACGAGGCCTGGTGGGCCCCGCTGATCGACCCCATCTGAGCCGTTCCCACCAACTCCCCGATAGTGAACACACCGTGAACACCGAGGTGACATCCTTCTCCCCGTGAGCACCTCGGTGTCCAGCGGGAAGACCTTCATGGGTCAGCCGCGTGCATTGGCCACCCTGTTCCTCACCGAGATGTGGGAGCGGTTCTCCTACTACGGGATGCGCGCCATCCTGGTGCTGTACCTGATCGCCCCGCCCGACGGAGCGACACCGCCGGGGCAGGGGCTGGGCTACTCGGTGGCCCTCGCCGCGGCGATCTACGGCTCGTATTCCTCCCTGATCTACCTGCTGCCCATCGCCGGAGGGTGGGTGGCCGACCGACTCACCGGCCCGCGGCGGGCGGTGCTGTTCGGCGGCACCGTCATCGCGGCGGGCCACTTCATGATGGCGGTGCCCTTCGAGGCCCTGTTCTGGTTCGGCCTGGTCGCCGTCGCCGCCGGCACCGGTCTACTCAAACCCAGCATCTCCGCGATCGTCGGTGACCTGTACGCACCGCACGACACCCGCCGCGACGGCGGCTTCTCCTTGTTTTACATGGGCATCAATCTCGGCGCCTTCATCGCACCGCTTGTGGTCGGCTCCCTGGCCGATGCGTTCAACTGGCAGATCGCCTTCGCTGCGGCGGGGGTCGGCATGGTGATCGGCCTGATCCAGTACGTCGCCGGTGGCAAGGGGATGGGAGAGGCTGGCAAGGCGGTGCCGAAGCCGGCGACACGGGAGGAGAAGGGCAAGGCTGGCCGTCTGCTCGTGCTGATCCTCGTCGGTGTCGCCGCGGTGCTCATCATCGATGTGGTGTTCTTCGGCTTCTCCGCGCAGGTGATCACCATCGCGTTGAGCATCACCGTCATCGCTGTGGCCGTGATCTACTTCATCCGCCTGTTCCGCAATCCCGATCTGACGTCGATCGACCGCGAGCGGGTCAAGGCGTTCATGTACCTGTTCATCGCCGCCGCGGTGTTCTGGGCGATCTACGACCAGAGCGGCTCGACGTTGACGGAGTTCGCTCAGGACTTCACCGACCGCTCCTTCGGCGACTGGACCATGCCGGTGGCGTGGCTGCAATCGATCAACCCGATCTTCATCATCATCTTCGCGCCGATCTTCGCCGCGATCTGGAATCACCTGGGTAATCGGGCGCCCTCGACGCCGGCGAAGTTCGCCATCGCACTCTTCGGTGTCGGCCTGTCCTTTCTCATCATGATCCCCCCGGCGATGGCGGCAGATAGCGCGCAGGAGTCGGCGATCTGGTGGTTGGTCGGGGTGTACCTGGTGCAAACCTGGTCGGAGTTGCTGCTGAGCCCCAATGGATTGTCCGCAACGACGAAGCTCGCCCCGGCCGGTCTGCTCAGCCAGATGCTCGCTTTGTGGTTCCTGGCCACCGCGGTCGGCGATTCGGTGGGTGGTCAGGTCGTGCGTCTGGTCGACGTGGTCGGCTACGCCTGGTACTTCGCGATCCTCGGATTCGCCACGATCGGCATCGGCGTGGCGTTCACGTTCATCGTCAAGCGCATCCGCACCCTGATGGAAGGCGTCGACAACTAGCCCTTCTTCGGGCGATCAGCGCCCTCTTTGGGCCTGATTCGCCCGAAGAAGGGCTATTGCCGCGGCGGGCGGAGGTAGTCCTTGAGTGCGGCGACCTTCAATCCCTGGGCGCGTGCGGCGCGTACGGCGAGCCGCAGTTCCGACTTCAGGTTCGGCCCGTAGTGCAGCAGGATGATCGATCCACGCGACAATCGCTGGCCGTTCCAGGTCGACAAGCGACCCCGGTCGACGACGGCGTCCCACATGACGATGTGTTGGATGCCGCATGACGATGCCGCCGCGTGCACCCGCGCCAGCCGAGCACCGGCGCCGTAGGGCGGTCGCAGCATCCAGGGTCGGGTCCCGAACCGCTCGGTGAGCCGATCCTGGACCGGGCAGATCTGGGTGCGCAGGTCTGCACCATAGGTGTCGAAGGCCGGGTGGTTGACGGTGTGGTTCTGTACCGATCCGTAGGCCGACATCCGACCGAAGTAGCCGAGGTGGCCATCGGCGACGTTCAAGGTGACGAAGCTGGTGACCGGAATCTTCTTGCGCCGCACCCAGTCGCGGGCATCACGTGAACGCACGATTCCATCGTCGACGGTGAGGAACACCACGGGGTCGTCGGTGTTGACGCGATAGATCACGGGCAGCATCGACGATGCCGGGGTGACAGAAATGGTCGCTTCGGCATCCGCGCGCGAGGGCGCAGCCAGGAGCGCCAGGACCAACGCCACGGCAACCATTACGCCGAGTGCGCACTTACGGACCTGATATCGGCGGAAACCCTGCACGTACGTGAGCACTCGGCACACAAGGGGCGGCATCGGCTAACCGATCACCGGGGACAGGCCTTCGCTGCGCGCGATGGCTTGCGCGTCACCGCAGTCGGCCAACCAGTTGGCCAGGAGGCGGTAGCCGCCCTCGGTGAGCACAGATTCAGGATGGAACTGCACGCCCTCCACCGGCAACTCCCGGTGGCGCAGCGCCATGATCACCCCCGACTCGGTCGAACCGGTGACCTCGAGGACATCGGGCACGCTGTCAGGAGCGACGGCGAGGGAGTGGTAGCGGGTGGCGATGAAGTCGTCGGGTAGCCCGGCGAGGACTCCGGTTCCGAAGTGGCGGACAGTCGACGTCTTGCCGTGCAGCAGCTCCGGGGCGCGCTCGACCACCCCTCCGTACACCGCAGCGATCGCCTGATGGCCCAGGCACACCCCCAGGATGGGCACCTGGCCGGCGCATTCGCGGACGACCGCCATGCAGACCCCGGCCTGATCAGGGGTTCCGGGGCCCGGTGAGAGCAGGATCCCGTCGAACTCCAGCGCCTCTAGCGGGGTCACCTCGTCGTTGCGGCGCACCACGACATCGGCACCGAGCTGGGCGAGGTACTGGACGATGTTGAACACGAAGGAGTCGTAGTTGTCGATGACCAGGATGCGCACCACGGCGCCATCCTCGCCGACTGAGGCCTGCGGGAGATACCCTGGGGGTCGACATTGAGGAGGAACACCCATGCCGGAGTCCAAGGGCCGCAAGAAGGACAACTACGTCCCGCCGGAGCGCACCGAGCGCAACCCGGTCAAGATCGGCTCCGCCCCGTGGGTGGCCCCCCTCATGGTGGCCCTGTTCGTGATCGGCCTGATCTACATCGTGACCTTCTACATCGCCGGCAACGACATCCCGATCATGCGCGATCTGAACCCCCTGGTGAACGTCATCATCGGCTTCGCCTTCATCACCGGCGGCTTCGTCGTCGCCACCCGCTGGAAATAGCCCTTCTTCGGGTAATTCAGGCCCAAATCGGGCACTCTTCACCCGAAGAACGACCCTCGTAGCAGGCCGCAGGCCGCGGGTCGCTCAGACGTTCGGTTTTCACATGTCCCCTGCCGCGCGTGGCCTGTCGCAGGCCGCCGACCGAATCTACGTTTGAGGGATGAGGCCGCTCCGCCGCACCTGGTCGTCCATCGCCACCGCCTCCGGGCTC
>CBFHQG010000135.1:0-4059 GCA_965657825.1 Actinomycetes bacterium | reverse complement strand
CCAGCCGCAGCGCGGCAGCAGCTGCCACCGACTGGATCGGCCCGTGCAATTGGGTGGAGAAGAACTGGCGTTCTTGGCCCAGGCTGTTGCGCAGCCGGGAGTTCTCCCACGCAAGGTCAGCGGTGCTGCATTGCAGATCACGACGCGTCAAGGTGATCGCCGACACCATCCCTCGCACAATCAGCAACGCGAAAGCGACAACGACAATGGGCACCGTCAACCACAACCGATCCACGAGATTCGAACTCAAGTCGTCAGCGAAGCCCGGCACGATGTAGGCGATCTGGATGAGCAGCTGCACCGCGACCGCGATCACGATGGGCGTCAGCAGCGCCACAGCGATCCGTCGACCCAGCGACAGCTTCGGCAACACGTCACGCGTTGCTCGCAGCATGACCCACGAGCCGGCCCAGGTCGCGGCGAACACCAGAGCCAGAAGCAGGAGTGACGTCGCGAAGGATCCCAGATCCACGGTCACATTCACCCCGGTCCCCTGTGCAGAGTCCTGAACATCAACCGAGTCGCCACTCGTAGTCGTCTCAATTGTGGTGAAGATGAACAGCACCGTTACCGCGGCCGCCATCAACACCGGGCGGATCAGCGGGACCGAGGTGATGCGACCGACCACATCCCGCCAGCCGGTCGAATCACCGGAGCGGACACGGGGTGCATCCACCAGCGGCAGTGACCGCATGAGTTCATGGCTTAACGGTCGAACCTGTTCGCGGGCGAAGCCCTGCACGACCTGGCTGGCTGAGGACGATGCACGGGATGCGGCAGCCACAGCCTCCTGCAGCATGTCGAGCATCCGGGTCACGACCTCGCCGCGCTGGGTCATCACCTGCTCGATCCCGAAGGTGCGGGCTTCACTCAGGTCGTCTTGCACCTGGCGCAGGTCGTTCACATCGCGGCGATAGTCGATGCCCAACACGGCCATCGAGGTGACCAGCACCGTGATGGTCCACCGCCACACCACCGTCCAGCCGTCGGTGGCCGAGGCTGAACCGCCGACGATCCCGGTGATGATCGCGATCACGATGATGATGAGCAGCAGGATCATCGACGACCAGAAACCATGGCGGCGCCACCAGGAACGAGCCAGGAACATCCGCTGCACCAACCACAGTGCGCCCCACTGCAACGCCCAGGCGACGGGAGCGATGACGAGTGCTGTCGCCGACACCGACCCCACGGACGCCGCAGATCCCAGCGCCGCGAGCGCGAGGAAACCAATCAGGATGACCAGCTGGATCGGCCAGGTCAGGCCACGGCGATCCGTGGCGGCCACCAGCAGGCCGCTGCGTGATTCGTTGAGGGTGTCGACCTCAGGCCGGTTGCTCATCGGCGACATTCAACCCGAGATCCCCCGCGGGCGGCACCTCGCCCATGGTCTCGGTGTAGCGCAGGGCAGCGAGCACCCGGGCATTGGTCTTCTGGTCGGCTTCGAGGCCCAGCGTGGTGTAAATCGCCTTGACCTGCTTTTCCACCGCCCGTTCGGAGGTGGACCGGTGTCGAGCGATCGCGGAATTCGTCATGCCGGACGACAGCAGTCGCAGGATCTCCATCTGGGTCGGAGTGAGCAGACGCACCTGATCGTCGGCTGCTAGTTCGGGGGCTTGGATCGTGCCCTGCAGCGCGGCATCGATCGCAGCGATGAGAACGTCAGCATCGGTGATGTCGTCCTTACTCAAGATCGTCTTGCCCCTCAGGTGCGCAGCGTTCTCGCCGTCCTTGACCAAGGCGGTGGGGTATCGGGTCAGATAGGTGATCACCATGCCGGGGTGGGCCTGCTCGAGGATGTAGCCCAACTGCACCCCGCTGGGGCCCTGGCCGAGGTTAACGTCGAGCAGAGCCAGGTCGGGATCCATCTCGGCGGCCGAGGCCCGAGCGGTGCTGGCATCAGCACAGACATGCACCTCGTAGTTCTCCCGCCGCAGCACCGATTCGACCAGGGTCGCAGTAAACGGATCGTCTTCGACCACCAGGATTCGCCTCGTCCAGTTCCCCATGGACTCGAACTTACCGAGGGCCGTTCGGGTAACCGCCTTTTTGGGGGGATATCCGCCCCTTGCAGCCGACTGGCTACAGAGTGCTGCTTCAGGTTCCGGGGGTGACCAGGCGCTGGGCTATCCGGACCTCGGGACCCAGGGCAGCCAGCCGGTCGGTGAGATCACTCCCGGCTGCTACCAGTGCCTCATCGCTGATCGGCTCGAGAGCGTCGAGGATGAAGATGGCCGCGGTGGTGTCCTCGGTCAAGGCGGTCCGCCGGGCCTGACGCCAGTTCCATCGACGGCACGTCACCCCTGCGTCGTCACACCACACCACTTCACCCGGCTCCGGGTTCTCGATCACGCCCTCACCCGCGGCCATCGTGTCGAACGTCTCCTCGCCGCTCGCCCGGATCAGGCGCGGCGATCCGGCATACCGTTGCGCATCCTCACCGCCAAGGGGGATTTGGTGCGCGATGCTGATCGCGTTGTAGATATCGGTCAGCCGGTTGATGCGCGGCAGCCCTTCGTCCACCCGGCGCAGAAGTGCCTCAAGACTGTTGCGGGTGCGCTGCGGTTTCGCACCGAACGCCCGATACGCCTCGCGCCAGGCCGCTACTGAAGGTAGGTCCTCGACCACGGTATCGGCCAGTGCCGCTCGGGCCATTACTTCCGCCTGCGTAAGGAACTCCTCGCTGGCCGCATCACTAGGGCCGGGTTCAATTCCCTCGGCGAGGATCAGCAGCGCGCGATAATCCGGCCGCAATTGCCAGACGGTTTGCGCGACACTAGTACCCGCTAGGAATGCGTTCAGATCCACCAGTTGCCCTTAACCCTTCATGGACTCGTTGGCCTGGCGAACCGCTTTCGCTGCCGAGACAAGCGCTGCCGTCTCATCGTCGGCGATGGACTCATCGACCGTCTGAGACCATCCCCACTGATCGACCATCACCGGGACCGCAAGGGGACCCTGCACACCCCAGGTCTCACCCTCGAGCAGCACCTGAGCAGGAATCACACGACCCACTTCCCGTGACATGAACTCTACGATGTCCACAACAGCATGCGCTGTGGCCAATTCGGTGGTGTGGCCCGCTGTGAAGTGAGTAAAAAAGGGCTTGATCGCGGCCCGGAGATCCGGTGGGAGCGCCTCGATAAACCGGTATGCAGCCTCAATCTCGCCGTCGTTGACCATACCGAGCATTCGAGTCCGACTCTCAGCGATCTCCTCAGGCAAGTCAGTCATGTCCCGACCCTCGCGAGCAGCACCGATCACATCGGCTAATCGCTGCTCGCTGACACCCTGCACCCGGACACCGCTCCAGATCGGCACCAGGTGGTCTCCGTGCTGACCCCACATCTGCGCCTGCACCATCGGTCGAGTTACTGCCAGATCAGCGGCGAGTTCACGACGGAATCGGAGTGAATCCGACCAAGCTGCGGCACCGATGAGGCGCTTTCGCTCGACACTGGATGAGAGGAGGTCCAGTGCGAACTCGACGGGATTCGACTGCACGACGACGCTCGGAGAGGAGTCCATGATCGAGATTCGCTCGGCGACATCACTGAAAATGCGGCGATTCGTCTCCGCAAGTGCCGCTCGATCATCGGTCAGACGCGTGACAGTCGCCCCTGCCATCATCACGACCACGTTCGCACTCGTCTCGGCAACATCGGTGCCGACCTCGATCTGCGGGGCAATATCGGCGAAGGCGTCACGGATATCGGCTCGCAGACCCCAAAGCTCAGATTCGTGCGCTCCTCCAGCGTGACCGATGAGATGCATGACCGCATCGTCTGGAAGGAATCCTCGCTGGGCGATCTGCGCAGCCACCTGCCGTCCGCAACTCCCCGTCGCTCCGATGATGGCTAAGTCCATGCGCCGAACCCTACTGAGCACAGCACACGGCGCCTCCGGTGAACCCATTTCACATCTATACTTGCCGTCAATACAGTTTTTGTGATTCCATTGGTTCGTGGCACAGCAATCTGGCGAAGACGTCCTCGTCAAGAGGCTTTTTCTCGATTTCGGTCGCTTGCAGTCGACCTCGTGTCCCGGCGATATCTGAGT
>CBFHQG010000134.1:0-4198 GCA_965657825.1 Actinomycetes bacterium | reverse complement strand
TTGTTGCCCCCGGAGAGCGTCGCAGCGAGGACTCCAGCACTTTGGGCCCGGACATCGAACTGGCCTACGAGTTCAGCGCCGTTCGCCCGGATCTTCGATTGGTCGATGATCCCCGCGCGACTCCAGGGCGAATAGTCGATCGAATCCAGGACCAGGTTCTGGGCGATGGTGAAACTGCCGACGAGGCCGTCGTGTTCTCGATCCTCAGGGACATAACCCACACCGAGGTTCAAGATGCGCCGCGTCGATCGACCAACAATCGAGGAGTCGCCCACCCGAGCCTGACCCGTCACCCGATCGTGCAAGCCCATCAACGCTTCAACCAACTCACTTTGCCCATTGCCCTGCACCCCGGCGACGCACAGGATCTCCCCCGCACGCACATCGAATGAGACCGCGTCGACGATGGCACGATCGGCCGAGTCGAACACACTCAGATTCTCGACGACGACCACTGGGTCTCCCGGGTCAGCCGGCTGCTTGTCGACCCGCAGCGAGACATCGCGCCCCACCATGAGGCTGGCAAGTTCGGATTCCGGTGTTTGCGGTGAGACAGACTCGGCCACTACTCGGCCGCGACGGATGACCGTGATCACATCGGCAGCCTCACGAACCTCTCGCAGTTTGTGGGTGATCAAGACGATGGCCTTGCCTGCGTCACGAAGACCTCGCACGATGCTGAGGAGTTCGTCGGTCTCCTGCGGGGTGAGGACCGCGGTCGGCTCGTCGAGGATCAGGCACTGAGCGTCTCGCGTGAGGGCCTTGATGATCTCGACCCGCTGCTGGATGCCGACCGGGAGATCCTCGACCACGGCGTCCGGGTCGACCTCGAGGCCGTAGCGCTGCGAGACCTCGCGGACCGCCTGCGCGGCCTCTCGACCACGGAGCAGACCGAGGGGACCGACGCTCTCGGCTCCGAGTTCGACGTTCTCCGCGACGGTGAACACCGGGACGAGCATGAAGTGCTGGTGGACCATTCCGATCCCCGCCTCGATGGCCTGTGCGGGAGACGAGAAGGTCACCGGTTCGTCATCGACGAGGATCTGTCCCGCATCCGGCTGCAGCAGGCCGTAGAGGACGTTCATCAGGGTCGACTTGCCTGCCCCATTCTCACCGAGCAGTGCGTGGATCTGACCGGGTTCGACGGTCAAGGAGATGTCATCGTTGGCGACGAGGGAACCGAAGCGCTTGGTGATGCCGCGCAGTTCCAATCGCATGGCGATCTGACTCCTTCACTGACTGCCTACCGTAGGGCCAACGCCTCGCGCCCGGGTGGTGAGCGTATCGGCTCACCACCCGGGCGCGGAGGGGTTTACTACAGGTGCTGCAGCCCCTACGGGGTAACCGTGATGGCGCCGCTGATGATGTCCTGCGTCACCTGGTCCACCTCGGCCTGCAACTCAGCGGGAACCGCGTCGGCGAAGTCGTTGTACGGCGCGATCTTCGTCCCGCCGTTCGCGAGGGTGCCGACATACAGGGCGTTGGAGAAGGTGCCGCTGACGGCCTCGCCGATGGAGTCCTTCACCGACACATCGATGCCCTTCATGACGCTGGTGAGGAACACGTCGCAGTACTGCGACGCGCTGACGCAGCCGTCGGTGTCCACCCAGATGACCGAAACGCCGTCGGAGGACTGCGCCTCAGCCGCGGTGCCCAGGCCGACCGGTCCGGCGACCGGGAACACGATGTCCGCGCCCTGCTGGATGAAGTTGCGGGCGATCTGACGGCCCTGGTTCTGATCCTCGAAGCCACCCGCATAGGTGCCCTTCTCCGGATCGGTGGGATCCCAGCCGAGGACGGTGACGTCCGCGCCCTTGGTCTCGTTGAAGTACTCAACGCCCTGGTAGAAGCCGCTCATGAACGCGGTGACCGACGGGATCGGGATGCCGCCATAGGTGCCGACGGTGCCGGTCTGCGTCATGCCCGCGGCCAGGTAGCCTGCCACGAACGAGGACTGCTCGGTGGCGAAGACCAGGCCCTTGAGGTTCTCCGGGGGAGCCTCGTAGGCGTAGTCAACGATCGCGAAGTCGACCATCGGGTTCGCGTCGGCAGCCTCAGCGGTGGCGTCACCGAGGAGGAAGCCCACCGTGACGATCATGTTGCAGCCCTGCTGGATGGCCTGGTTGATGTTCGGCTGGTAGTCGGCATCCGAGCCGCTCTCCAGCGCGAGGGTTTCGATGCCGTACTCGGCACCGGCTGCCTCGAGTCCGGCGAAGGCCGTCTCGTTGAAGGAGCGGTCATCGAACCCGCCCTGATCGGAGATCATGCAGGCCTTGACCGCGCCCGGCATCGGCGAGGGCTCGTCCGTGGTCTGAGTGGGGCTCGGGCTGGCCGATGTCGGCGAGGGAGCCGCTGAAGTGGTGGAGCCGCCGTCGTCCGGGGCGCTGCCGCAGGCAGCGAGGACGAGGGCCGCCACGCCGATGCCAGCGAAGGCACCGATGGATCTACGCACGTGGAACCTCCTGTGAAGGTGGATGGGAATCGACAACTGGTGAACGGCTTCTGCTCAGGTGACCAGATCCCGTTCGAGCGAACTTGGACCTGTCCTGGACCGGTCCGGTGGGCAGTTAACCATCCTGACCCTACTCATCCGATGGCGGTGGGTTCACCGCTGGACTACGCCTCGTAACCGATTCGTGTCCCACCCTCGCCCCACGCCCGTGCAGGAGTCACACGCGTCCCGGGAGTCCCACGTGATGTGCGCCACATCACGTGGTCGAGCGGACCGGCAGCAATGCCCCTCACGCGCCGGATCGGCCGATCGCGGATACGCTAAGGCCCACGACACCCCAGACTCCCGCACCACCGCTCCCCCACCGCCGCTCCACCGCCACCCCGTCCGCGCACACCACAGGAGGTCATCGTGGCCACCGCCCCCGTGGGCACCCTCTACCGAGGCCGAGAGGGCATGTGGTCCTGGGTCGCCCAGCGGATCACCGGCATCGCGGTCTTCTTCTTCCTCTACGTCCACGTCCTGGACACCGCGCTGGTCCGAGTCTCGCCGGAGGCCTACGACCTGGTCATCGCGACCTACAAGACGCCGATCGTGAACCTGCTCGAAGTCGGCCTGGTCGGTGCGGTTCTCTACCACGCCCTCAACGGTCTGCGGGTCATCGCCGTCGACTTCTGGTCGAAGGGTCCGCGCTACCAGCGCCAGATGCTCTGGATCATCGTGGGAGTCTGGGCCGCGATCATGATCCCGGGCACCTACTTCATGATGATCCACACCGTCGAGGCACTCTTCGGGAGCACCCCATGAGCCTGATCAGCCCCCGCCGCGGTCCCCGACTCGATGCTCCCCGATCCACCGGGCAGCGTTCCAACTACGAGTTGTACGCGTGGCTGTTCATGCGCATCTCGGGGATCGTGCTCGTGGTCCTCGTCCTCGGGCACCTGTTCATCATGAACGTTCTCGACGGCGGTGTGCAGCGGATCAACTTCGCGTTCGTCGCCGGGCGCTGGGCCAGTCCGTTCTGGCAGATCTGGGACCTGCTGATGCTGTGGCTGGCCATGCTCCACGGCACCAACGGTCTGCGCACCATCATCAACGATTACGCCGAGCGCGACCAGACGCGCTTTTGGATGAAGATGCTGCTGTATGTCTCCAGCGCCTTCATCATCCTCCTCGGGACACTTGTCATCTTCACGTTCGACCCCAACATCGGCTGAGAGGGCTGAGAAGACGATGCAGACCCATCGGTATGACGTCGTGATCGTCGGCGCCGGCGGCGCCGGAATGCGCGCAGCGATCGAGTCCACCGCCCGCACCCGCACCGCGGTGCTCACCAAGCTGTATCCCACGCGCTCCCACACCGGGGCAGCGCAGGGTGGGATGTGCGCCGCCCTCGCCAATGTCGAAGAGGACAACTGGGAGTGGCACACCTTCGACACCATCAAGGGCGGCGACTACCTCGTCGACCAGGATGCCGCGGAGATCATGTGCCGCGAGGCCATCGACGCAGTGCTGGACCTCGAGAAGATGGGTCTGCCCTTCAATCGCACCGAGGAGGGCCGAATCGACCAGCGGCGCTTCGGCGGTCACACCCGCAATCACGGCGAGGCCGCGGTGCGCCGCTCCTGCTACGCCGCTGACCGAACCGGTCACATGATCCTGCAGACGCTCTACCAGAACTGCGTCAAGGAGGGCGTGGAGTTCTACAACGAGTTCTACGTCCTCGACCTGCTCCTCACCGAGGTC
>CBFHQG010000133.1:0-4332 GCA_965657825.1 Actinomycetes bacterium | reverse complement strand
ATGAGGATGCGCCGCACGATGTGACCCTTGATATCGAGGCCCAGAATGTCCTCGGCGCGGGCCCGGGCCTCGCTCGGATCGGCCGCGAGCTTCACGCCACCCGCCTTGCCCCGACCACCGGTCTTGACCTGGGCTTTCACCACGACAGGGCCAGCCAGCGAGCGCGCCGCCGCTTCAGCAGAGTCGACGTCGAAGCACACCTCACCCGCTGTGACCGGCACCTCGTGCCGACCGAAGAGGTCCTTGGCCTGGTACTCGTAGAGATCCACGTCGTGCGCGCTCCTCCCGCGGGCCACCCTGCCCCACCGGACGCGACCGGGAGTTGTCCGTCGCGCAGATGGGCTGGGCGATCGAGTTGGTATCGGAGCGCACACTAGCGAGCGGCGCTCACGCCGGACACCGTGGGTCACGCGCACAACCTGCGCAGGACTCAGGTCCACCGATTCAGCCTGACCCAGGGCAACCGGGTATGCGGCATCGAGCCAGCCGGAGCAGTTACGGTGGAGCAGTGACCGATGAGGCGATCGGCGAAACGAGGCTCGACTCTCCTTCGAACCTCGCCGTCGAGCAGTCGCACCCGACATCACACGGTGTCTGGGGCTCCTTCGATCGCGCCCGTCGCAGCCTTGTCTCCCTGCGGGGGATCCGCGGGGTGGGTGTCGAGGCTGCCTGGGTCGCCACGCATCTGACCCTCTACCCGCTGGGCTTCGTCGAGGAACGTGCGCGACTGCAGATGGAGCACACCTCCTTGGAAGGGCTCCCCCCCACCCAGCGCGGATTGCTCGTCGGCGACGTCGTCGCTGCAGGAACCCCCATCGTCCTCGTGCACGGTCTTGTCGATAACCGATCGATCTTCTCCACGATGCGCCGCGGGCTGCGTCGTCGCGGCTTCGGTTCCACGTACGCGTTGAACTACTCGCCGCTGACCGACGACATCCGGTCGGTCGCGGTGCGCCTCGGTGATCTGGTGACCGAGGTCCTGCAGGAGACGGGTCACGATCGCGTGCACATCATCGGCCATTCCATGGGAGGACTCATCGGCCGCTACCTCGTGCAGCGCCTCGGCGGAGACGACCAGGTACACACCCTGGTCACCCTGGGCACCCCTCACTCGGGCACCCTGCCCGCCCGATTCATCCCCCACCCGGTGGTCAGGCAGATGCGAATGGGCAGCGACGTCATCGCCGAACTCGCCGAACCCGCCCCAGGCTGTCGAACCCGGATGCTGGCGGTCTGGTCGGATCTGGATCAACTGGTCATCCCCCAGCGCAATGCCCGCATCACGCATCCCGACCTGAGGGCCCGCAACCTCTTCATGCCCGGAGTGGGGCACATGTCGCTTCCGGTCGACCGCCGGGTGATCCACGAGATCGGCTCGAGCCTGGCCACCTTGGATGCCCAGCGTGACGCGGACCACCCTGTATCGGACCACCCGGTACCGGAATCCTGAGTCACCTCCGGAATACCCCCGGCCATCAGCATTATGTCTGAAAATCCCCATAACATTGAACCTGCACCATCGGCACCATGACCGGTCTGGTAGGACTGACCGGTGCGTCCTCGCCAGTCGATCCCCGCGCTGAGCGCGGGGACCCTGCTCATGGGGCTCGTGCTCGCTACACCCGGCCTGGCCTCGACCGGGCCGCTCACCGTCGACGACCTCGTCGCCGGCCCGTGGTTCACCCCTGCTGCCTCGGCCCCTGCCAGCGACCCGATCACCGCCACCCCGGCGGCAGCGTCCCGGCTCAGCATTCGGGCGAAACCGCGGACCCGCGCCTGGGCGTTTCCGGTCCGCGAAGGCACGCCGGTCAACGGCACCTTCGGCGAAAAGGGCACGTACTGGCCGGGCGGACATGCCGGGATCGACTTCGACGGTGAACTCGGTGATCCGGTGTTCGCCGCCCTCAACGGCCGGGTGATCTACGCAGCGTTCAACTCCGGTGGGTACGGCAATCTGGTCATCACCCGCAGAGGCGATGGCACCGAGGTGCGTTACGCGCACCTCGACCGCATCGGTGTCGACAAGGGCGACTGGGTACGCGCGGGAACACGTATCGGCCGAATGGGCTCCACCGGGCAGTCCACCGGGGTGCACCTACACCTGGAGGTCCGCGTCAACGGCGGCGTGACGCCGACTGATCCCGCGTCAGTGTGGTCGGGCAAGCGTCCGGGCATCCCGGCCTCTCCGCCCGCGTGGTCCTGCGCGAAGTACGGGGGCTGCACCGATCAGGACAAGCGCTCGACCGGCGCATAGCGCAGCAGCAGGCGCTTGGTGCCCTCGGAGCCGAAGTCGATCGTGGCCTGAGCACGCTCCCCGGCACCTTCCACACCCACCACCGTGCCCATGCCGTATTTGGGGTGCAGCACGCGCTCCCCCGGTGAGAGGTCGAGCACCGCCGCTCCACCGGGGGTCGGGGTTCCACCGGGTCCGAAGGTGGGCCGGGAGGCACCAGCCCCTGATCGCACAGCGGAGGTGACCGTGCTGGACCGCACCGGCTCATCCCGGCGACTGTCCAGGAGCTCCGCGGGAATGTCATCGAGGAACCGGGAGGGTGGATTCGACGTCGGTGATCCCCAGGCTGAACGCATCAGCGAGCGGGTGAGAATCAACCGCTGGCGTGCACGCGTGATGCCGACATAGGCCAGGCGGCGTTCCTCGGCGATCTCACCCGAGTCAGCCAGGGAGCGCTGATGGGGGAACACTCCATCCTCCATGCCGGTGATGAAGACGACCGGGAATTCCAAGCCCTTTGCGGTATGCAGTGTCATCAGCGTGACGACCCCGCCGGCATCGTCTCCGCCACCGTCAGGATCAGGGATCTCATCCGCGTCGGCGACCAGTGAGATCCGCTCGAGGAAGTCGATCAGCGTGGGCTCCTCCGCATCGCGTTCGAACTCCACCGCAACCGATTCCAACTCCGCGAGGTTCTCCACCCTCGTCTCATCCTGCGGATCATGCGAGGCGGTGAGTTCGGCGAGGTAGCCCGATTGCTCCAGGATCGCCTGCAGGACGACTGCGGGGCCGGCTCCCGACTCGACCAGGGTCTGCAGATCGCTCATCATCGTTGCGAAACTGCGCACCTGGGTCAGCGATCGGGCGGCCAAGCCCGGCACTTCGTCAGCTCGCTGGACAGCATCACCGAACGTCGTCCTCTCCCGCTCGGCGAAGGCAGCAAGCATCGCCTCAGCCCGATCACCGATCCCCCGCTTGGGCACATTGAGGATGCGTCGCATCGAGACGTCATCGGCGGGATTGGCGATGGCGCGCAGGTAGGCGATGGCGTCCTTGATCTCACGGCGCTCATAGAACCGGGTGCCCCCAACGACGGTGTAGGGGATGCCCTGCCGGATGAAGATCTCCTCGATCGATCGGGACTGGGCGTTGGTGCGGTAGAACACCGCGACATCCCCGGATCGGACACCCTCGACATCGGCGAGTCGATCGATCTCCTCGGCGATGAAGTTCGCCTCATCGTGTTCGTCATCGGCCACGTAGGTGGTGATGCTGGCCCCGGGCCCCTCATCGGTCCACAGGTGCTTGTCTCGGCGGTGCGGGTTGTGGGAGATGACAGCATTCGCTGCGTCGAGGATGGTTTGAGTGGAGCGGTAGTTCTGCTCGAGCATGATGGTGCGAGCATCGGGATAGTCCTGCTCGAATTGCTCGATATTGCGGATGGTCGCGCCACGGAAGGCGTAGATCGACTGATCAGCATCTCCGACGACGCACAATTGCGCCGGTGACACTCCGTCGTCACCGCGACCGACGAGTTCGCGCACCAGCACATACTGCGCATGGTTGGTGTCCTGGTATTCGTCGACGAGGATGTGCCGGAATCGGCGATGGTAATGCTCTGCCACATCCGGGTAGAGCTGGAGCACCGCGACGGTCGCCCCGATCAGATCGTCGAAGTCGAATGCATTCGCGCGCCGCAGGCGCCGCTGGTACTCGGCGTACACGTCGGCGAGGATGACTTCATCGGGCTGCTCAGCGCTGGAGCGATACGACTCCTCATCGATCAGCTCATTCTTGAGGTTCGACACCCGCGCGAGCATGGATCGGGGTGGGTACCGCTTGGGGTCCAGATCCAGGTCGCGCAGCACCATGCCCATCAGCCGCTGGGAGTCCGCGGCATCGTAGATCGAGAAGGAGGTCGTCATCCCGAGTCGCTTGGCTTCCCGACGCAGGATGCGCACACAGGCTGAGTGGAAGGTCGAGACCCACATCGCACGCGCGGCACCCCCGACCTGGACCGATACTCGGTCGGCCATTTCGCGTGCTGCCTTGTTGGTGAAGGTGATCGCGAGGATCTCACCGGGGCGAGCATCGCCGGT
>CBFHQG010000132.1:0-4658 GCA_965657825.1 Actinomycetes bacterium | reverse complement strand
TCTTAGCTGGCGCCGCTGCCTTCTTCGCCGCTGTCTTCTTCGCCGCTGTCTGCTTCGCCGGGGCCTTCGCGGCAACCTTCTTGGCTGGCGCCGCTGTCTTCTTCGCCGCTGTCTTCTTCGCCGGGACCTTCTTCGCCGCGGTCTTCTTCGCTGGAGCGGCTACCTTCTTCGCCGGGGCCTTCTTCGCCGCGGTCTTCTTCGCGGGGGTCTTCTTCGCGGTTGTCTTCTTCTCCGGGCCCTTCACCAACTTCATCGGCGCGCTCGCGCTCCTCGAAGGCTTCTTTGAGGACTTCTTCGCTGCGGCAGATGGTGACAAGGCTCGTACCCTTCTATCGTTGCGACGACCCGTAGGTGCCGGTGACACCGACGAGTCCCATGAAGAGGGCCCGAGTCAAGTCCGTTTTAAGGACCCGACCGGGCGTGGTGCCCCTAGTGTGCCACGGGTGGGTTCCAGGCGGCTCACCTGACCCGCCCGAGTCGACCTACCGGATCAGAATGGCTCGTCCCTGCCCCACCAACACCGGCAGATTGGCCGACTGGGTAACGGGTTGGTCGACGGATAGACCGACGAGCCCCGAGACGCTGTAGGAGGCCATCCAGACTGTCGACACCCTCGCCTCACGCACACCCGACGTGCGGTAGATGTGCTGTGCCTGCGTCGTCGCCCCCGGCTGGTTGCCCCCGGCCACGGGCTCTGCGGACACAGGTGCTCCGGTGGCGGTCACGAGGGGGCCACCGTCGTCGAACTGCCAGGTCCACCTCGGTTGGGCCACCACCGCGACCTGTAGACCGAGGATGTCCCAGGTCCAATAGCGGGCTCCGGTTTCCTGTCCGCTGTGAAAGGCGACCGGGAGGTGGGGCAGCACGCCCTGGGCAGGGCGGCTAGTCGGTCTCAGCGGAGGAACGGCCTGCTCCAGCCTGTCTCGAACAGCGAACTCCACCCGGGCTCGGGTGGCGGGTCCTCCCGGCCCGAAACAGTCCGATCCGATGCTCTGCCATTCACCTCCGGGACGACGAAGCCAGATCCGCAGCCAGTAGTGGTCATCGGGGCACAATCGCGCGTCACCCCGACATGCGGTCGGGGACACCGGATCACAGGCCAAGGTGGCCTTCCAGGAGCAGCCCGGGCAGTCTGCAGCGCCTTCACGCCCGGGTTTCGACATGGTCACAGGCAGGATCAGAGAACCCGTGCCGATGAACATGTCGCGTTCGTCATCCCCGATGACCTCGGTTGCCCCTGCCGGTGCCGTGAGCCCGGCCCAGCTCAACCCGGTCAGGAGCAGGGTCGACAGCAGCATGGCGATGACGGTCGTGATGGTTGCGGACTCCGGCGCCGCTCGCCCCCCAGATCGGTACATGGAGCCATCTAGGCACAGAAACCTCGACCGTGTCTCCCCGAGAATCCACCTTGTGGACGAGACCCCGGCTTCAGCGCAGGGTGTTGACGGCCAGAGCCTGTCGGACGAAGGTACCGACCTGCTCTTCCTCCACGAGGAATCCATCGTGTCCGTACGGGGAGCGCAGGATCTCCAGACCTCTCGACCCGGGCGCATGATCTGCGATGCGCTGCTGAAGGCGAAGGGGAAACAGTCGATCGGAGTCGATCCCGACGACGATCAGTGGATCGACGATCAGGCCCAGAGCAGCATCGATCCCGCCACGCCCCCGACCTAGATCGAACAGGCTCATCGCCCGGGTAAGGCTCACATACGTATTGGCATCGAACCTTCGTGCCAGCTTGTCGGCATGGTGGTCCAAGTAGGACTCCACGGCGAAGCGTCCGCCGTGCAGCGGGTCCTCCTCCCCCTGGGCGGAGCGACCGAAGCGCAGGTCCAACTCGGTCTCTGTGCGGTAGGTCAGGTGCGCGATACGGCGCGCCAGGCCCATTCCTCGATGCGGGCCGAGACCATCGGGTGCGTCGTAGTAGTCACCGCCGGCGAATGCCGGATCCGCAGCGATCGCCTCGAGTTGAACCTGGTGGATCCCGATCTCGTCAGCGGTCACCGCTGCTGTGGTGCCGAAGACGAGTCCGGTGCGCACACGTCCGGGATGGGCCACCATCCACTCCAGCACCCGCATTCCGCCAAGGGAGGGCCCCAGCATCAAAGCCCAGGACGGGATACCCAGTTGGTCGGTGACCCGACGTTCCACCTCGACCATGTCGGCGACGGTGACCACCGGGAACCGACTCCCCCAGGGTTTGCCGTCGGGACTCAGGCTCGCCGGCCCCGTGGTTCCCTGGCACCCGCCCAGAACGTTGGCGCAGACAACGAACCAGCGATCGGTGTCCAGGGGTCGCCCCGGACCGACGAGGGAGTCCCACCACCCATCCGTGAGGTGACCGGGCCCGGCGGAGCCGGCGACGTGCGAATCACCGGTCAAGGCATGACAGATATAGACGGCATTGCTGGCATCCGGTGCCAGTGTTCCCCAGGTCTCGTAGGCCACCCGAACCTCGGGAAGGGTGAACCCTGACTCGGTGATCAGGGGTCCGACGTCGAGGAACCGGCGATCGCCGACGGGGTCCCCCTCCCGCCAGGCAGCGCTGGCAGGAGGAGGACCGCTGTAGTCGATCGGGCCGACGAACGACCTGTCAGATCCCGACGATGCAGCCGTGGTCACGAGCCCTTGGCCGCCCGGAATCCCGCATCGAGATCGGCGATGATGTCGTCGATGCCCTCCAGGCCCACCGCCAGGCGAACGAGGCCTGGTGTTACCCCTGCTGCCACCTGCTCCTCCGGGCTGAGCTGGGAGTGTGTGGTGGATGCGGGATGGATCACCAGGCTGCGCACGTCACCGATATTCGCAACATGGCTGTGCAGCTCGAGAGCCTCCACGAAACGGGTTCCTGCCTCGAGACCGCCGTTGATCTCAAAGGACAGAACCGCCCCGGAACCAAGCGGGGAGTACTTCTGGGCCAGCGCATGCCAGGGGCTGCTCGGCAACGTGGCGTAATTGACACGCAGCACCTCGTCGTGGCCCTCCAGCCATTCTGCGACCCTGCGGGCATTGGCCACGTGGCGCTCCATGCGCAAACTCAATGTCTCCAGACCCTGGGCGAGCAGCCAGGCGTTGAACGGTGCGACCGCTGCCCCGAGGTCACGAAGCAGTTGCACCCGCGCCTTGAGGATGAAGGACACGTTCGCACCGAATGCCGACCCGACTCCCAGATCGCGCGCGTACACCAACCCGTGGTAGCTGGGATCTGGCTCGTTGTAGTTGGGGTACCGCTCCGGGTACTGCGCATAGTCGAAGGTTCCGCCATCGACGATCACCCCGGCGATCGCCGTTCCGTGACCGCCGATGTACTTCGTCGCCGAGTGGACCACCACGTCAGCTCCCCACTCCAGGGGGCGGATCAAGAAAGGAGTGGCCACGGTGTTGTCCACGATCAGTGGGACACCCACCTCATGGGCCACTGCGGACACTCCCTCGATGTCGAGCAGATCGTTCTTCGGATTCGAGATGGATTCTCCGAAGAAGGCCTTCGTATTGGGCCTCACCGCCGCACGCCAGGAATCAAGGTCATCGGGGTTGTCGACGAAGGTGACCTCGATACCCATCTTGGGCAGGGTGTAGTGGAAGAGGTTGTACGTTCCGCCGTACAGGCTGGGGCTGGACACGATGTGGTCGCCGGTCTCGGCGATGTTGAGGATCGCGATGAGCTCCGCTGCCTGACCGCTCGCGACGAGCAGTGCGCCGACGCCGCCCTCGAGAGAGGCAATGCGGTCCTCGACGGCAGCCTGGGTCGGATTCATGATCCGCGTGTAGATGTTGCCCAGTTCCTTCAGCGCGAAGAGATTCGCCGCGTGCGTGGTGTCGTTGAAGGTGTAGGACGTGGTTTGGTAGATCGGCAGCGCCCGTGCGTTCGTAGCAGCATCCGGTGCCTGACCCGCATGGATCTGCCGGGTTTCGAAGGACCATCCTTGCGACATTCGTGCTCCTTGGGTATGCGTCGTTGACACAGGCCCTGCCTGAGTGCAAGACCCGCGCTTGCCTGATTTCCAGGCCCGGTCTTCACCCGGAGCACCCCACCGCGGTCGGAGGGTTGCCGGCCAGCAAGCCGGGGCTTAACGCTGGCGCTCATGACCTATTCGGGAATATATCGCACGCTGTGAGTCAGCGCATCACCCCCGACCACCTGCACACACCCGACGAGGCAGCGCCTCGAGGTCACGCCTCCAGACCTCCGGATGCAGCCCACTGCTGACACACCCACCGACGAGGTGCGCCAGTGCGTATTCGGAATCCGCGTCGATGGCCGTGTCGACGGCGATCATCGCCCGGGAGCCGTCCCCCATCTGCCATCGCAGAATCGCCAGGCACGTAGCCAGTGGTGCCCTGGATCTGTCCGGGATGAGGCGCACCGCCGTCGCCAGGACCTCAGCTGCCCCCGCCCAGCGACGTTTCGGATCCGTCATGAGGTCATGGATCACCGTGTCGCGAACCTGGACGTCCATGAGCGCCGACGTCAGAAGGCTCAGATCGATCCCCACCGGAACGATGTGCCCGTGCAGCACGGCCATGGCATGCGCAACGGCTACTTCGAAGGCCTCATCATCCACATCACTGGGTGGGTGATGCCACTGTCCTGCCTGGCCGACGGGATCGAGTTCTGACTCCAACACTCCACGCGATGGGGCCGGAGACCGCTCACC
>CBFHQG010000131.1:0-4679 GCA_965657825.1 Actinomycetes bacterium | reverse complement strand
ATCGCAGCCTGCGCGGTGGGCCTGTCGCAGGCAGCACTGCAGTCGGCATGCACCTACGCCTCTCAGCGGCTTCAATTCGGTCGACCGATTGCTGACTTCCAGGGCCTGTCGTTCCTTCTCGCCGACATGGCCACTCAGGTGGCAGCCGCCCGTGCCCTCTATCTCTCAGCCGCCCGACGTGCCGATTCCGGCCATGACTTCACCACCGAGGCTGCGATGGCGAAGTTGTTCGCGACCGATACTGCGATGCGCGTGACCACCGACTCGATCCAGGTTCTGGGGGGCTACGGATACACCCGCGACTATCCGGTGGAGCGCTTTTTCCGAGAGGCGAAGATGCTTCAGATCGTCGAGGGTACAAATCAGGTGCAGCGCATGGTGATCGGTCGACATCTCACCGGCACGCGAAACTGAGGTTGCTGCCCATGGATTCGACTTTGGCTGACCACTGCCTTCTTGTTGGAGGACACGTCTATTCACCATCGGATCCGTTTGCTACCGCGATGCTCATCATCGACAGAGAGATCGTGTGGATCGGGTCGGATGTCGGAGCCATGACCCACGCGGATGCGGTCGATGACATTGTGAATCTCGAGGGGTCTCTCGTCACCCCGGCCTTCGTCGATGCACATGTGCACAGCACTGCGACAGGAGTCGGACTGCAGGGGCTCGATCTCGTGGAGGCTCGCAGTCCCCACGACCTCCTGCAACGTCTCGGTGACGCCTGCCGAAGACTCCCAGCGTCCGCGACGGTCTGGGGTCACGGGTGGGATGACTCCGAATGGGTAGATCCCATCCCCGAGCGTGCGGTGATCGACCAGGTCGCCGGTGGCCGTGCCGTCTACCTGAGTCGCATAGACGTTCACTCCGCACTGATCTCCTCCGCACTGGTCTCCGTCTGCCCCGGCATCGAGGAACTCGACGGATTCACCTGGGAGGGCCCCGTCAGCAGGGCGGCGCATCTACGCGCGCGCACGCAGGCCGTGGGTGCGATCTCAGATGATCAGCGTCGATCCGCCCAGCGTGCCATGCTCAGCGAGGCCGTCTCCCACGGAATCGCGTCCGTTCACGAGATGGCCGGACCAGGGATAAGCAGTGCGGAGGACCTACGCTCCCTTCTGGAATTGGCGAACCAACCCGATGTTGCCGAGGTCATCGGCTACTGGGGTGCGCTCCACGGCATAGAGGAAGCACGGGCGCTGGGTGCCCACGGTTGCGCGGGCGATCTCTTCGTTGATGGGTCACTGGGGTCTCGCACCGCATGCCTGCGTGACCCCTACCACGACGAGCCAGGCACGATCGGGACCTGCTACCTCGATGCCGGTGACATCGCACAACATGTTGTGGCCTGCACTCAGGCCGGTGTCCAGGCTGGGTTCCATGTCATCGGCGATGCCGCCATGGACGTGGTGATCGAAGGTCTGGTGCGAGCTGAGGCCACAGTCGGCGCACCGTCACTGCGCCGGGCGAGGCACAGACTCGAGCACGCCGAGATGCTCGATCACCACCACCTCGATGTCATGGCACGTTTGGGTATCACCGCGAGCATGCAGTCGGCATTCGACGCACGTTGGGGAGGCCCCCACGGAATGTACGCCCAGCGATTGGGAGCCACCCGTGGAGCGACATTGAACCCGTTAGCAGAGGTCATCGCCGCTGGTGTGCCACTTGCCTTGGGATCCGATTCACCGGTCACTCCACTGCGGCCCTGGGACTCGGTGCGCGCTGCAGTCCACCATCACATTCCCGACTACCGGATCAGTGCTCGCGCCGCGTTCTCCGCTCACACGCGCGGAGGCCGACGAGCTGCCGGGCAGATCCAGGCCGAGCCCGGTGTCCTCGTCGAGGGTTCACCGGCCACCTTCGCCATCTGGGCACCCACCGACCTCCACGTCCAGGCGCCCCGGGAGTCCGTCGCCGCATGGAGCACCGATCCACGCTCAGGCACGCCGGGTTTACCCGATCTCACACCGGGAACCCCCGCTCCGGACTGCCGATTGACCGTCCGTGGCGGAACGGTGCTGTATGACAGGGGAGACCTCGAGGGATTGAGGAGGTGAACCTCTGGGTTCGGCTCCTGCTCGCGGTCGTCGCGGGCTTCCTGCTCGCGGCTGCATTCCCTCCGTTCGGTGCATCGATCCTGGCGCCGCTCGCGGTAGCAGTCATGACCTCCATCGTCTGGCAGCAGCGACTGATCGTCTCTGCAGTGTTGGGAGCTGTGGTCGGGGTCATCTTCTTCGGCATCCTTCTCCGGTGGGTCGCACTCGTGGGGACCGATGCCTGGGTGGCGTTGAGTGTGTTCTGCGCACTCTGGTTCGCGGTCCTCGCCGCCGCCAGCGCTCTCCTTTCCCGACTACCTTTTGCTCCGGTCTGGATTGCCTCAGCGTGGGTAGCCCAGGAGGCACTACGCGACCGGATCCCGCTCGGCGGATTCCCCTGGGGGCGCCTGGCGTATGCGCAGACTGCAACCAGCCTCACTCCCTGGGCAGCGATCGGCGGTGCCGCATTCGTCACGTTCCTCACCGCCCTGGCCGGAGCGTCGATTGCCTACGCCGTCCTTCACTGGACCTCCGATCGCCGTCGGGATGCTGTCCTGGCACTCGGTGGGGTATTCATCATCGCCCTCTCCGGACTCGCCATCCCTCGGTCGGTCGAGGGGCAGGATGCCGGGGGCCCTCCTTACAGCGTGGCCGCGGTCATCCAAGGGGGAGTACCCAACACAGGCCTGCCTGTCGCCGATGAACGTCGTGAGGTGTTGCGACGTCACGTTGCCACGACCGTGGAGCTTGCTGACTTCGTTGCCCGAGGTGAAGCCGAGCAGCCGGACTTCGTCATCTGGCCGGAGAACAGCACCGACATCGACCCCTTGACGAACGTCGATGTCGCACAGCAGATCAGCACTGCTGCGGAGGCGATCGGGGTTCCGATCCTGGTCGGGGCCGTACTGGGGATCAGTGAGACTGAGGTAGCCAACGTCGGCATCGTGTGGGATCCCGTCACAGGTCCGGGGGAGATCTACATCAAACAGCGACCGGTCCCGTTCGGCGAGTACGTACCCTTTCGCCCTCTCCTCACCCGCATCATCGGTCGATTCGACCAGGTGCCGCGGGACTTCATTGCTGGCGACACCAGCGGGGTGCTTCAGGTGGGCGATGCTCTCGTCGGCGACGTCATCTGCTTCGAGGTCGCCTATGACGACGTCGTCCGAAACGCCGTACGTGACGGAGGACGGATACTCGCAGTGCAGACCAACAACGCCACCTTCGCCGGCCTCGGTCAGCCGGAGCAGCAGATCGCGATGTCCCGCCTGCGTGCGGTCGAGACGTCGAGGACGGTGCTCGTGGCGGCAACCTCGGGAATCAGCGCCATCCTGGACCCCGCCGGTGGGCTGGTCCAGGAACTGGGGGAGGAGCAGACCGGCTGGATGGTGTCGCGAGTCGCACTTCGCGATGACCTCACCCCGGCCGTTCGATTCGGGGAGTTCATCGAGATCATCCTGAGCCTCGCCGCCGGTGCCGCACTGGTCTGGTCGGTGACCGGACATCAACGCCGTCGCGGGCGACCGGGTCGTCCACGGTCCCTGGCCAGCGACGTAGGCTGAACCCTCGTGACCGTGAGGGCAACACCGTGAGGGGAATATCGCAGCCTGATGGCGGCAGTGGCGAAGATCGAGTCTGCGTCATCATCCCCACCTACAACGAACTCGCCAACCTGACCCCGGCAATCGATGGGGTGCGAGCCGCCGTGCCGACCGCCCACGTTCTCGTCGTCGACGACTCCTCTCCTGACGGAACAGGCGATCTGGCTGACCAGCGTGCCGCGGAGGACCCGCAGGTGCATGTGCTGCATCGCGAAGGCAAGGAGGGCTTGGGCGCTGCATACCTGGCCGGCTTCGAATGGGCCCTCACACGTGATTTCGACGTCATCGTCGAAATGGATGCCGATGGATCCCATCGGGCCGTCGACCTACCGCTGGTGCTCAGTGCGCTGGCGGACGCCGATGTCGTATTGGGTTCCCGCTGGGTCGATGGGGGAGCGGTGGTCAATTGGCCCCGGTCGCGCGAGATCCTGTCACGCGGTGGAAACCTCTACACCAGGATCGCCCTGGGAGTACCGCTTCGCGATGCCACGGGTGGATTCCGTGCGTTCAGGTCGCAGGTGTTACGCAGCTTGGATCTGGCCACCGTGGCATCCCAGGGATACTGCTTCCAGGTGGACCTCGCCTGGCGTGCCTGGCAACGCGGGTTTCGGGTGGTGGAGGTGCCGATCACGTTCGTCGAACGGCAGCAGGGCACCTCGAAGATGAATCGCGCGATCGTCCTGGAGGCACTGTGGCGGGTCACCCAGTGGGGTGCCGCTCATCGGGCGCGCCAGGTGCGCTCGACGCTCCGGCGTAGCCCATGACCGCCGGCCGGGTGGGTTGCCTGTTCCTGATGTGGCCACTGGTCGACCTGATCGTGTTGATCGTGGCAGCCTCGGTGTGGGGGTGGCAGCCGGTCGTCCTCATCATCCTGGGCAGTCTCATTCTGGGCCTGGTCGTGATCCGAGTGGCGATCACCGCAACGGGCAGGTCTTTGAGCGAAGCCGTGCGGACCCTGCAGCAGCGACAGGTGTTCATCGATCCAGACACGTCCACGGTGGTGGCCATCGAGTCGTCGACACCAGCTGAACACCGCGCA
>CBFHQG010000130.1:0-5204 GCA_965657825.1 Actinomycetes bacterium | reverse complement strand
ACATTGAAGCGCTCGGTCATCTGCGCGTTCATCCGCGCGTTGTCCTGCATCTGCTGGCGGGTCAGCAGTTGCAGTCGACGCCCCATCCAGCGTGCCGGTAGGAGGAACAGCGGTACCAGGAGGAGCGCAAGGACTGTGACCTGCCACGACAGCAACAGCATGGTCACGAGGACGATGACCGTCGTAATGAGATTGCCGACGACGCCACCCAGGGTCGAGGTGAAAGCCTGCTGGGCTCCCATCACGTCGCTGTTCAAACGGGAGACAAGAGCTCCAGTCTGCGCACGGGTGAAGAATGCGATCGACTGACGCTGCACGTGCGCGTAGACCTGGGTACGCAGATCGAAGATGAGTCCCTCGCCGATTCGAGCTGAGTACCACCGACTGATGATCCCCACTCCGGCATCGACGATGGCCAGCACGGCGATGAGGATCGCCAGCCAGGTAACGAGACCCGCATCGCCCACCGTGATGCCATCGTCGACGATGACTCGGAAGACCAGTGGTTGAGCGACGGTCAGGATCGATGTGGCGATCAGCGTGATGAGGAATGCGATGACCAGCCCTCGGTAGGGGCGTGCATAGGCCAGGACCCGGCGAACGACTCCCTGTCCGACAGGTTTGACCTGGCTTCGATCCTGGGTGACCGCACGATAGGCCGCCCAGGGCCCGGGCATCGTCATCCGAGGAGTCGGGCCATGGCCCGCAGACGATCGCGCTGGGCGACGCGTTCACGTTGGAACTGGTCGTCACGATCATCGATATTCCCCAGGAGGTGCTTCAGCGCCGACACAGCTCCCGGAGGTGTCGCAGCAAGGCGCTCGACTAGCTCGGTTGCCGAACCTGCCGGATCCTCGATCGGCTTCAGCGCGAGACCCCAGTGGTGCAACTCCTCGGCGGTGATGTCCCGGCCGGTGGCGCATGCCTCGAGGGCAGGTCCGTATCCGGCTCCCCGAACCAGCGGCAGGGTGCCTCCGAGGTCGGGCACCAGTCCCCACGAGGTTTCCCGCATCGCGAAGATCGCATCGGGATGCGCGATCACCAGATCGCAGGCGAGAGCCAACTGGAATCCGGCACCGATGGCATGCCCGTGGACCACTGCGATCGTGATCGGGTCGACCCTCCGCCACCAGCTGAATGCTGCTTGAGCCTGGACGATGAAGGTGTCGAGGCTGTCATCGCCCTTCCCGGAGAGGTCGACGAAGGTCGGCTCCCCCGGTATCCCCTCGGGAGTGAACATGCGGCGATCGAGTCCGGCCGAGAAGCTCGCTCCCTCACCAGCGACGACTACTGCTGTCGGGGCCGGCGTGAGGTGGTCGATCTGTTCCCCGAGGTCAGCCAGCGCACGCCACATGGCCGGGGTCTGCGCATTGCGCACGTCAGGCCTGGCGAGCCGGATATCGATGCGTCCACCCTCGCGGGTCACCCTGATGGCCTCATCCTGGCTCACCAGCGCTGTGTCGGTCGCTGCATCGGCGGTCATGCGACCAGTTTGGACCGTCTCCCCGATGGACCGCGAGGTGGGGTCAGGCCAGGGCGATGAGTTCGGCGTAATCGTCATTCCACAGATCCTCATCACCCTCGGGCAGGATGACCACGCGCTCAGGATCCAACGCTCGTACAGCCCCCTCGTCGTGGGTGACCAGCACGACGGCACCGCGATAGGCACCCAGAGCCGCGAGGATCTCCTCACGGCTGGCTGGGTCGAGGTTATTGGTCGGTTCGTCCAAGAGGAGCACATTGGCCCCCGATACCACCAGGGTTGCCAGGGCGAGTCGGGTCTTCTCACCACCGGAGAGAACACCGGCCGGCTTGTCCACGTCATCGCCGGAGAACAGGAACGACCCGAGTACCGAGCGCGCCTCAGTCGCACTCAGATGGGGCGCGCTGGACACCATGTTCTCCAGAACGCTGCGGGCTGGATCCAGCGTCTCGTGCTCCTGCGCGTAATACCCCACCCGAGCGCCCGTTCCCCACTCGATGCGGCCGGTGTCCGGCTGGTCGACGCCGGCGAGGATCCGAAGCAGGGTCGTCTTGCCGGCACCATTGAGGCCCAGGATCACCACCCGGGATCCACGATCGACGGCGAGATCGACGTCGGTGAACACCTCCAGGGATCCATACGACCTCGACAATCCGCGTGCATGCACGGGTGTGCGTCCGCACGCGACAGGTTCGGGGAATCGCAGTCGAGCGACGCGATCCGCCTGTCGCTGCTCCTCCAGCCCGGATTCGAGTCGATCGGCGCGTTTGAGCATGGATTGGGCGGCCCGGGCTTTGGTGGCCTTGGCGCGCATGCGTTCAGCCTGATCTCGAAGGGCACTGGCCTGCTTCTCAGCGTTGGCTCGTTCACGGCGTCGACGGCGTTCATCAGTCTCACGTTGGGCGAGATAGGCCCGCCACCCCATGGAGTAGTGGTCCAGGCAGGTGCGAGTGGCATCCAGATGCACCACCGAGGTGATGGTGGACTCCAGGAGCTCGGTGTCGTGACTGATCACGACGAAGCCTCCGGGATAGACCATGAGGAACCTACGCAGCCATCCGATGGAGTCGGCGTCGAGGTGATTGGTCGGCTCGTCGAGAAGCAGAACGTCGTAGCCGCCGAAAAGGATGCGAGCCAGCTCGATGCGTCGTCGTTGCCCACCTGAGAGTGTCCCGAGCGGTTGCTCGAGCACCCGGGGCGGAAGACCGAGACTCGCTGCGATCGTGGCGGCCTCGGACTCCGCGGCGTATCCACCACGCGATTCGAACTCCACCAGCGCTCGATCGTAAGAGCGCATCGCCCGCTCTCGGGTGATCTCCTCATCCTCACCCATCTGGTGGCTGGCTCGCTCCATCCGGCGCAATGAGGCTGACAGATCACGTGCATCCAGGATGCGGTCTCGTGCGATGACCTGTGGATCTGCCGCACGGGGGTCCTGCGGCAGATATCCGACAGTTCCCCGGCGGGTCACCGTGCCCGCAGCCGGTATCGCTTCCCCGGCCAGGACCCGTGTCAACGTCGTCTTGCCCGCTCCGTTGCGCCCCACCAGGCCGATTCTGTCCCCCGGTCCTACGCGCAGGTTCGCGTCCTCCAACAGCAGCCGTGCCCCTGCTCGCAATTCGAGGCCCTGTGCGCTGATCACGAGCCGACAGCATGCCCTACACGCCGTCTGAGTAACGGTTGTGGTCGCTAACTGCGTCGGTTAACGACCACAACTGTGACTCAGACGTGGAGACGGTGGGGGTGTTCAGACGTTGAAGCCGAGGGCGCGCAGCATCTCGCGCCCGTCATCGGTGATCTTGTCTGGACCCCAGGGAGGCATCCACACCCAGTTGATCGCGAACTGATCCACCAGACCCTCCATTGCGGCCCGCGTCTGATCCTCGATCACATCGGTCAAGGGGCACGCCGCAGACGTCAGGGTCATGTCGATCGTGGCGTGGTTGGACTCATCCACGTGGATTCCGTAGACCAGTCCGAGGTCGACCACATTGATGCCCAACTCGGGGTCGACGACATCTTTCATCGCCTCAATGAGGTCATCCTCAGTCCGGAGGGTCGGTTCGGTCATCGTTTAGACCTCCTGTGTGGTGTCAGTGGCGGGATCACTCGGCGCATCGGGCAATGCCCCCGCTTGCAAGATCGCGTCCTTGAAGGCCATCCACGACAGCAAAGCGCACTTCACGCGGGCCGGATACTTCGACACCCCGGCGAAGGCCGACGCATCTCCGAGCACGTCCTCGTCCGGGACTATCTGGCCGCGGGAGGAAACCATCTGATGAAAGGAGGACTCGACGGACAACGCCTCGGTCAACGGGCGTCCTACGACGAGCTCATGCAGGACACTGGCCGAGGCCTGCGAGATAGAGCAACCCTGACCGTCATAGGACACATCCTCCACGATCGTGCGGCCCTGGTCATCGGTGGTGAGGGTCACCCGGAGGTCGATCTCGTCACCGCAGGTGGGATTGACATGGTGGACTTGAGCGTCGAACGGCTCCCGAAGTCCTTTGCCGACCGGGTTCCGGTAGTGATCGAGGATGATCTCCTGGTACAGCGCATCGACATCCATCAACGGACCCCCCTGGCCATCACAGGGCTCCGAAGAAGCGACGACTGTCGTCGAGGGCCTCGAAGAAGGCGGCGATGTCCGCGCTGTCGTTGTAGAGGTAAGGCGAGACCCGAGTCGTTGCCGGTACTCCCATCCGGCGACACGTAGGCCACGCGCAATGGTGACCGACCCGAACGGCGATGCCGCGATCATCAAGTACCTGACCGAGGTCGTGAGGGTGGATACCGTCGACGACGAAGGACACAGCACTGCCTCTATTGACCGCTTCGGTCGGACCGATCACCCGCAGCCCGGACTGTCCGGTGAGACCGACGAGCAGGTCCTCGGTCAGGCGGTGTTCGTGCTCGGCAATACGAGACATGCCGAGTGCGTCGAGGTAGTCGCAGGCAGCAGCAAGCCCGACCGCCTGGGCCACCATCGGCACGCCAGCCTCGAAACGGGTCGGGGGCGCAGCATAGGTGGACGAGGCCATCGTGACCTCTTCGATCATCGAACCACCGGTGATGAATGGGGGCATCGCATCGGCCACCTCAGGCTTGATCCACAGGCACCCGATTCCGGTCGGTCCCAGCATCTTGTGGCCACTCCACGCCATGGCATCGATGTTGAGCGTGGTGACATCGACGGGCTGGTGGGGTACGGACTGACACGCATCGAGCGCCACGAGGGCACCCACCGCCCGAGCCGCCTGAGACACGATCGCGACGTCGTTGATCGTGCCGAGCAGGTTCGACTGGTGCGTGAACGCGACGACGCGCGTGCGGGGACCGATCACATCGGACAACGCCCCGACATCCAAACGCCCCTCGTCGGTGATCGGTATCCAGCGCAATACCGCCCCCGTCTTGGCGCACACTTCCTGCCACGGGACGAGATTCGCGTGATGCTCCATCTCGGTCACCACGATCTCGTCACCGGGTGCCAGGACGAACCGCTCCGCTCCCTCGGGGAGGGAGCCACCCTGACCAGCGATGGCGGTGGAATTGGAGAACGCATAGGCGATGAGATTCAAGCCCTCGGTCGCATTACGGGTGAAGACGATCTGCTCGGGCGCTGCACCGACGAAGGATGCGATACGGGCGCGAGCACCCTCGTAGGCCTCCGTGGCCTCCTCGGCAAGCTGGTGGGCGCCTCGATGGACCGCAGCAT
>CBFHQG010000129.1:0-5262 GCA_965657825.1 Actinomycetes bacterium | reverse complement strand
GTGGGGAACTTCGCGCTCAGGCGCCGCGCGGCGTCACTATCGGCTGTCATCGGCCAGGAGCCAGCGAATTCCTCCAATCCCGGGTTGTGCCCCACCATCAGCACCCGTGACGCAGAGTCGGGCAGGTCGCTCACCACTCGAGTCAAGTCGTGTGTTGAGGCTTCGTAGATCAGGTTCTCGACGTCGACGACAGGCGCGTCGGAATCCCCATCGAACGATTTCCACGCGCCAAGCAGCAGATCGACCGTCTGTCGGGTCCGCAGGGCGGGCGAGGTGACGATCAGGTCGGGCAGACCGGCCTCGTCTGCCAGCCACCGTGCGGCCGCCGGAGCGTCGCGACGTCCCCGTTCTGCGAGTGGCCGGTCGATGTCTGGCACACCGACTGGCCAATCGGACTTCGCGTGACGGAGTAGGACCAGCGTGCGCACCCCTGCCTCTGGCACCGGGAGAACCTCACACACCCTGCGAGTGGTAGCCGCCGTCGACGTGCACGATCTCCCCCGATGTCGCGGGGAACCAATCCGAAAGAAGCGCGAGCGTAGCCCGTGCCGCGGGCTCTGGGTCCTCGACATCCCAACCCAGCGGTGCTCGGCCAGTCCACACATTCTCGAATTCCTCGAAGCCAGGGATGCTCTTCGCCGCCATCGTGCGAATCGGACCCGCGGCGACGAGATTGACCCGTATTCCTTCTGGTCCCAGGTCCCTCGCAAGGTACCGGGCGGTGGATTCCAAGGCGGCCTTCGCGACCCCCATCCAGTCATAGGTGGGCCAGGCGACAGTGGCGTCGAAATCCAGACCGACGACGGCCGAACCACGTCGCAGGAGAGGCCGGCAGGCCACTGCCAGAGACTTCAGCGAGAAGGCCGAGACCTCCACAGCTGTCGCAACATCGGGCCATTCGGTGTGCAGGAAGTTGCCTCCGAGGGCGGATTCAGGGGCGAACCCGATGGAATGCACGACCCCGTCGAGACTGGATGCGTGATCGCCGATGCGCACGGCCAGGCTGCCTAGGTCATCAGCGTCCGTGACGTCGAGTTCGATCACCGGTGCCTCGCTGGGCAGTCGACCCGCGGCACGCTTCGTCAGTGACATCGCACGACCGAAGGAGGTGAGAATCACCCTCGCACCCTGCTCCTGCGCTAGCCGAGCGACATGGAAGGCGATCGATTGGTGGGTGAGCATTCCCGTGACCAGGATCGTGTGGTCCTTCACGAGGCCCTCGGTCTGATCCGCCATCGCATCTCCTGTCACTGGTGCCAACTTCGGGTCATGCCCGCCACTGTCCGCGACGCACCCTAGTGCCCCATCCCAAGGCCACCGTCGACGGGAATGACCGCCCCGTTGATATACCCAGCCTGTTCTCCAGCCAGGAACGACACCACGGCGGCGATCTCGTCGGGTGCGGCATAGCGCCCGGCCGGGATGCTTGCCAAGATCGCCGAGCGCTGGTCATCATCGAGGACAGCGGTCATCTCAGTTTCCACGAATCCGGGGGCGACGATGTTCACCGTGATTCCGCGAGACCCGAGTTCTCGAGCGAGGGAGCGACCAGCCCCCACGAGACCCGCCTTGGCCGCAGCGTAGTTGACCTGGCCGGCTGAACCCACTGCCCACACGACACTCGAGATGAAGATGATCCGCCCATGACGAGCCTTCAGCATCGGTCGTGCCGCCCGTCGGGCACAGCGGATCGCACCAACGAGATTGGTCTGAAGAACGGCGTCGATGTCGTCATCGGTCATGCGAACCAGCAGGGTGTCGCGGGTGATGCCTGCATTGGCGACCACGATGTCGATGCATCCCCACTCGGATTCGACGCGATCGAAAGCCGCGTCAACGGAATCGGTGCTACTCACGTCCATGGCGACACTGTCCAGACCATCCGGCGCCGCCCCTGAACGGGTAGCAGCCACCACGTGGACACCTGATTCGCGAAGAGTCTTCGCGATGGCCAAGCCGATTCCCCGGTTGCCGCCTGTGACGAGTGCACGTGGGTTCGCCATGACCAGTACTCCCTCTGCCATTGAGTATTCGCGCAACACCGTATAGGTACCGATACCGAAACCAGTTCAACGAGGGGAAATGGGTAGCATGTTGGCCACGCATTGAACTTCGTGGTCAAGGAGGCGACGTGGCACGCATGCGCTCCGTCAACAGCGGTCGAGGCTTCGACCGGTTCATCAACTTCACGGATGCAGTAGTCGCCATCGCCATCACCCTGATGGCCCTCCCCCTACTCGATATCGCAGGTCCAGAGTCCGACGAGACGGTGTGGCAGGTCCTCGGTGCCAATTCCGGGGCCATCCTGGTGTATTTCTTCGCGTTCGCCATCGTGGCCAACAACTGGTATCACCACAACAAGATCGTCAACGGGATGCGCTCCTATGACATGGTCGTCTTCTGGCTCAACGTGGCCTGGATCGCGCTGATCGCCCTCATCCCCTGGGCAGCCAATCTCTACGGGGGCGCCACCGACCGGTTCGAGGGTGGCGAAGGTCTCGGTGGCACCGGCATGTTCTTCTACCTCCTCCTCGCCGGCATCACTCTCATCGGGGTGGGCATCGCCTCCTACGTCAACGCCCATCAAGATCTCCTCGAACCGGAGCAGGTCGAGGAGTGGAAGCAGGGCCACGCGGCCGAGAATGCCGTGGGTATCACCCTGGGCATCGGGTTCCTCGCACTCGGTGCCCTGAGCATCTTCTTTCCCACGATCTCCTCCTACCTGCCCATCCTCCTCATTCCCCTGGCCCGGATCGTCGGTCGTCGATACCGCCGCCGCGGTGTGACCCAGGACTCCTAGAGCCAGGCCGCGCCCCTCATTGGCGGGGTCGCAGTTCTGGCATTACCGTGGGAGAGAAGTGAAGCCACGGCGCATCGATCCGAGCGGAGGAGCATGACCGAGCAGGTCCACAGCATCACCGGCGCCGCGCAGAGCATCACTGAGGATCAGGCGCCGCGGACCCGTCGCTACCTCGTCTCGATGGGTATCCGAACCGCCTGCGTGATCGCTGCGATCATCGTTCCGGGTTGGCCCCGATGGGTGCTCATCGCCGGTGCCGTGATCCTCCCGTATATTGCGGTCGTGGCAGCCAATGCGGGCCGAGGTCGACGGGCTCCCGCCCCTCCGAGCGTGACCCCTCCCAGCCTCCCGCAGTTGACCTCCACCCCGGTCCAACCTCCACCACCCCCTCGGTGACGGATGCCGTCACCTCAGGTGACGCGCGCTCATGGGTTCTCGGGCTAACGTGGTCACCATGTGGTCGCTGCTTCGTACTCGTCGATGGCAGGGTTTCACCCTGCTCGTCGTGATAGCGATCACGGCATTCGGCCTCCTCAGCTCCTGGCAGTGGAGTCGTGCCGAGGAAGAACGACAGGCGCGCAATGCGCAGATCCGCCAGACCGAGGTCACGCGCATTGATCTCATCACGGCGCTCGAGCAGCTCCCGCCCGTCGTTCCGGGTGACCTACGCCGACCGATCGAGGTCACCGGAACCTACCTGCCTCAGTTCACGGTGCTCGTGCGCCAGCGACCTCTCGATGGCCGCAACGGATTCTGGGTCGTCACACCCCTTCGCCTGGAGCAGACCCTCACCTCCGGATTGGACTCAGTGTGGGTCAATCGAGGCTGGATGCCCGCGACCGGCGCCGCCACGGCAATTGTCGATCCACCTCCTCCTCCGACCGGGGCGGTGCAGGTGTTCGGCTGGCTGATGCCCTCCGAGACGACCCGCGAGGTCATCAACGACCTCCCGGTGGGTCAGGTCCGATGGCTCGACACCGAAGACCTGCCGGACCTCGCAACTCCGCGACTCCCGGTCTTCGTCGAGCGAGTGGCCAGCGATCCGGGCGATCCCGATCTCCTCGCCCTACCCCTTCCCGAAATCGACGACACGCAGAACATCTCCTACGCAATCCAGTGGTTGGTCTTCGCCAGCATCGCCCTGGCCGGCTGGGTGTTCTTCCTGCGTCGGGAGGCCAAGGAGGATGCCGAGCTCCGTGGCATCGACCGAGGTCCCATGCCCTCCGATGACGAACCCTCTCCGGTATCGCGGACCTAGCGAACACACCCGACGAGAACTGTTCTTACAGGAACTGAGTGCGATACAGGCTGGCGTAGGCCGTATCTGCCTCCAGCAGCTCCTGATGCGTACCGGTCTCCACGATTCGACCACCATCGACGACTGCGATCAGGTCCGCCCTGCGGATCGTGGAAAGTCGATGGGCGATGACGACCGCGGTCCGGCCGAGCAGGGCATTGTCCAAGGCCGCCTGGACCGCCGCCTCGCTTTCGGAATCCAGGTGGGCGGTGGCCTCATCCAACAGCACCACCCGAGGTGAGCGCAGGAGCATTCTGGCCAGGGCGATCCGTTGCTTCTCTCCCCCGCTGAGTCGATGACCACGGTCCCCGACGACCGTGTCCAACCCCTCAGGCAACCGATCGATGAGGTCGGAGATGTGGGCGAGTTCCAGCGCGGTGCGGATCTCCTGTGGTGAAGCATCGGGGTAGGCGTACAGCAGATTCGCCCGAATAGTGTCATGGAACAGGTGAGCCTCTTGAGTGACGACCCCGAGTGCATGGTGGAGTGAATCCAGCCTGATCTCGCGCACGTCGACGCCACCGACGAGAACCGCTCCGTCGGTGACGTCGTAGAGGCGGGCGATCAAGCCCATCATGGTGGACTTCCCCGCTCCGGAAGCACCGACGAGGGCCACCAACTGACCGGGCTCCACCAGAAGATCGACATCACGCAGAACATCACTCGGCTGCGCTTCCTCGACCTCGCGAGCTACGGATTCCAGCGAGGCCAGCGACACCTCCTCCTTCGTGGGATACCGGAAGCTCACATGGTCGAAGCGAACTCCCAGTGGCCCTGAGGGAACGCTCTGCGCATCCGGACGGTCACGAACAAGTGGTGGTAGATCCAGAATCTCGAAGACCCTCTCGAAGCTCACCAGTGCGGTCATGACGTCGACGCGAACGTTGCTCAGAGCTGTGAGGGGGCCGTACAACTGGGCGAGTAGCGCGATGAGAGCGAGCAGGGTTCCCAGACTGATCCCACCGGAGATGACGAGATTGCCACCTACCCCGTAGGCGATCGCCGTCGCCAGTGCGGCGACGAGTGCCAGGGCGGTGAAGAACCATCGATTCGCCATCGCGATGGATACGCCAGCGTCACGCACCCTCGCGGCGCGGTCGGAGAACTGCTCATCCTCATCACGGGGCCTGCCGTAGAGGGTCACCAGCAAGGCACCTGCGACATT
>CBFHQG010000128.1:0-5364 GCA_965657825.1 Actinomycetes bacterium | reverse complement strand
CTGATGTTGAAGTACGGGTGCCGGTTGAAGGTATGGAACCAGAACTTCCACGAGGTGCTGCGCTCGAAGGTGAACGACACCCCACCGGCGAGCAGACCGGTCGAGGATTCGTATTCGAGAGCGAAGGTCTCGGTGATGGAACCGTGGCTGTAGTCGTACTCCAGCACCAGGGTTTCCAGCTCACCACAGTTCAGCGCGATATCACCGGTGAAACTCAGGCTCGTCTTCGACGCCATCTGCATCAACCCACTGGAATCGGAGGAGAACGACGCGCACTCACCGGCACCGAAGGGAACGGTCATCGACATGTCGAAGTCGAACTCCTCGACATCGAAGCCGCCACCGGCGAACTGCCAATCGGTGAGAGCCACGGATCCATCCATCTGCATCTCGTCCTCATTCACACTGAGGTCATACGAGCCGTTGAACTCACCCATCGGCATGACCATGTCGCCCACCAGGGTGATCGAGTCATCGGTTGTCGACAGATACACGCTCAACTCAGTCTCTTTGAAGTCGATCCCGCCGATGGTCATATCGGTGATGCCCACATCTTCGGTGAACACCGGGCCGTCGTCCCCCTCGGTGATGCTGATGTCGAAATTGATCGATGCATCGCCCAGCCCACCGAGGAAGGACAGTGACGCGCCCTGGTCGATGGTGTAGTCGCCCACCTGGCAGCCCATCGGAGCGAAGTCGATGGAGAAGTCAGTGGCCGTGAACAGCCCGTCAGCGATGGACACCGCTGAATTGCCGGTGGTGTCGAAGTCGAACAGGAAGCACGGGTCATCCTCACTGAAGTTGACCGCCATGTCGCCCTTGAGCCAGTCGGTTCCCGACATGAGATCGGGGATCGCGGTGGGATCCTGATACAGCGTGGCGCTGACACCCAGACCGGGCACCCCATCGACGAAGTCGACCTGCGCACTGACCGCCCACAGGTAGGCACCAGGGATGTCAAAGGCGTTATCCCACAGGTACAGCCAACCCGATTCCGGATGCGGAAGCGGCGTCGTGATGCCATCGGATGTGGTGGCCCCGCTCTCGGCGATCGACACCGAGTCGATGTCCAACGGCACGGATGAGCCGGAGACGTACACCTGCACGCGCAGCGATGTGAGATCTGTTGATCCCACGGTGTAGGACACCGTGACCGCTGTCCATTCATCGGAGACATTCAGCGATGGGGTGGTGACCGACCCGCCGGCAGCACCCAGCGAAACCTGCCCTGTGGCCAATGATGTCGTCGAACTCGACCGCACATACGCCGTGGCCACCCAGGTCGTTCCTGCGGCATACACGCCGCCGATGTCGTCGCTGGCCGCCATGTCGACATAGCTCGAACCCGAGCCGGACCCTTCGTAACTCAACTCCATATAACTGTTGCCCGACTGAGCCGAACCGCCGTCGTACACGAGAGTCTGGGTGACCCCGGTGCCCGATGGGGTCCACAGGTTGGCCTGCAGTGTCACATCGTCGACATAGAGCAGGACTCCGGGCGTCTTCGACAGCACAGCGACGTTGAAACCGGTGTGACCGGATTGCGCGATGGTCATCGGAATGCTCACGCTCTGCCAGGTGCCATCAGCGACGAAGCCCTGCGACCATGTCTCTTGCGTGCCACCCGTGGTCGTCACGATGACCTCGCCGGTGATCTGAGTCGATGACGAACGCACCCAGGCGTTGACGCTGTACTCCTCGCCGACGGTGCTCGTCGCCGTCACCGACTTCTGCACACCGGTTCCCGCATTGGAGGGTGTGAACGTCATGACGCCGTAGCTGCTGTCGTGAGCGTTGGCGGGATCCTCGAGGACCTGCCACTGCACGCCCCCACCTGCGGCAGACCACGGGTCGGTCTGCTCGATGAGCAGTGGGATCAACGTCAGGGCGTCCACATCGAGTTGCCCCGCGCCAGACAGAGTGATCTGCGGTGTCAGCGATGTCGCCGATCGGGTCGCGCCCAATTCGATCAACACCGGGCTCCAGTCCGCTGTGGCGACGAAGCCGGTGCCCACTCGCTCACCGGCGCCGGTGGCCAACGACATGTTCCCGGTGACCGTGGCGCCCGTCGTGGAGCGCACATACGCCTGCATCTTGTAGGACGAGCCCGCGGTGACGTCGATAGCGACATCGTCGGTATCGACCGTGATCACGTCGGTCACGCCACCGTTGCCCGCCGAGGTGGCGAAGCGCAGATAGTTCATGCCGTCGACAGCATCACTGACACCGTCGATGATGGCGATCGAGGCACTACCCGATGACGGTTGCAGGGCTGACCACGAGTCGATATCACGGCTCTCGACGTTGTCGACTGCCAGGGTCACACCTGCGGGCACCGTGATCTCGGAGCTGATGGACACCGCGCTGGTGTTCTTCACCGCCAGGCTGAAGTACACCAACTGCCACCCGGATGCGGGATCGATACGGAAGTTGGCCACCTTCGTGTCGAGAGTGGTGCCGTTGGAATCGGCGGTCGCCAGGCTCACCGATCCGGTTCCCGAGCCCGCCACCGCGCGCACCCACAGCGACATCTCATGGGCCATCCCGGCAATCGGGGTGTAGCTATCGTCATCCAGATACACCGAACCGGAGGTATTGCCGGCATTGTCGAGATACAGATAACCATCCCCTGCATACGCTGCCAGGGAGTCATCGACTCCGAACACACCGAGATATCCACCGTCGGGATCGAGCGTCCAAGCGTCCACGGTCGACAGGCCGAGCTGGGTGATGGACACATCGTCGGCATAGATGGTGGTGTCCCCATCGTTGGTGGTCATCTCGATCTGCAACGGTCCGGGATCATCGGTGATGTCGAGTGACAACGTGACCCGCTGGTAGCCGGTCGTCACATTCACCGGAACCACGGTCAGGTTCATTCCGCTCAACAGCGTGACGCTTATGTCACTGCCGGTCTGGGTTCCCTTCACCCACACCGAGGCGTTCCACGTCGCACCAATCGAGGGGGTGACATCGGTGACGTAGGTCGCCGTGGAGAAGCAACCGCTAGGCGGCTGCCACATCAAAGCCCCGAACCCATCGCGCGCATCAGCTGGATCGCTGATCACGACCGCGGAGTCGTCGGTGGTTTGGAGCTCATCGCCGCACAGTTCGTCGTAGGTAATCCACCCGGTGGGAGGAGCCGGAGCACCCACGGTGGAGGTCTGTGTTGAGTTGACTCCCACCACGGTCACCTGCACGTCATCGACGTAGATCGGGCCGCTTTGTCCGCCCATGACTTCCACCGCCAGGGTCAGATCCTGCGTTCCGCCCTTCAAGGTGCGCTGAACGCTCACCTGCTGCCAAGTCTTATTGGCTGTGACCGACGCATAGGAATCGCCTGAGGACTCCTCGATCAGCACTCGGGCGGACACCGGCGAACCGGTAGTCATGACCCACGCGGTCATCGTGGCCGTCGACCCCGCCGCGGGGGGCGCGTCGAACGCATACTGCACCTTCGAGCCCTGACTGGAGTCGACGATCGCCAGAGAACTGCTGCCCGAATACGCTGCGTCACTGGTGATCGCCACTGTGGCATCACCCGTGGGCGTCCAACTCACCTCCTGCAGCACCTGCTCGTCGACGAACAGCTGGCGCGTGCCACTGGAGGTGATGGTGACGCCGGGTCGCAGATCGGTGTGATCGTCATCGGCGATCGTCAGATTGACCGCCACCTGGGTCCACGTCGTGCCCACCGAGAACGACGTCGAGGCGTTCTCGTCGCTGGCTCCGCCGGTCGCGTCGAGGTCCAAGGTTCCCGACACCGTGCCGCTGGAGGACCGCATCCACATCGAGTAGGCATACGTCGTGCCGGGCGCGGGGATTTCCCCGGTCGAGTACTCGAAGGATGCACCCGCTACGGCGTTGTCATTCAGCGTGCCGTATCCCGATCCCTCGTAGGCGTTTCCGTCTGCGTACCGCACCAGGTTGGGGGCATACGTCGTGGCCTGCTGGCCCGTTTGGTTGGCCAGTGAATAGAACGACAGGTCATCCCACAGGAACCCGTTGTTCTGGTCCTTCCCGAGGGGTACCTGGCCGAAGACGCCACCGATCGAGCCCGTTACCTCGATGGTGGAGGTCGCCACGACGCTGTCGGATTCCACCTCGGTGACATACGCCGTGACCGTGCTGCCGACAGCGGTGAGGCGCACCTCGTACCACGTGCCGCGACTGACCTTGCCGATCTTCGTCAGTTGCTGGTAATCGGTCTTGCAGTTCTGCGCGAAACCACCGTCTCCGTCATTGGTGTGCAGGCTGAAGCAATAGCCGTCCATCGTGTTGTAATCGCCATCGAGCCAGAAACCGAAACCTGCCTTCTGGCTGTTGTTGCCGCTACCGCCTTGGAAGTACACCTTGTAGGAGACATCGAAATCACCCGGCGTCGAACCCACGCTGGAGTTCGTCATCCAGTAGTCGGTGTTATTGGCCTGCAGTGTTCCGGGCGCACTGGAATTGACGGCGAGACCCGTCGAATAGCCCGACTTCAACGGGCTGCTGGACAGGCTGTCGAAGGTCGCCACCACATTGGGTCGCCACACATTAGGCAGGGTGGCGCCACCGTCGGTGGAGGTGATCGAGAACTCCACAGCGTCGATCTCGACGCTGGAATTCGCGTTTTCGGGAATGAGCGCGACAGTCACCGAATCGCATCCCTCGGGGATGGTGTCCGACACGGTCGCCTCAACCCATGACCCACCGGTCGGTGCCGATACCGATGCACCATCGATGCCGTAGGAGGTGGGGCAATCATTGCTGTACATGCGGATGTGGAACGGTGCCGATGACGAGCCCGACGACGTCACCCACGCCGACACACTCACGCCGTAGTTGTCCAGCGGCAGGGGAATCGTCTGCTGCAAGCCGAAGGTCGTGGTGGACACAGCGGTGGACAGCGTGGCGACATAGTCGCCCTGCTCCGCCGGCCCCACCGCAGTGCCACTCGTGATGCCTGCCGTGTAGTCATCCGATGGCGTGGACCACCCGAGGAGGCTGCCGTTGTTCTCCTCGAAGTCGCCGTTGACGAGCAGATCGGTGGTCTCGAAGTCGCCATTCGCGAGGATGTTTCCCGCGCTGCCGTCCTCGAAGTCACCGTTGTCGAGCACGTTCAGATCCATGCCCGATTCGAAATCACTGTTGACCACCAGGTTGCCCGGCGTACTCGACCTCTCGAAACCGCCATCGCTGGGGATATTGGCGGGCAGTTTGCCGTCGAAGGACCCGTCGACGATGGTCGCGTTGGTCGGTTCGAAGTCACCGTTGGGGATCAGCGTGATGAAATCCATCGTGCCGTTCGACTGCGTGCTCTGCGTGCCCGTCGCGGTGAGCCCGACCGTGATCGTCTCAGCATCGGAACTCTCGTATCCG
>CBFHQG010000127.1:0-5371 GCA_965657825.1 Actinomycetes bacterium | reverse complement strand
GACCTTCGCGGAAGCAGATCTATTAGCTGATGCTGGATGGAAGGAACTGATGGACGGTGCTGATTACGTGATGCACGTTGCGTCACCTTTCACTCTGGATGAGCCCAGGGATGAGAATGAACTAATCGCCCCAGCTGTCGAGGGGACTCAACGCGTCCTCTGTGCGGCGGAAGACGCCGGAGTTCAGCGGGTAGTCGTCACTTCATCGGTCTTAACACTGTTTATGGGTCGCGGATCCGGGTACTACGGCCCGGACTCTTGGTCCGATGTCAACGCCAAGATCGGCGCTTACGCCAAGAGCAAGACCCTGGCTGAGCAAAAGGCCTGGCAGCTCGCGGAAAGCATGAAGACGCAGGTCTCCACCGTCCTGCCCGGGTATGTGATCGGTCCGGCGATTGATGGAATTCCCGAGGGTGCAAGCGCGTCCACCATCTCGGACATGATCAACGGCAAGTTGCCTGGCATCCCTGACCTGTGGATTCCGATGGTGGACGTCCGAGATGTTGCACGTTTACATGTGGCGGCAATGGAATCGCCGGAAGCCGCCGGTAAACGATTGATCGGTTCGCAACCTGAACCGACTGCAATGGGGTACCTGGCGAAGACTCTGAAGGGCGCCGGCTACACCAAGGTCCCCGGGCGCAAGCTCCCCACCGGTCTCGTCAAATTCCTCGGTATCTTCAACAAGGATGCCCGATCCATGGTCCCCTACGTTGGATTCCGGCCACGTCTCGACACCAGCCTCTCCAGCGAAGTGTGCAACTGGACGGCCGGAAGCATCGACTCCGGACTCCTGGAAATGAGTCACCAGTTGACTCACAATTCCCGTTAGTGCAATCACCGAGGACGGCTGGCACAGGCGCGCTCATTGCTGATCAGGCATCATTAGCGTGCCCAGGGCGGATCCTGGACGTCACCTGAGAGGACGGATACGTGTCGCGAGATTTGCGTTCGGACTGCCCTATCGCAGCCAGCCTGGACATCTTCGGCGACCGCTGGACCCTCCTCGTTCTCCGCGACATGCTGCTTGGCGGCAAATCTCATTACGGAGAATTTGTCAAAGAAGAATCCGTCGCATCCAACATCTTGGCCGATCGACTCGCCGCTCTTGTGGACCGCGGAATCATCGAACGCGTTCCCGATCCCGAGGACGGCCGTAAGTACACCTACCGACCCCTGGAGCCCGCGATCGAATTACTGCCCGCAATCGCTGAGATTGCCGCCTGGGGAGTCAAGTACACAGACATTGCAGTGCCGCCCGACATGCAGCCTCTGGCCGATCCATCGGCGCGCCGGCAAATGGTCTCGCGAATGACCAAACAACTGTCAAAGCAGATTGCCCAATACGACACAAATACCTAACTGAACTTCTGTCACAAGCAATGGTGCTTGGCGGATCACCCACGAATCGAGTTCTCGTAGAGAGCCGCCTCGGGGAGCCGTCGCGCTGCTCCTCCCAAATCGTGGGCCGTCTCCTTCGGAGCCGCCTCGGGGATTTGAACCCCGGACCTACGCATTACGAGTGCGTTGCTCTACCCCTGAGCTAAGGCGGCCTGCCCCTGAGGGCCGCCCCATGCTACCCAGAAGATCCGCTCGTGCTGGGTGAGGGTTGTCCCGTGTTCGAATCCATGGAATCGCTGATGGGAGGAGCACCGGAGGAGGCCTGAGCCGTGTCGTCGGTCAGGGGCTCGACCGCGGCTGCCACACGATCGGCCTCGGTGCGTTCCTCCACCCGGGTGCGCAGGAGAAGGGCCGCTTGATCAGCGGAGGTGGGATCACCGGGAATGAGGCTTCGCGGCCATAGGCGCTTTCGGCGCACGACAGCGGTCTCAGCTGAGAACAGCAGCCCTTGGCTGACGAAGTACAGCAGCGAGAACAGGCCCACCACTGCAGCGAAGGGGCCGTAGACCGAACCCGAACGGGCAACGAGGATGCTCAGCAGCCAACTGCCCAGGGTGACCAGGAGCGTCAGCACGAAGCCACCGAGGATTGCAGCCGGCCACGCAGCGCGCCATGAGCCGGCCGTCGCCGACAGGAGCGCAACGCTCACGAGAAGGACCAGCGACAGAACCAGCCACGACCCCGCAAGGCCGAGGATCCATCCGGCGGCACCGAGATCGAGGCGGGTGACACCTACGGCGATCCCGCCGAGCAGGGTGATGCCGATCAGCAAAGTGAGCAAGGTCGCGAAAGCACGAAGGTATCTGGGCACGAAGCCGAATCGAGATCGATGGGGGACCCCCTGGAGTTGGTTGATGATCTCGTAGGCGGTGAACACGATGCCGTTCCCGGTGAAGAACAGGCCGAGGATGCCGATGAGGAGGGGGATCGGGGTCGTCGGCATTGCGGCGAGTGCTGAGGTCACAGCGGCAGCGATGCTGTCGGGAACCACCGCGGCGATGAAGTCATCCCGCAAGCCGGGATCGTTGCGGAGCACCTGGCTGGCCGACCACACGACGATGAGCAGAATCGGAATCGAACTCAAGAAGCCGTAGTAGGTGAGCAGCGCCGAAAGTCGGGCACCCGAATCCTCACCGTACTTGCGGATCACCGCATAGCCGAACCCGATGGGAGGAATGCGCTGCTGCCACCGATTGGCCTGGATGAGCAATCGCTCGGCGAGCGCGGACATGTCGCCATGCTGCCAGGGCGAGTATGCGGTGCGTAGTCCAGGTGGTGCTGCCGCCTGCGGGTGCCGTTAGCCCTCGCGGGTCAGCTGCTGGATGCGTTTCCGGGTGAAAACTGCAGCCGCCCCGATCAGGACGGTCGCGCCGAGGAAGAGGAAGGTGGTGATGTCCAGCCCATCGATGACGAAGCGGATGATGGTGGCGATGGCGAACAGGCCGGCACCTACCAGTTGCAGCACGAAGGAGAACTTCAACTGGCGCAGGAGCACGTTGTCTGCTGGCATACTCGCACCCTACCGACCCGAGAGGACCCCCCATGAGCAACGTCATCGGTATTCCCAGCCCCCACAGTTGGGACGCCCCCTTCCGCTACTCGCAGGCCACCCGTGTCGGTGACCTGGTGTTCGTCTCCGGCCAGGCGGCAGTCGGCGCTGATGGGCAGATCGTCGGCGAAGAGGATTTCGCCGCTCAGGCGGAGTGCGTGTTCGACAACCTCCGCAAGGTCCTCGAAGCGGCCGGAAGCAGCCTGTCGCAGGTGGCGAAGGTCACCATCTATCTGACCGATGCCTCGAACTTCCCGCACATCCTGGAATGCCGCGAGCGCTACTTCACCGAGCCCTACCCGGCGGACACCACGGTCGAGGTGACCGGCCTGGCTCTACCGGGGCTGATGCTGGAGATCGAAGCGATCGCCGTCGTCTCCGACTAGGGCACCCGCTGGCCCGAAGGCGTCTGGCTGTCCGGGAGCAGCAGCGCGACGCACTCCACGTGATGCGTCATGGGGAACGCGTCGAAGGCACGCAAGCTCGCCAGATACCAGCCTGCCTGGCGGGCAGCTGCGATGTCGCGGGCCAGTGCGGCAGGATCGCAGGCCACGTACGCAACCGCACGTGGTTTGAGGGACAGGATGCTGGACATCACCCGGACTCCTGCTCCCGTCCGGGGTGGATCGAGCACGACGAGGTCGCAGGTTGTCACGATCGTGCTGCGCAACCATCGGTGTACTGCGGCGGAATGCAAGGTGACCTGGGCGAGATCGTGCAGGCTGCGTTTGGCCGCGCGCATCGCGACCGGGTCGGATTCCACGGCATCGATCCGTCCCGCCTCGCCGATGTCATCAGCCAACGCCCCGGCGAAGAGTCCGGTACCGGAATACAGGTCGAGCAGATGCTCACCGGTCCGGGGCTGCAGGAACTCCCGCACGGTCGAGATGAACACATCAGGCGCGCCTGGATGCACCTGCCAGAACGCGGTCGCATCCAGGCGCCACAGGCGCTCGCCGACGATCTCTTGAATGCGGACGCGTCCAGGCTCCGGGTCGGCGAGTGCGACGGCAGGGCCAACCGTGGGCGAGACAGCGAGGACCTCATGCGCGCCTGACCAGTCGCGGCGCAGAACCTGCAGATCGCGGATCTCCGGGGTAGCCAGGAGGCAGGTGTCGATCGGGATCACCTCGTGCGAGCGGTAGCGACGCAGCCCCGCTCGCCCGGCTCGATTGACCGCATATCGCATCCGGGTTCGCCACCCGAGGCCTTCATCATCACCGGGGATCGATTCGACGCGCAGATCCAGCCATCGCTCAGCAGGTTCGCCACCGAGTCGGGTCAGGTTCTCGCGCACCACGGAAGCCTTGAGCCCACGCTGTGCCTCGAGGTTCGCATGCTGCCAGTCGCACCCACCGCACACACCTGCGTAAGGGCATGGCGGTATCACCCGATCCGCTGAGGCTCGCAGGATCGACTCCGCGTCAGCACGCACGAAACGGCCATGGCGTGGTGCGTCGGTGACCCTGGCGCGCACGCGCTCACCGGGCAGGCAGTGTCGGATGAACAGGACCTGTCCCTCGTGTCGGCCCACACACACACCGCCGTGCGCGACAGCGGTGACCTCGACATCGACCACCTCTCCGCGTACTAAGCCGGATCCATCCGTCATGGGACCACCCGTCACGGGCCCACCCGCTCGAACCACAGGTCGATCGCTCGACGCCCGGCCAGTTCTGCGTTGCGCTCATAGCGCGTGAACGGTCGATGATCTGGCCGTGCGATCACGCCGCCGCGCCACTCCTCGCAACTGCCGATGACGGCCTCGATGTGCTCGGCGTAGTCGGGCCAGTCGGTCGCGATATGCCAGAAGCCACCCGGCTGGACATGGTGCGCGAGTGCACAGGTGAACTCCTCGTTGATCAGCCGCCGCTGATGGTGGCGCTTCTTCGGCCAGGGATCGGGGAAGTACGTGCGTGCACCGAGGAGTTGCGGAAGGAGCGGGAGTACCTCGCGGACATCGGCCTCGATCACCGCGACGTTCGTCAGCCCGCGCGCCTCGATGCGATAAACCAGATCTCCGATCCCTGGAGTGTGGACATCGACGGCGATGATTCCGCGGGACGGCTCGCTGAGGGCCGCAACCTCGACAGGCTCGCCGGTCCCGAACCCGATATCGAGCACCAGTGCGAGACCCGGATCGAGGATGTCGGCAAGGGCCGGCGACAGTCGTGGGGGTTCCTGCTCGACATGGAGGTGGTAGCGGGATCCTGAGGACAGTGCGGCCGCCTGCCGCGGGGTGATCCGGCTGCGCCGACGCTTGGTGGTCGCCAGCATCGGGGTGTGCACCATCCCCAGGGTAGTCCCGACGTGAAGAAGGCCCGAAGGCCAACGGGGAGTTTCTGGCAGATGACGGGTGGGGAGACCTGACGCCAATCCGCGCGACCAGCGGGCATCTGCGGGCGCGAACCCCTACGGTCT
>CBFHQG010000126.1:0-5411 GCA_965657825.1 Actinomycetes bacterium | reverse complement strand
GCGCTTCCTGCGCCCGTGTCTGGTCTCGCCCTAGTTGGCGGCGGGCCTGCCCACCCTCACTGACCCCTACGGCCCTCCGGGATCCGATGGGGGAGGAATGGGGGAGGAATGGGGATCTTGGGGGGTGTGAGGGGTTGATTGTGGAGGAAAGTGGGGTAAAGTGGCGCCACTGGGGTGACGACCCCGGTCCCGGAGCAGTCCGGGGGCGACCAGCGAGGCGAGGTGAGGGATGGCCGCCATGTTCCTGGGCACCCACGCCCCCCGTCTGGATGACAAGGGGCGGCTGGTCCTCCCCGCGAAGTTCCGCGAGGGGCTGGCCTCGGGGGTCGTGCTCACCAAGGGTCAGGACCGCTCCGTCGTGGTCTGGCCGGCCGCGGAGTTCGCCACCTACGCCGAGCGCTTGAACGAAGCCTCACGATCCGATGCCCGGGTCCGGGCCTACCTGCGGGTGCTGTTCTCCGGGGCCTCCGACGAGGTCCCCGATCGGCAGGGGCGCATCAACGTGCCCGGCGTGCTGCGCGACTACGCGGGCCTGACTCGCGACGTGGTCGTGGTCGGGAACGGCACCACCTGCGAAATCTGGGATTCCGCGACATGGAACGACTACCTCGCCGGCCAGGAGGACGCCTTCAGTGGGCTCAGTGAGGAGGTGGTGCCGGGAATCCTGTGAGGCCCGTCGTCGAGGCAGCGCGTCTCGATGAGGCCTCCCCCCGCGTGGTCGCCGCCCCTGGAACCACTTCCCCGGTGCCAGGTGCGCACGGATCCACACGCGGGAGGGGACCTGATCGAGACAGCACCGAACCAACAGCACACCAGTGAAGTCGCACCAGTGACGTCTTCGTGGAAGGAAACCCGTGAACCGCTCGATCACCCTCGAGGCCATCCCCGGCGCCCCGAGAAACGACCTGCGACGCGTTCCCACACGCGCCCGTCAGACCGTCCTTGCGATCGGAGCGGGTGCGATGACCGCCGCGGTGATCGCCATAGCGTCCAGCATCGTCGGGCACTGGGGATAGCCCGATCATGGCCGATGCCGCGCTCCCGCAGGAGGGATTCGGTCACGTGCCGGTCCTCCGGGATCGCATCGTCGCCCTGCTCGCTCCTGCCCTGCAGACCCCCGGCTCCGTACTCGTCGACGCCACCCTCGGCCTCGGTGGGCACAGCGCGGCGGTTCTCGCCGACATTGCCACCTGTCATGTGATCGGGTTGGATCGGGACCCGATCGCCCTGGACCTCGCCGCGCAGCGGTTGGCCCCCTGGGCCGATCGGATCACCCTTGTGCACGCGGTCTACGACGAGTTGCCCACTGTCCTCGATGATCTCGGCATCGGACCGGTCCAGGGCATCGTGTTCGACCTCGGCGTCTCCTCGATGCAACTTGATCGCCCCGAGCGTGGCTTCGCCTACTCCCAGGACGCCCCGCTGGATATGCGGATGGATCCGGCCGCCGATATCTCCACGGCAGCACAGATCCTCAACACCTATCCGGTCGGTGAGCTGACCCGCATCCTGCGCGAATACGGCGAGGAGCGCTACGCCCGCCGCATCGCCGAGCGGATCGTCACCGCCCGTGCGGAGCAGCCATGGCAGACCAGCGCGCGTCTGGTCGAACTCGTCCGCGATGCGATTCCCGCCCCGGCTCGCCGCACCGGCGGTAATCCGGCCAAGAGGACATTCCAAGCGCTGCGGATCGAGGTGAACGACGAGTTGCGCGTACTCCAGCGTGCGATCCCGTCGGCCCTGGATCATCTCGCCGTCGGCGGCCGACTCGTGGTGATGAGCTACCACTCCCTCGAGGACCGCCTCGTCAAGCGTGCTCTGCAGCCGGGCCTGCACCCGGAGGTGCCCCAGGGATTGCCGGTCATTCCAGACCACCTGCAACCCTGGCTTGCCGATCTGGTGCGGGGCTCGCTGAAAGCCGACGACGGTGAGATCGCCGCCAACCCTCGGGCCGCGAGTGTGCGAGTACGTGCGGTGGAACGGATCGCGGCATGAGCGCCGGAGCTGAGACGATCATCGTCGCGCGGGATGTCCGCCCGACGCATCGGCGGACATCGCGCACTACAACGCCCCAGCGGCGACCCGCGGCACCACCTCGACCGCGGCGTGCAGCCACAACAGGCCGGGGGAATCCTCCGGCACGTGCGCGCACCGGTGTGTTCGCCGTCTTCGTGCTGATGATCCTCACCGTAGGTCTGCTGGGAATGCTGTGGATCAACACCACTCTCGCTCAGGGAGCGTTCACCCTGACCGATCTGCAGCAGCAGCGCGCGCAACTGATCGAGGTGGAACAGCAGTTGACCGAGGAACTAGCGCGAGCCGACGCCCCTGCACAGCTCGAGCAGTCCGCCCGGGAGCTGGGCATGGTCCCCCAGGACGTGCCGGTATTCCTGCGTCTAGAAGACGGTCTGATCCTCGGTGAACCAATCCCGCAGGAAGCACCCACCACCGAGAGTGCGACTCCAGAGGATGCGGTGTCTGATGTCGTGACCGCGGAGGATCCGGTAGCTGATGTCGTGACCACAGAGGGTGAGGTCGCCATCGAGGAACCGGTGGCGGAGGGAACGGTGACGCCGTGAGCGCCCCTGCTCCTGCGCGACGTCGACCAACTCCGAGGCCGGCAGCGAAGCCTGCCCCGCCAGCACCCGCACGAGCGATGTTGCGTCTGGGTGATGGGCGTCGACGAGCCACGGTGCTCATCGTGTTCTCGCTGTTCATATTGACGATCTTCGCCGGTCGGCTTCTGGAGTTGCAGGCCTTCCGCGGCGATGTGCTCGCCGCCGCAGCGGTCGATCAGCGAACCCGCACGGTGACCATCCTGGCTGATCGGGGGGCGATCACCGATCGCAACGGTGCGCCCCTCGCTTCGACCGTCGAAGCCCGTCACCTCACCGCGGATCAGACCCTCATCGCCGACCCCTATCGGACTGCCCAGGCGCTGGCTCCCTACGTCGGAATGCAGGTGTCGCAGATCGCCGAACGACTCATGGGAGAACGGCGATTCGTCTACGTCGCCAAGGACCTCACACCGGAAACCTGGCGGAGCATCGAGGCCCTCGGACTGTCGGGGATCTTCTCCGAACGCACCACGAAGCGCATCTACCCGGCGGGTGAAGTCGGGTCCAACGTGGTGGGTTTCGTCGGCGCAGAAGGAGAAGGACTCGCCGGCATCGAGTACGCCATGAACGACGCGCTCGCGGGCGTCGATGGTTGGCGGACCTACGAGCGCGGATTCGCAGGACCGGCGATCCCCAACGCGGAGACCTCCGGAGAGGCATCGATACCCGGCACACCGGTGACGCTCACCTTGGATCGCGACATCCAGTATGTCGCGCAGCGGACGATCACCGACGCTGTCGTCTCAGCAGGAGCTGAGAGCGGATCGATCGTGGTCATGGATCCCCGATCCGGCGAGATCCTGGCCTTGGCCGCCACCCCGACCTTCGATGCCAATGATCCTGCCTCCGCGCAGCCGGCTGACCTCGGCAATCGGGCGCTGACCGACGCCTTCGAACCCGGCTCGACGACGAAGGTCATCACGGTCGCTGCCGTCCTCGAGGAAGGCGGGATGTCCGCGGACACCATCATCGAGATCCCCCCGACACTGACCCGATCGGGCAAGGTGTTCAACGATGCCCGCCCACATGGTGGATACACCTGGGATCTGACCACCGCCCTGGCCAGATCGAGCAACATCGGCATGATCCTCGCGGCTGAATCGGTGGGCGGTGAGGCCCTGTACGACTACATGCGCAGGTTCGGAATCGGCCAGCCGTCCGGGTTGGGGTTCCCGGGTGAGACGAGTGGCTTCCTGCCCGCTCCCGCGGACTGGTCGGGGACGACCTTCCCGACCCTCGCCTTCGGTCAAGGCTTCTCGGTGAATGCGGTGCAGGCCGCCAGTGTGTTCGCCACGATCGCCAACGATGGAGTCCGGATCGCACCTTCCCTGGTGAAAGCCGAGGTGCCACGTGAGGGCGTTCGGGTCATCTCCGAGGGCACCGCGCGTTCCATCCGCGACATGCTGGCGACCGTCGTCGAGGTCGGGGGGACTGCGCCGATGGCGGCCATCGCAGGGTATGACGTCGGCGGCAAGACCGGAACAGCCCAGGCCATCGATCCGGAGTGTCGTTGCTATGACGGTGACACCATCGGGTCATTCATCGGCATGGCTCCCATCGACGCACCCGAACTCGTCGTCGCCGTCACCATCGTGCGCCCGTCCGTCCAGCAGTTCGGAGGCGAACTTGCCGGCCCGGTCTTCAAGGAGATCATGACCTACGCACTGCAGGCCCGTCAGGTCGCGCCGGTCCCCGGTCCGGCTCCCGAAAACGGATAGCCTCCAGACGTGTCGACCCCGCACCCGATGCCGAGACCGACACCGGTGGGCCGCCCTCTGCGGTCGCTGGTGCCCGAGGGCGGTCGATGGACGGTGAAGGGAGACCCGGAGACCCTGGTCACGGGCATCACCCTGGACTCCCGAGACGTGCGCCCAGGAGACGTGTTCGCTGCCCTACCCGGTGAACACACGCATGGTCGACGCTTCATCGAACAGGCGCGCACTCTCGGCGCGGTGGCGATCCTGACCGATCACTCCGGAGAGCAGGATGCGGGGGATCTGCCGGCGCTCGTCGGCGATGATCCCCGTGGCGAACTCGGTGCCATCTCGGCAGCCGTCTATGGACACCCGGGGCGGGATCTCACACTCGTGGGTGTCACCGGTACCAACGGCAAGACGACGGTCACCCATCTCGTCAGCGCCGGGCTGCGCGCGGCCGGTAACCGGGTCGGCATGATCGGAACCGCGGGAGTGAGCATCCACGACGAGCAACTGCCCGCGGTGCGCACCACACCGGAGGCTCCGGACACCCATGCGCTCCTCGCGATCATGCGCGAGCGGGGCATCAGCGACGTCGTCATGGAGGTTTCCAGCCACGCTCTCATCCTCGGACGCGTCGATGGCCTGACCTTCGATCTCGCAGCCTTCACCAACCTCTCACCGGATCACCTCGACTTCCACGGCGATATGGAGTCCTATTTCGCGGCCAAGGCGATGCTGTTCACCTCCCGGCGATCCCGTCGAGCTGTCATCGGCGTGGACGATGAGTGGGGTCGACGTCTGGCCGACGCCCTGTCTATTCCGGTCACCACTGTGAGCATGGTTCGGGAAGCCGAAGCCGACATCGTCGCGGTCGATCGGCAGACCGATGAACACGGCCGGCAGCGGATCACCCTCGACACCGCCTTGGGCAGGCATTCTGTCGACCTGGCGCTGCCCGGTCAGTTCAATGCGCAGAACGCGGCGATCGCCTGGGCGATGCTGCACGACCTGGGCATCACCGATCGAGTGATCGCAATCGGTTTGAGCGAGGCCCGGGTCGCGGGTCGGATGGAACTCGTCGATGCCGGCCAGC
>CBFHQG010000125.1:0-5441 GCA_965657825.1 Actinomycetes bacterium | reverse complement strand
CTGGGCGACACCACCATCGGAGACATCGTGCGCAGCGGTGAGCATGCCGTCCCGGGAACCGGCGATGCACAGGTCGGCCAGCAATGCCTCACGCGCAAGATCGACCTGCGGCGGTGCGCCGCCGAGGTGACCGTGCATCACATGCGCCCACTCACTGCCGGCGAAGTCCGCGCTTGTCTGTCCGAGGAGGTAGATCACCTCGCCATCGGGTCCCCAGGCGATGGGCGTCCGACGATCGACGTCATCGATGACACCGAGCACCCCCACCACCGGGGTCGGCAGGATCGCGGTCTCACCGGTGGAGTTGTAGAAGCTCACGTTGCCACCGGTGACCGGGATGCCGAGTTCGAGGCAGCCGTCGGCGAGACCGCGAACGGCCTCGGCGAAGGTCCACATCACCTCGGGGTCCTCCGGCGAGCCGAAGTTCAAGCAATTGGTCACCGCTGTCGGTCGGGCACCGCTCACCGCGACATTGCGATACGCCTCGGCCAGGGCCAACTGAGTGCCGACGTAGGGATCGAGGCGCACGAAGCGGCCATTGCAGTCGGTCGCCACCGCCACCCCGAGACCGGTCGCCTCGTCGATGCGCACCATGCCCGCGTCCTCGGGTTGGGCTAACACGGTGTTACCGAGCACGTATCGGTCGTACTGATCGGTGATCCACGACTTCGAAGCGAGATTGGCCGAAGCCGTCATCGACAACAGCGTCTGCTTCAACTCCTCCCCTGTCACCGGGCGAGGGAGCGCCGCAGCGGAGTCAGCCTGCAGCGTGTCCAGATCAGCCGGTCGCGCCATGGGCCGCTCGTACACCGGGCCCTCGTGGGCCACGGTGCGCGGTGGAACGTCGACGATGCGCTCACCGTGGTAGTCGATGGTGAGTCGTCCGGAGTCGGTGACCTCACCGATGACCACCGCCTCGACATCCCACTTCGCGCAGATGGCCATGAATGCATCGATGTTCTCTGGTTGCACGACCGCGCACATGCGCTCCTGCGACTCGCTCATCAAGATCTCCTCCGGGCTCAACGAGGAGTCGCGCAGCAGCACTCGGTCCAGCCAGACGTGCATGCCGCCCTCGCCGTTGGACGCGAGTTCGCTGGTGGCGCAGGAGATTCCGGCTCCGCCGAGATCCTGGATACCTTCGACGAGGCCGGCGCGTAAGACCTCCAGTGTGGCCTCGATGAGCAGCTTCTCCATGAACGGATCCCCGACCTGCACCGCGGGGCGCTTGGCTGGACCCTCTGCGTCGAAGGTCTCACTCGCGAGCACCGAGACGCCACCGATGCCGTCACCCCCGGTGCGCGCTCCGTACAGGACGATCAGGTTGCCCACTCCACGCGCCGAGGCGAGGTGGACGTCCTCGTGGCGCATCGCACCGACGCACATCGCGTTGACCAGGGGGTTGCCGGCGTAACTGGCGTCGAAGACCGTCTCGCCACCGATGGTCGGCAGACCCAGGCAGTTTCCGTAGCCACCGATCCCGGCGACGACACCGGGTAGCACGCGGCGGGTGTCGGGAGAGTCCGCGGGCCCGAAGCGCAGAGGGTCGACGATCGCAAGGGGACGAGCCCCCATCGACAGGATGTCGCGGACGATGCCACCTACCCCGGTCGCAGCGCCCTGGTACGGCTCGATGAACGACGGGTGATTGTGGCTTTCGACCTTGAAGGTCACCGCCCAGCCATCCCCGACGTCGACGACCCCGGCGTTCTCACCGATGCCGACCATCAGCTGCGGCCACCCGCCCTCGGGCTGCTTATCGCCGAACTGTCGCAGATGGACCTTGGAGGACTTATAGGAGCAGTGCTCGCTCCACATCACCGAGTACATCGCGAGTTCACTCGACGTGGGGCGTCGGCCGAGGATCTCGCGAATGCGCGCATACTCCTCAGGCCGCAGACCTAATTCCGCGTAGGGCTGGTCGTCGTCAGGATGCGCAGCGGCGTTGCCGACTGAATCCAAGGTCACGGGCCTATCCTGTCAGGGCGGTGAATCCCCCTTGCACAACCACCGGCCTACCCACGCCGAGTGCGCAACTGCGTACACGAAACCGGTCCAAATCGTTCACGCAAGTGCGCACTCGGGGATGAGGGTACTCAGCGGGTGCTGCGGCGCTCCACCCGTTGCGCGACGACGATCGCCATCGTCTGGACGAAGCCTCGGCTGACCCGACCGATGCCGCGGAAGTCACCGTTGATGTTGGCGAACTCCACGCGGATGATCGAGGTGCCGGCGAGGTAGTAGTGGGAGTACTGGTCGCCGATGATCGCGATCTCCAGGTCGGCAGCGTTCACCGCGAGGTCGACGTCCTGGAACAGTGCGATCCCCGGGGTGCCGAACAGGGTAGGGGTCGTGGAGACCTCCGTGGTGATCGCCACCCGGACGCTGGTGCCCTCCTCCTCGACATCGGCCTCGATGTAGCCGGCGCACTGGGCCACCCCGGCCTGCAGCTCACTCCACGCCCGCACGGCAGCCCCGCGGGACTTGTACTGGTAGATGTCGGAGTTGATCTCGATGAACTGGAAGTCATCGACGTTCGCCCGGGTGTTGACCATCGAGCCCATGTACTGGCGAGGTTGCGGACCGTCGATCCCGTCACCATTGGCATCCAGGCACAGGTCCGGGGCGGGCGCAGCGTCCTTCTTCAAGAAGGTGCGGTCCAGCTCCGGGGTGCTTCCCCTCAGCATCCAGCGCGGCACGTCGGCCACACCCAGGGAGGAGTTGCCCAGGGCACGCTCGCCCAACGGCTTGTAGGTGGCCGCCTGAGCGGGGCTCGTGACGGCGAGCGGTACCGCAAGGGCGAGGGTGGCGCAGACGGCGAGCACAGGACGCAGGAAGGGACGCATGACCACACCTGACCAGACGTGAGCCCCGCAGGTCAACCTCGTGGGGGGGGAAACCCCCACGAGGGACGAGGCTGGACTAGCGGACGAGGTTGGCGACGAGTGAGGCGAAGAAGCCGAGACCGTCGGTGCTCGGACCGGTGAGTCGCTCGACGGCATGCTCGGGGTGGGGCATCAGACCCACGATGCGGCCGGTGGGGTCGGTGATCCCGGCGATGTCGCGGCGCGAGCCGTTGGGGTTGACCTCCAGGTAGCGGGCGACCACACGGCCCTCACCCTCGAGTTCATCCAGGGTGCGGTCATCGGCGACGTACCCGCCCTCACCGTTCTTCAAGGGGATGACGATCTGCTCACCCTCGGCGTAGGCGGAGGTCCATACCGTGTCGGCGTTGTCGATGCGCAGCCGCTGGTCACGGCAGATGAAGTGCAGGTGGTCGTTGCGGGTCAGGGCACCGGGCAGCAGCTGGGCCTCGCACAGGATCTGGAATCCGTTGCAGATGCCCAGCACCGGTAGGCCCGCGCGGGCTCGATCGATGACGGTGCCCATGACAGGGGCGAATTTGGCGATGGCCCCGCAGCGCAGGTAGTCGCCGTAGGAGAACCCACCGGGCAGCACGACCGCGTCGACCCCGTGCAGTTCGGCATCGCCATGCCACAGTGCAACCGGCTCACCACCGGCGAGGCGGATCGCGCGCGCCGCATCGCGATCATCGAGGGATCCGGGGAAGGTGACGACGCCGATGCGCGCGCTCACGACTCGATCCGAAGCGAGTAGTCCTCGATCACCGGGTTGCTCAGCAGTTCCTCGGCGATGGCGTGCATGCGTGCCTCATCCACCTCGCCCTCGACGGTGATCTCGAATCGTTTGCCCTGCCGCACATCTGCGACGCCGTCGATGCCGAGTCGAGTGAGGGCACCGCTGACAGCGCGACCCTGGGGGTCGAGGATCTCGGGCTTGAGCATCACGTCGACGATGACGCGGGCCATGCGGGCTCCTTCACGGGGACGTCACGATGAACCGACCCGCCTAGTCTAGGTGTGCGATCTACTGCCGGTATGTCGCCTTCATCTTCCAGGTTTTCGACTTCACAACCCCGGTCGCCACGCCCGAGGCACCGCCGAAATCACCGGTGCCCCCCAGCACGATCCAGGTCCTCGTCTCCGCATTGATCGGGGCGATCCCGGCCAGCATCATCGTGCCCTGCGTGAAATTCGCCTCCATGCTCGAGGTGATCCATCCGCCGCTCTCAGCCGTATCCGATGCGATCGCACGCGACCAGCCGGCATAGTCACCGAGTTCGGTTCCCTTGGTGCGACGGTTGCTCATCCGGCCGGAGTCGAGGGTGAGTTCACCACCCGTTGTCGTGTCGATGGTCATGGCGGACTTCGACTGCTCGAACCAGCCGCGCTTCGTGCTCTTGCCTGCGGCCTGCGGTCCCCACTGCATCCGCATGTCCATCACACCAGCGCGTCCGGGCACGAAACGCACCTCACCTCGGCGTGATTGGTAGTCCTGAGTCCCACCGAGGATGGCGAACGAGGCCTTGGTCGCGGCGGGCACCTGACCAGCCCGCTGGGTCGTGTAACCGCGAGCGAGTGCGATCCCGCCGTCCTTGATCACGACCATCTCGTGCTCATAGGTCACGGTGATCGCCGACGTGGTGCGGGTTCGGGCGATCACCGTCGAGGTGATGACCGCGTCGACGCCCCCACCCGATCGGGTCGTGACCAGCACGTCACCGGGCTGCACGTCGGTGTAGTCGGAGTCATCCGCGCCCACTGCCCCGCTGCCCACCACCTCGACGCTGGCGGGACCGAGTTTCGTGCGCTCTCGTGTCAGTGATGGGTCGACGAACACGTCATAGGCCAGGGAGTACTCCCCCGAATTACCCAGCGATCGGATGATGACGGTGCCCCGTGCGGTGGCGTAGTCGCCCGTGCCACCGATCACGGGGAGGATGTGCAATCCGGTCGGTGGCTTCTCGGTCGGATCCTCGACGACTCCTTCAGCCCAGACCGCACCGCCAGAGAGTTCGACCTGGATGCGTAGATCACGCAGGTCGACGGCTTTGCGTCCGGAGCCGTCTCGGTCGATCACCCGCGCGGTGATCGTGTAGTCACCGGCCCTCGATCCCTGATAGGAGGTGCTGACCGCGCCGGTGAACACCGACAGGTCGCCTCTCCCGCCGCGGGCCCCGGATGGGTAGGTCTCCCAGTCGGCGAAGGACAGGAACACGGTGAAGATCCGTGGCTGCGGAGACTTATTGGCCGAGGCTGCCGGAGCCCATACGAGCGCTGTGCCCACCAGCGCCATCGCTGCGAGGGCGGCCAGGATCATTCGTCTCACCTGATCGAGGGTACGACCTCACCCGGTAGGGGTGGCAAGTCGATTCGCGCGCTCAGTCTGGCCGTGCGCTGGTCACCATCTCGGCCAGCCCGAGTCGGGCACGCCATTCGAGGACTCCCTCGATCCGCTCGGCGGAGGCGACGAGTTCCGGGGGGTCACCGGGGCGACGGGCCGTCGCGACCGCGCCGATATCGCGGCCGACAGCCTCGCTCACCGCCGCCATCACCTCCCACACCGAGGCGCCCTCGCCG
>CBFHQG010000124.1:0-5488 GCA_965657825.1 Actinomycetes bacterium | reverse complement strand
TCCAACCGGTGGGCGAACTCGATCAGGGCGGCTGTGAAACCTTTCGGGGCCAACTCCCGTGCCCAGTGGAGGATGTGGGTTTCGGCGGCATCCAGCAGCACCCCGATCCGGGCGTAGCGGCGTCGGATGATCCGCCACGCCGAGACATGCTCACCGGACACCTCCCCGGCCAGGGCGGCTTCATCGAGGAGGGCATGGGTGCGGGTGAACGCCCCATTGGCCAGCAGCGTCTTGACCACGTGGGGGGCCTGGGTGGTGGCCCCGGTCAGCCATGCCGCGGCACTGCGCGCACCGGCCGCACTGGACCACTGGGCTGAACAGGCCATCGCATCCAGCGACCCGGCCGTCAACGCCTCCACCTGACGGCGCACCGTGAGCACCCGCAACGCCCACGCCAGATGATCACCACCGGCCCGATCCGCCGCCGGCATGTCCGCTAGTGCGGTCAGCTGGGCCTCGATGATCGCCAAACGGTCCGCCGCCGACACGTCCCGATCGGGCGGATCGGGTATCGGGGGAACCGGGATCGACATGGTGAGGAGACTTTCTGTGCGGATGCGAACGGGCAGGGCAACACGTCTTCGGCTTACGTGCCCCACACCCTGTGGCCGGGGTGAACACCGGCCCTCATCACTCGGTCACTGAAGAAATCCAGCGCCGCCTCATCTGCTCGTCTACCGGTCGGTGTTCATCGAATCAGCCACGATCCGATCCGCCGGACGGGAACACGTGTACGAAGTCAATCACGCCGGTCTGACATCCGTCAAGAACAAACACACGATTCACCACGATGTTTTCCTGGGAATTCCCTCAGAGGAAAACCACTGCAGCACAACGTTTTCCACAGACTCAGGCCCCTACCGCAGGAGTCAACGGAGGTTCCGCAGAACGACAACGACGACGGGTTGTGTCTCCGATCGCTACCCTCAGGATCCATGCGCGCCCTGCGGATCGCCGGCATCGTCGTTTTGTCCATCGTGGTGCTCGTCGCCGCGGTCGTCACGGTCTGGGGAGCGATCACCCAACTCCGGATCAACGCCCAGCAGCGGGCGATCGAGTCGTTCTATGTGCCGCCCGAGCCGATCACCGGATCCCCTGGAGACCTGATCCGCACCGAGGAGATGACCGATGTCGACGTCGCTGGTGGAAGCGTGCATCGCATCCTCTACGTGTCGCAGCGACCGAGCGGGCAATCGGCTGTGTCCGGTGGGATGGTGTTCCTGCCTGACGCGCCCGCACCCGCCGATGGCCGCAAGGTCGTCGCGTGGGCGCACGGCACGCTGGGCATGGGCCCGCAGTGCGCGCCTTCTCGTTCGATGAACCCGCTGGGGGACATGACCGGCTGGATCGAGCAGATGATGAGCCTGGGCTGGGCGGTCGCGGCAACCGACTACACCGGTCTAGGCACACCCGGCCCTGAGGAGTATCTGGTTGCGCAGGCCGAAGTCTCCGATGTGGTCAACAGCGTGCGCGCGCTCCGCCAATTCCCCGGTGCCGACGCCGGAGATGACTATGTCGTCTGGGGTCATTCCCAAGGCGGGCATTCGTCACTGTGGAGCGGTCACCTCGCCGAAGCAATCGCCCCGGAGCTGAACCTGCTCGGTGTCGCAGCCGCAGCACCTGCGGCCGAGCTCGGCCTCATTCTCAATGCCCAGTGGCAAGGGCCCGTCGCCTGGGCGATCGGCCCAGAGGCGGTCATCGGATGGCGTGCGATCGATCCCGATCTGCCACTGCAGCCGCTACTCACCGATCGGGCCGAATCGATCTATCCCGATATCGCCGAGGAATGCATCGGGGCCGCGGCATTGGATGCACTCGCTCGCGACAGTCTGGGCCAGGCGTTCTTCGAGACCAATCCGCTGGATTCACCGCCCTGGGCGGCGGTGATCGAGCAGCAGACCGTCCCCACGATGCCAGCCGATATGCCGGTGTTCCTCGCGCAGGGCACTGCGGACCAGGTAGTCCTGGCTTGGCCCAACGCGGTGCTGCTGGAGAAGTGGTGCGCCGCAGGGTCTGCTGTGTCGATGCTGTGGATGGGTGAGATCAGCCATCAGGCGGCGGCGATCACCGCAGGGCCCGAGGCTGTGTCGTGGATGGCCGATCGTTTCGCCGGTGGTGAAGCACCACGCACGTGTGACTCACCGATCCCGGTGTCGATTCCTGTTCAGTGACGAAGCGTGCTGCGCACCAGGCAGATCGTTTACCGTTGCGGCGTGAGCGACTTCGTCGGATGCGAACAGATCGTGCGCCAGCAGGGCGAGACGCTCAGGATGTTTCGTGACGCTGAGGCAACGGGTGAGTGGTCGCGCATTCACCATGCTCACTACGACTGGTGGATGTTCCCGATAGACCAGCCCAGCAGTTACGGCTACGCCTACACCGTTGGCCCTGCCGAGGTCGCTGAACTCAGGAGCACGCCTGGTTTCATCACCGACTATCTCGACGGTGCTCGCATCCTGCTTCTGTCCTGGGGTTGGGATCTCGATCGTGGCTCGTTTGTGGACCAACCCGATCATGATCAGGTGTGGCAGCACTGGCCGATTCGGCTCGAAAAGTGCGGCAGATCCCTGCGTCTGTTCGATGAGCACTCCGCCTATGCATCCGTCCGCGACTACGCTTTGAGCCTCATCAGCAATAAGGTGCCGATGCTTTATCGCGGACGCGATTGCGGGGACTTCTTCCGTGACCAGTGACGCGTCCTTCGAGTTGATCGCCGGATCATCGGACTCACCCGTCGTGATCCATGTCCCGCATTCATCGACGGTGATACCGCCCTGGGTCCGAGAACTGATCATCCTCGACGACTCCGCCCTTGATCGCGAACTTCAGATGATGACGGACACCGATACGGACCGGATCGCTGAATTGGCTTCGCAGGGCAGCTCGGTTCGTCCGTGGATCTTCGTCAATCGACTGTCTCGCCTGGTCATTGACCCTGAACGATTCCCAGATCCTGATGATGAACCAATGGCCCGTCCCGAGATCGGAATGGGCGCCGTGTACACCCGCACATCAGACCTTGACGTTCTCCGCCTGGCAGACGCCGCCCACCACAATGAGTTGCTCACCCAGTATTTCCATCCCTATGCCGCTGCCCTCACCGAGGCCGTTGATGATCGACTTCGGTCCCTCGGGAGAGCGCTCATCATCGACCTGCACTCATTTCCCCAGATGGAACTTCCCTATGAGGCACTTCATCACGGAGGGGCTGATCGCCCCGAGTTGTGTCTAGGAACTGATGAGTTCCACACACCCAACATCTTGATCGACAGTGCTCGTCAGTCCTTCACCCCAGTAGGGCGCGTAGTGCTCAACCAACCATTCACCGGCACCTACGTTCCGCTCAAGCACTACCACAATGACCCTCGAGTGACTTCGATCATGATCGAGTTGCGGCGCGATCAGTATGTAGGGTCGATATCCGGCTCTCAGGCGATCGCAGACATGCTCGCCGACTTCATCAATTCGATCGGGTCTGTGCCTAGCGCATGAGCGAAGTAGCGGAGGAAACCACTCACCGATCCCGGTGTCGATTCCCTAACCGGTGTAGCCGGCGCCGGCCAGCCAGGTTTGCACCACCAGGCTCGCGGCCTGCTCTGCGCCAAGTTCACCCTCGGCGATCTCGTCCCAGGCCGCGAACAGCAGGCCGATGTAGGACGCCGTCATCCACCGGAAGGGCTGATCACTGCGCACTCGCCCCGTGGCCTGAAGGGTCGCGATGTACACGGCCAGCGGGGTCACCACCTGCGCCCACTGGTCATCGAGGTCATTGCCCCATCCGGGAACGATCCGTAGGAACACCGTGCGAGGTCCTAATTGCATCAGCAGGCGCGTGAGCTCGGTGACGACCTCGACCGGGTCGCCCTCGGTTGAGGCCGGGACTCGTCTCATCACCGCACCGATTCGCTCAAGGGTGTCCGCCGACAATGCCTCGAGCAAGGCGTCGCGGGTGGCGAACCTATGGAAGATCGTGGTCCGGCTGATGCCGGCTGCATTGGCGATGGATTGCAGGGTGGCGTTCGGGCGACGAGCGAGCACTTCAGCCGCCGTGTCGAGGATCACCTCGTTTTTGACCACCACGTTCAGAAGTTAACACCGCTGTTCATTTCTCCCGTACGGTCGAGGGATGTCCCTGACCGGTTCCCCCACAACTACCCGTGAAGCCCTCCCCGACCGCCTCCGCGGAATCGCGCTGCTGGGCATCGTCGTGGTCAATGCCGCGTACCTCGGGATCAGCGCGGATGGATTCACTGCCGAATCCGTCGACGGTGCGGGCAATCGCCTCACCGCGCTGCTTGTCGCCACCTTCGCCCAGGGCAAGTTCTACCTGCTGTTCTCGTTCCTGTTCGGCTATAGCGCGTCGTTCATCCTGCGTGATCAAAGTCCGCCGAATCGTCGACGCTACCTGCGCCGGATGGGTGCGCTATTCCTGTTCGGCCTCGCTCACGCGGTGTTCTTCTTCGTGGGCGACATCCTCATCACCTACGCGATCTTCGGCCTGCTACTCCTCGCCGTGTCTCGATCCTCTGATCGCGCGTTGAGGAACTGGACCATTGCGGCGATCGCCATCGCCGTCTTCTTCATTCTCGCCGTGACCTCACTCGCGGCGGCATTCCCTGAAGACAGTTCCAGTGGCCTCGGTGGGTTGGAGAGCGCGCTGGCCACCGGGTCGTTCGCGGAAGCCTCCCTTGCACGTCTCGAGGCGCTGCCCACCATCTTGTTCTCGGTGTTCGTCCTCCAAGGCCCGATGGCGTTCGCGGCTTTCGTGCTCGGCCTGCGTGCCTCACGCCGACGGTTGCTCGCCGATCCGCAGGCGAACATCGACCTCTGGCGGAGGATGGCCCGCTGGGGCTGGGCCATCGGCCTGCCTCTTCAGGCCGTCGCCGCTGGGCTGCAGGTCGGTGCGGTCGCCGCAGGTGAGCCCTTCTCCGTCGCCGGTGCCGCTGGACTGGCGCTGGGCTTCATCACCGCACCGATCCTCACCGCGGGCTATATCGGCAGCATCGCGCTGCTACTCGCGCGTCGACCGACCGCCCTGGCTTTCCTCGCACCGGCCGGGCGCATGTCACTGACCGTCTACATCGGTGAATCCGCCCTCTTGTCCATCATGTTCAGCGCCTACGGGCTCGGCTACTTCGGTCAGTGGGGAGCCCTGCCGGTCGTTGCCACGTCCATCGCTTCATGGGTTGTGCTTTCGGTGTTCGCGTGGCTGTGGATGCGCCGATTCGACAAGGGGCCGCTGGAATACGTCCTCGCTGCTCTCACCGGAAAGAGGCAGTCATCATGATGCATCGGTTCACCCTCTTATCCCTGCAGCAGCCATCGTGGCGCTGACAACGCTCGCTGCGACCGGCGCACCCCTGAGGGTGACTATCCGATCATCGCGTTCGAGTATCTGGCCGATGGTGGGCTAATCATCCACCGCGTTCTTCGAGTATCCGTATGTGACGGCCATCGCCGCTGTCATCGCCTTCGGTCTCATCATCTG
>CBFHQG010000123.1:0-5595 GCA_965657825.1 Actinomycetes bacterium | reverse complement strand
TCCTCTGGCTTGTCACGGGGTCAGAGAAAGCCACCGCCCTGTCCCAGTTACTGGCACACGACCCGACGATCCCCGCCGGGCGCGTTACCTGTGGCGACAACCTGGTGATCTGTGATGGCGCCGCCGGATCAGGGCTTGTCCACCCCGCGTAGTTTCCGAAACCCGCTTCGCACGAAACCACCGAGGAACATCCCGAGGATGAACACGACGATCAGCAGGACGAACAGAGGCATATCGAGGGTGAATCCCCACAGCCACACCGAGGTCGACTCGAGATTGCCGAATATCAAGAACGCCGACGCTACGGCGATCACCACGATCGCAATGAGTCGGCCAGTACCGATTCCCGATCCTTCAGCTTGCGTCTGTTCTTTCGCCATACCCCGACGCTACCGAACGATGGTTGCGGACGATAGTCCCTACGGTCGAGTGGCGATCCTGTGTCACGATGGGACCCGGCTCCTTGACGGAGCCCTAGGCCAAGGAGGTAGCCATGGACTCCACCCGTGATCAAGGACCGATCACCGACACACCCGAGGCGGTGTCCCGGATCACCCAGGACACCGATGATGTCGCCGGTGACGCGGCTGATCAGGCCGAACGATTGAGCATGGTCATGGAGTCAGAGGCCATCCATGCGGCGCTGCACCCGGGAACCGTGGTCGGGGATGACCCCGAGGGCTCCTTGGACGGACTGCCCTATCCGCTCGAGGACACCGAGGAAACGCTGGCCATGGAGGATGCCGAGGACGCCAGCGATGACCCCATGCACGCGGGTGGGTTACAGCCAGGAACATGGATTCCCGCGGAGCAGGCTGCGATGCACGTGATCGATCCCGGTGACCCCGAAGACCCCCTCGATGGTCGCTACGCGCAGGACCTGGCCGATGACGACTCCGATGTCGACCCCTTCGATCGTCCCGGATCGGAATTGACCCCTGAGGATGAAACAATCCTCGGTATCGATCCCTATGAATGATTCCCAGGCCGGCGGCACCTCTCAGGCCCTCGCGGAGTTCGACTCCGGGGTATGCATCATCACGTTGAACCGCCCGCAACGATTGAACGCGCTCACCCCGACGATGCTGGAGGAATTGACCCGTCATCTTCACACGGCCGAGGCAGACCCCGGGACACGTGTGGTCATCGTGACGGGCGCCGGAAAGGGCTTCTGCTCCGGGGCCGATCTTGCCCTCCTCGATCAGGGTGCTGATGCCCTGGATGGCTTCGCCTCGGGGTTCGATGCGAATGAGCTTTTCGCCTTCGCTGGATCGATGTCCAAACCCCTGGTCATGGCAGTCAATGGCCCCGCCGCGGGAGCCGGTTTCGTCCTGACGTTGATCGGGGATGTCCGGTTCGCCAGTGAATCAGCGGTGTTCCTGTCCGCCTTCTCCCGATTGGGACTCACCGCTGAGTACGGGGCGGCCTGGTTGCTGCCCCGGATCGTCTCCCCCGCACGAGCCCGGGAGATCCTGTTGAGCGGGCGACTCGTCGACGCTCACGAGGCTGAGCGGATCGGGCTGGTCCAAGCGGTCGCGGACGATGCCCTCGCATTGGCCCGCGAATGGGCACGCGACATCGCGACGAACTGCTCACCTGCGTCGCTGGCCGCCATGAAGGCCCAATTCACTGCGGCCGTCGACCAGGATTTCGGAACTCATCTGCAGCAGAGTCTGGACTGGATGACTCGTTCGTTTCGCTGGCCCGATCTCGCCGAGGCCCTCGAGGCTCGACGCCAGGAGCGAGCGCCACGCTTCCCTGATTCCACCCCCTAGGCGACCGCTCAGTCCACATACCCGCAGTGGGCGAGACCGAGTCTCAGGAGTTGACCCTGCCCACCGGTCATCTCCGCCTGGAAGGTGTAGGACAGTGCTTCGGCCGGGGATACCCAGGCGAGGTCCAGAGCGTCCTGTGAGGGTGCGCAGTCCCCGTCGCAGGGGACGACGTAGGCGAGGCTCACCGCATGCTGACGCGGGTCGTGGAGACCGCTGACCTCTGGATCCGGAAAGTATTCGGCGATGGTGAAGGGCACGATAGAAGATGGCACGCGAGGCAGCGCCATAGTGCCCAGATCCTTCTCCAGGTGTCGCAGGAGGGCGTTGCGGATGCGCTCGCCGTACAGCACCCGCCCGGAGACGACCGAACGGCTGAGCGAGCCATCGGGACGGGCCCGCAGAAGCAGGCCGACCGCGGTGACCTGCCCCAGGGCATCCACGCGAACCGGGAGCGCATCGACGTAGACGATCGGCAGGCGTTCTCGAGCCGACTCCAGATCCTCCTGGCTCAACCACGCTCCACGCGTGTCGAGGATGTCGCTCACACCGGCTCCCTTCGTCCACCGTCCCCGTAGTTGTTGCTCCCTACCTGCTGTGATCACAGACTAGAGCGATCGCCACGTGCACGGCGGTCTCGCCACGCCTACTGTTGTCCCATGGACGAAGACACCCCGGAATCTGCCAACCTCGTGACAATGACCGACGAGCAGTGGCGCGAAGTCCTCAGCCCGCAGGAGTACCACGTCCTGCGGCAGGCAGGTACCGAGCCGGCCTGGTCCGGTGAGTACGTCTCGACGACGACCGACGGCACCTATCGGTGCAGGGGATGCGGGGCCGAGCTCTTCACGTCGGGCACCAAGTTCGACTCCCACTGCGGGTGGCCCTCCTTCTACACACCCGTGGATGGAACGGTCGTTGTGGAGATCGCAGACCACAGTCTGGGCATGACACGCACCGAGGTTCGATGCGCGCGGTGCGACGGCCATCTGGGGCATGTCTTCGCCGGAGAGGGATATCAGACTCCGACCGACCTCCGGTACTGCATCAACTCCCTCAGTGTGTCCCTGGAGCCTGCGACCGAATCGTGACCAAGGGCTCCCGGCGTGTGGCTGCCCGGTGTGGAGCCGCCACCGACGTAGGCTGCACCTGTGTCAACCGATGTCGAGTCCGGGTCCGATCAGGACTTCGATACGGCCCTGGCCAGCCTGCGCAGCCAGCGTTACCGACCCGAGTTGATCATCGATGAGGCACCAGCACCCCAGCGTCTGGCCCCTCATGCGGTGGCTCTCACCGCGGAGATCCTCTCCCCCGAGGACGCGGATGCCGATCCCATCGGCACCGGGCGCCTAGTCATCCTCCACGATCCAGACGGGGTCGATTCCTGGGAGGGCACCTTCCGCATCGTGTCCTTCGTCCGGGCCACCCTGGAGTCAGACCTCGCCTCCGACCCGCTCCTGCCGTCGGTGGGCTGGAGCTGGTTGATCGACTCCCTCGCCACAGAGGACGCCCAGGTCCGGGCACTCGGCGGTACCGTCACCCGGATCACCAGCGAGGGTTTCGGCACCCTGGGTCAACCGCAGGATCCGGTGACCGGACAGGTCGAGGTGCGAGCCTCGTGGACTCCTGGGGAGCACGCCGGGGAGATCGGAGCCCACGCGCGCGCCTGGGCTGGACTCATCGCGATGGCTGCCGGGCTCGTACCTACCGCAGCCGGGGTGTCGCGCTTGGCCAGACCAGCCACCCTCAGTACTCCACGATGACCGACCCCGAGGTCTCGCTTCCGCTTCTCGAGCCGCTGACAGGCATACCTGAGGTCATCGATACCCCTCGCGGGTTGAGCAGGGCGCTGGAGGCGTTGTCAGCCGGTACCGGCCCGGTCGGGGTGGACGCCGAGCGTGCCTCAGGATTCAGATACGGGCAGCGGGCCTACCTGGTCCAGATCTACCGAGTCGGCGGTGGGACCTGGCTGATCGATCCGACCGCACTTCCCGATCTCAGTCGACTAGCTGAAGCCCTCCGGCCCCTGGAATGGATCCTGCACGCGGCCAGTCAGGATCTACCCTGCCTCGCCGAGATCGGCTTGCGGCCGGAGCGACTGTTCGATACCGAACTCGCCGGGCGGCTCCTCGGTCGAGACCGAGTGGGATTGGCCCCGATGGTCGCAACCGAGCTCGGCTGGCATCTGGAGAAGGGCCACGGAGCGGCCGACTGGTCCACTCGTCCGCTTCCGGACACCTGGCGACGCTATGCGGCCCTCGACGTCGAAGTCCTGCCAGCCCTGCGAGATCGCCTACGGGAGGACCTGGCAGACAGTGGCAAGTTGGCCTGGGCGGAGCAGGAGTTCGCAGCCCTCGTGACGGCACCGACTGTTGTGCAGCGAACTGATCCATGGCGACGCACATCGGGGATTCATGCGGTTCGGTCCAGGCGTGGGCTCGCCGTCGTCCAGGCGCTCTGGGAGGCCCGTGACCAGGAGGCCTGCGCACGGGATATCGCACCGGGCCGCCTCCTGCCTGACTCCGCGATCATCAGTGTCGCAACCTCCCCTCCGAGCACCCGCGAGGCACTGACGAAGGTGCGGGGCTTCACCAAGGGACGTGCAGCCGGTCTGACTCGCACCTGGTGGCAGGCCATCACTGATGCACAGATGGTGGCCGAAGATGAACTACCCGAGATAGCGCTACGAGGTGATGGCCCTCCACCCCCACGGTTGTGGGCCTCGCGGAACCCTGAGGCAGGTGCTCGACTGTCCATGGCTAAGGAAGGTCTTGCCCGTCTGTCCGAGCAGTGGAACATCCCCGTGGAGAACCTAGGCACCCCCGATTCCGTGCGACGTGTGCTGTGGGCACCACCTCACCCCCCCACCACTGAAGCCGTGGACGAGCAACTCACCGATCTGGGAGTTCGAGCCTGGCAACGCGCATTGATTCTGCCGGTGCTCATGGCGGCAATACAGGCCCCGGGTGATCCCACGCAGGAGTAGTCAGGCCTGGGAGGTATCAGGTTGTTCTGCCGGTTGCTCGATCGACGATGCCGACACCCACTCGACCAGTCGGCGGGAGATGTCCTGCGCGGTCAACCCGTAACGATCGAGGATCGCCTGGCGCGAGCCTGCTTCGATGAATTCATCCAGAAGACCGAAGGACATGGTGGGCACCGGTACCCCGCGTTGATCGAGATCGTCCCGCAACACACTGCCGAATCCTCCGCGGCGCAATCCATCTTCGATGATCACCACACGCGGTGCGCGGGCACACAGATCTCGCAGGCCATCGGTGACGGGCAGGATCCATCGGGGATCCACCACCCTCGCGGTAATCCCCTGGTCGGCGAGTCTGCTGGCGACCTCCAGGGACAGCCCCGCGAAGGAGCCGATGCCGACGATCACGACGTCGACCTCACTGCTGGCGGACGGCTCGAACAGGACATCCACCCCGTCGCGAGTATCGACAGCCGGTATCGACGGCCCGAGTGCTCCCTTAGGAAAGCGGATGACCGTCGGTGCGTCAGAGATCATGGTCGCCTCGGCTAGCGCGATGCGCAGGGTGGCTTCATCTCGGGGTGCAGCGAGGTGTAGTCCCGGGACGATCGACATGATCGCGATATCCCACATCCCGTTGTGACTCGGGCCATCGTCACCGGTGACACCGGCCCGGTCGAGGACGAAGGTGACCCCCGCTCGATGCAGTGCAACGTCCATGAGCACCTGATCGAAGGCCCGGTTGAGGAACGTCGCGTAGATAGCGACCACCGGATGCTTTCCTGCGAAGGCGAGACCCGCCGCGCTCGTCGCTGCGTGCTGCTCTGCGATCCCGACGTC
>CBFHQG010000122.1:0-5614 GCA_965657825.1 Actinomycetes bacterium | reverse complement strand
AGTGGACTCACCTTCGCTCCCGAGGGGGGAAGTGAGCGTCTGCGCCGGGTCATCAACAAGCAGGTCAGCGAGGAGGACCTGATCCGAACAGTCGCGACCGCGTACGCCGCCGGTTGGCGCCAGGTGAAGTTGTACTTCATGTGCGGGTTGCCGACCGAGACCGACGACGACGTTCTGCAGATTGCTCGGATGGCCGCCGAGGTGATCCGAGTGGGCCGCGAAGTCAGTGGCCGCCGGGATATCCGATGCACGGTGTCGATCGGTGGGTTCGTTCCCAAGCCGCACACGCCCTTCCAGTGGGCGGCCCAACTCGATCATGAGACGACCGATACCCGACTCGCTCTCCTCAGGGACGCCATCAGGTCGAATCGTGAGTACGGCAAGGCGATCGGGCTGCGCTACCACGATGGCAAGCCCGGAATCGTCGAAGGATTGCTGTCCAGGGGGGATCGGCGAGTCGGCGCGGTGATCGAGCAGGCCTGGCGGCAGGGGGCCCGTTTCGACGGGTGGAGCGAGCACTTCGATTACGACCGCTGGATGAACGCCGCTGATCAGGCGCTCGACGGCAAGGGTGTTGATGTCTCCTGGTACACCACCCGCGAACGTGAGCACGTCGAGGTGCTGCCCTGGGATCACCTGGACTCCGGGCTGGATCGGGAGTGGTTGTGGGAGGACTGGCAGGACTCGCTGGAGGAGGTCGAGGTCGAGGACTGTCGGTGGACGCCGTGCTTCGACTGCGGGGTGTGCGATCAGATGGGAACGCAGATCCAGATCGGACCCACGGTCATCGACCTACCCACCCCGACGCTCGGTCAATCGACCGGTGACGATGCCGTGCTCACCGACGATGCGCAGGACAGCGATTCCTCGGTGAGCCGGTGAGCGGACGCGTCCCACCACGCGCCGCTCACCATGTCGCGCCGGTCCAGCGCCTGCGTCTGCGATATGCCAAGCGTGGACGGCTCAGGTTCGCCAGCCATCGTGACTTCCAACGTGCCCTGGAACGTGCGTTGCGACGAGCCGAGGTACCGATGGCCTTCAGTTCCGGGTTCTCCCCGCATCCGCGCATCTCCTATGCCAATGCGGCACCGACAGGAACGGCAAGCGAGGCCGAGTACGTCGAGATCGCAGTGGTCGAGCGCGTGGATCCGGAGGATCTCCGGGTCTCGTTGGACTCTGCGTTGCCCGATGGCCTGGACATCGTCGAGGTCGTCGAGGCTCGCAGCACCGACTTCGCCGATCGGCTCCAGGCCAGTCGATGGCGCCTGGAACTGCCAGGAATCGCGGCGAGCGACCTTCGCTCGGCCGCTGAGGCCCTCTGGTCGGCTGAATCTGTCGAGGTCGAACGTCGGACGAAGTCGGGCATGCGCACCATCGATGTGCGAGACGCCCTCCTCGCCGTTGAGGTGCCCACCCCAGTGGAGGGGGCGCGCCCCGCAGGTGATCAGGGAGGGCAACCGGAGTGTGCGATACTGCTCGTGGTCGTCCGTCAGGTCATCCCGACGGTTCGACCCGACGACATCCTCACTGCCCTACGCAGCGTGGCGGGCTTGAGCCCCGCGGTCCCACCCCAGGTGACGCGGGAGGCCCAAGGCCCCCTCGGCGCCGATGGGGTCACGATCGGTGACCCCCTCGATCAGGACCGTGAGAACCGCGCCGATGGGGACGTGCTCGAACCCGACACGTCCCCATAACCAGACTTGACGCGAGAGGTGCCCCAGGAGGGGTTCTTGCGCACGAACGAGGGAGCCGCGCTTTGCGCGGGGTCCCGCGAAGGGAACGACACGCATGGTCGACACGACCACCCCAGATTCCTCCGACACTCCCGCTGATTCCTCTGCCCCGACCCGACGCCGTCGAGCTGCTTCCCGCCCGGCGGGACCTCCGCAGGTCGATGATGCGGCGGGTGGGGCCGATACGACGTTGAAGCCGGCAGCGAAGAAAACACCCGCGAAGAAGTCGGCCGCCAAGAAGCCCGCGAAGAAGGTGGGCGCAGCGAAGAAGGCCGCAAAGAAGTCCACCACTCCCGAGACTGAGACTCCGGAGAAGGCCGCGAAGAAATCGGCGCCGAAGAAGGCCGCCAAGAAGGCCACGGCCACCAAGAAGGACGCGGCGAACGAGGATGCCGCCGGCTCTGCCCAGACGAAGACGACCGCGACCATTCCGCTATTCCAGGCTCCTGAGCCGACCACAACCGGTGACCAGCCCACCACCGCGAAGCGGCGCGCCTCGACCAGTCGCGCGTCTGCTGGCCGTGGAGCATCTGCGAAGGCCGCTGACGACTCGGCCGAGGCACCGGCTGCGAAGTCTGCGCAAGACTCCGACGCCCCTGAGTCGGAGGAGGCTGAGACCGGCGCGTCAGGATCAACCCGTCGCCGCCGCCGCCGGGGTGGTCGAGGCCGCCGATCCGAACCGACCGGCGATGCTGGTTCCTCCGAACGGAGTCAGGATGATCAGGAGTCGGCTGAGGCCTCCCCTGCAGAGGGAGCCGAGGCGGACGCCGGTGAGGGTGACGAGACCGGCTCTTCTCGCCGGCGCCGGCGCCGGCGCCGGCGCGGTCAGGAAGCCGGTGCCGAGCCCGATGATCCCGCGCACACGGTCGTACGGGTGCGTGAACCGCGCGCACGGGACGTTTCGAGCGTCAAGGGCTCGACACGTCTGGAGGCCAAGCGCCAGCGCCGGCGAGACGGCCGTGAGGCAGGTCGGCGTCGCGCCCCTGTCTTGACCGAGGCGGAGTTCCTGGCTCGGCGAGAGGCTGTCGAGCGAGTGATGGCCGTGCGTCAACTCGATGATCGCGTGCAGATCGCGGTCCTCGAAGACGGCGTCCTCGTCGAGCACTACGTTGATCAGGGAACGTCATCGTCGATGGTCGGCAACGTCTATCTCGGTCGGGTGCAGAACGTCCTGCCCTCCATGGAAGCGGCCTTCGTCGATATCGGGCGGGGTCGCAACGGAGTTCTGTACGCCGGCGAGGTCAATTGGGATGCCGCCGGTCTGGAAGGGCAGCCCAAGCGCATCGAACTCGCCTTGAAATCCGGTGACGCGATCCTGGTCCAGGTCACCAAGGATCCGGTGGGGCAGAAGGGCGCGAGACTGACCAGCCAGATCTCGCTACCCGGCCGGTTCCTGGTGTACGTCCCCGACGGTTCGATGACCGGGATCAGTCGCAAGTTGCCTGACACCGAGCGATCGCGATTGAAGTCCATCCTCAAGCGTGTCGTCCCTGAGGGCGCAGGTGTCATCATCCGCACCGCGGCCGAGGGCGCCAGTGAGCAGGAGATCACCGCGGATATCGAGCGACTGCAGGCGCAGTGGACCGATATTCAGGCCAAGGCGGCGTCCGCTACACCGCCAACGATGGTCTCCGCGGAACCTGATCTGGCGATCAAGGTGATCCGCGACATTTTCAACGAGGATTTCACGCGGATGATCGTCTCTAGTTCGACGCTGCGGGCCGAGGTCGACGATTACATCTCCTCGGTCGCACCCGACCTGGCCGAGCGCATCGAATCGTGGACGCAGACCAAAGACCTGTTCACCGAGTTGCGCATCGAGGAGCAGTTGACCAAAGCCCTCGATCGCAAGGTCTGGCTGCCGTCGGGTGGGTCACTGGTCATCGATCGGACCGAGGCCATGACGGTGGTCGACGTCAACACCGGCAAGTTCACCGGTCAGGGTGGCAATCTCGAGGAGACGGTCACCAAGAACAACCTCGAGGCGGCCGAGGAGATCGTGCGCCAACTCCGCCTGCGTGACATCGGCGGCATCATCGTGGTCGACTTCATCGACATGGTCCTGGAGAGCAATCGCGACCTCGTCCTGCGTCGACTCGTCGAATGCCTCGGTCGAGATCGCACCAAGCACCAGGTCGCCGAGGTCACCTCGCTGGGTCTTGTGCAGATGACGCGCAAGCGCATCGGCCAGGGCCTGCTCGAGGCGTTCTCCACACCGTGCGACTCCTGCGGGGGTCGAGGTATCCATGTCTCACTCCATCCCACCTCAGGGCCGGCGGAGAAGGCAGCGCCGAGCAAGGCGGGACGGCGTCGGGGCAAGGGGGTCGACCCGGCCGATGTGATCGCCAAGGCGACCGCCACCGAGGAGTCACAGGGGGAGTCGCAGGGGGAGTCTGAGGGCGAACCGCAGGCGACCGAGGAGGCCGAGGCTGTGCTCGTGGGCGCCGGGGAGGCCGAGGATGAGGCCTGAGGCCTGATCAGGTAGTCTTGCCCGTCGGCGCAGTCGCGCCTTGGAGTATTCACGCGAGGAGCACCAGGTGTACGCCATCGTTCGTGCCGGAGGCCGGCAGGAGAAGGTCGCCGTCGGCGACGTCGTCGTCATGGATCGTGTCGATGCCGATCCGGGTGCGACGGTGTCGCTGCCCGCGGTCCTCATCGTCGAGGACGGCAAGGTGACCACCGCCAAGGAGGCTCTCGCCGGAGTTGCCGTCGACGCCGAGGTCCTCGCCCATGAGCGCGGTCCCAAGATCCGCATTCTTCGCTACAAGAACAAGACCGGTTACCGTCGCCGGATGGGCCACCGCCAGGAGCTCACCCGGGTGAAGGTCACCTCGATCAAGGCTGGGAAGTAACGCCATGGCGCACAAGAAGGGTGCATCGAGCACCAGAAACGGCCGCGACTCCAACGCTCAGCGGCTCGGGGTGAAGCGCTTCGGCGGCCAGGTCGTGGGCGCCGGTGAGATCATCGTCCGTCAGCGCGGCACTCACTTCCACCCGGGCAACAATGTCGGCCGCGGCAAGGACGACACCCTGTTCGCGCTCAGCGCCGGTGTCGTGGAATTCGGCACGGCGCGCGGTCGTCGCGTCGTCAACATCGTCACCGAGGCCTGACCGCTCGCGCGGTCGGCCTCGAACCCCTCCCCGACGACCGTGACAACCTTCGTCGATCGTGTCGTCATCCACGCTGTCGCCGGTGATGGTGGCAACGGCTGCGCATCGGTTCATCGCGAGAAGTTCAAGCCTCTCGGAGGCCCCGACGGGGGTAATGGTGGCCGGGGCGGTGATGTGGTCGCTCTCGTCGACCCGAGCGTGACCACCCTTCTCGCGCTACACCATCGACCCCACCAACGAGCATCCTCAGGCAAACCCGGACAGGGCTCGAATCGAAGCGGAGCATCCGGTGAGGACGTCGTCATCCCGGTGCCCGACGGCACCGTATTGCGAACGGATGACGGTGAGGTTCTCGCTGATCTCGTCGGACCCGGGTCCAGTTACGTCCTTGCTCGCGGCGGCCGTGGAGGTCTGGGCAATGCGGCCCTGGCATCTCCCCGGCGCAAAGCACCGGGCTTCGCCCTCCTCGGTGAGCCAGGTCAGAAACGCGACGTCGTCTTGGAGTTGAAGACCGTCGCCGATGTCGCCCTCGTCGGATACCCCAGCGCTGGCAAGTCCAGCCTGATCGCGGCGATGTCGGCCGCTCGGCCCAAGGTGGCCGACTACCCCTTCACCACGCTCGTCCCCAACCTCGGGGTCGTGTCGGCAGGTGACACGGTGTTCACCGTCGCCGATGTTCCGGGGCTCATTCCTGGTGCGAGCGAGGGTCGAGGTCTCGGGCTGGAGTTCCTGCGGCACGTCGAGAGGTGTTCGGTTCTCGTGCATGTCAT
>CBFHQG010000121.1:0-5625 GCA_965657825.1 Actinomycetes bacterium | reverse complement strand
ATGAATCCGCGGTAGAACGCGGCGCGCGCGGTCTGGGAGGTGTGTGGTTTGCGCCATCCCTCCCGGGAGATGTAGGTGTCCTCGCGCCACTCGCCGAGCGCCAGCCACGCATTCGCTGTCGCCATCATCTGGGTCGCCAGGGAGCCGAAGAGCGCTCCGGTGAGTTCGAGGTCGCTGGGCATGCCGTAGGCGATGACATAGGTGGAGTTGTGGGCCACGTCGACCTGCAGACCATTGCAGTGCCCGACCGTGACGAACAGTGTGACCAGGTGGGTGTTGGCCCGCTTGCCGCGCTCACCGATGGTGATGGTCCGCTGCGTCGGTTGTTCGCGTGCCTCGCGACGTGCCGTTCGAGCACGAGCGACTGCGAGGTCGACGCTCGCCTGCGTGGCCAGCGACTGAGCCTTGGCCAGGTACACCTCTGCCTCTGCTGCATGCTCGGTGCGCTCGGCCTTGGCCAGAAGCGCCGCGATGCGATCGAGCACCCGCTCCGCGCCACTCATGACCGCACCTGCTCCGTGACCGGGATACCCGCCGAGTCCAGCGAGGCGCGCAGCAGCAGAGCGGATTCGGGGCCGATGACCACCGCGTGTAACGCCACGAGGTGACCGCAGAACACCGGACCGTGCGCAGCCTCAGTGCGCCCGCGCGGATCGTGATGGGTGACGTGGTGGGCGATCTCGTGCAACAGCACAGATTCACGAGCCGCCCATCGTCGCCCGGAGACCAACTGCAGGGGGACGGCGATCACCGCACCGCGACCGGCTCGTGGATGCTCGTAGTGGGCCTTGGTGGACGCGGCCCGCTCACGCACGGTCAGGGCCGGCAGCCTCGGATCGATCATGCTGATCACAGCATCGGTATAGCGCTGCATCGATGCCACGTCGGCGAAGCGTCGCTCGACGGGGAGGGTGAGGGTCGAACCGAAGAATTCCACGGTGCCGCCGCGCTCCAACTGACGCCCGAGGGCGTCCTCCGCCGAGTACACGGCGCTGCGGTGGGTGTCGCGGGTCACGGTCTCACCGTATGCGCCGAACCCACGCGTGCGTCAACGGCGCGCGCGCAACTGTGGATGGTGACTCAGTGGCTCGGGGGTTCGGCTTCGAGTAGCGACGCAAGTTCGGCATCCAGATCACTCATCTCCCGGGAGGTTCCCTCGAGCGAGCCGGCCCGCACCACCTCGACACCCTCTCGCACGGCGGAGTCCACCACCAGGAGCACGGCGGTGAATCCGTGCAGGTGATTCGCACCGGCTGTCGGCCCGATCTCACCCGCTGCGAAGAACCCTCCGAGTGCCTGCGATCCCAGGCCCGACGCCACGACCTCACCGTCATGCGCGGGTGTCAGGAACATCGCGCGGCCACGACCGTTGCAGGTGATGACGAGGGCGCCCGCGCTCGAACCGCCCTCCGCTACGGCATCGACGGTCGCCCGAAGATCGGCGTCTGCAGAATCCGCATCACGAAGGTGCAGGCGTACCAGCGACCCGACGGGCACCTCATCACCTACCGTCACCGCACCGATCGTCGGGTCGATCCCGATGATGGCGCGCATCAGATAGTCGGCCGCCGTCTCCCCGCCAGCCTCCGGTGCACGGGCGATCCCCATCTGCAGCCCCCGCACGGCGAGCGCCTGCTCTTCTGCGGGAAGGGCTTCGACGGTGGCGCGGATGCGCTCCAGGGCCGGGCGCCCGGCCATCTCGATCAGGAACGCCCCCCGTGATGAGGTGACCGTCATCGGGTCGCCGATGGGACGGCAGCCGTGTGAGACGACAGCGCGCACAGGGGCATCGCGATCGAGGATCAACCCGACCGTGCCACCATCGAGGACGGCACTGCCCAGCAGCAGACGGTTCTCGCCACGCTGTCCGGCTGAGGCGAACCCGCCGACGACGGGCAGGTCTCCGTCGATCCGACTGAAGGACGCCAGCACCTCATCGATGGGCGTCGTCCACGGATCGACCAGGCAGATCGCGAGTCGATCGTCATCTGCCATCTCGGGAAGACCGGTCAGGGCGATGCCACCCTCTGCAGGTCGCGTGGCGACCCGGAACGGCCGGGGCGCCTGTCCCTGCCAGGCGGCCAGCCACACGCTGACCGCCGGCTCCATCTCCACCGCCTCGACGCCACCGATCACCCCGTGGGCGGTCGTGCCGATCACGGCGCAGTCGGGGGCGGCTTCAGCGAGGAGGGCCCCGGCGTGACCGAGAATCCGGCCACCGGTCACTGGATCACCCGGAGCGCTGACACAGATGACGGCCATGCTCGGCCGCTGGGTGCCGAGCCCAGCCAATGCTTCCCGCACCGCCTCGACGACGCCGGACTCAAGATTCCCCTGCGCGAATCCGCTCGCGCATCGCGCCCGGGGCGCCCGGGGCGAGGTGCGAGCGGAGTCCGGGGAGGCCATGACCCCCATCCTCCCGTACCGTCGACATATGTCCACTCTTGCCGCAACTCGCCCCACACCCCCGCAGGATCTCCCCCGAACCCTCGGTGAGCTGCGCGACACGGGGTACTCCCCCCGGTCGGTGAAGGCCGAGATCCGGGCGAACCTGCTGACCCGACTGAGCTCGGGTGAGCCCGCGTTCCCCGGCATCGTCGGGTTCGACGAGACGGTGCTGCCGCAGGTCGAACGAGCACTGCTCGCCGGTCACGACTTCGTCCTCCTCGGCGAACGCGGTCAGGGCAAGACCCGCTTGATCCGCACGTTGATCGGCCTCCTCGATGAGTGGATGCCCGTTATCGCCGGATCCGAGGTGCACGACGATCCGATGGCTCCCGTGAGCGCTGCCGGCATTCGCATGGCCGCCGAATGCGGTGACGACCTACCGATCGCCTGGGTGCATCGCAGCGAACGGTACGGCGAGAAACTCGCGACTCCCGACACCTCCGTCGGCGATCTGATCGGCGATGTCGATCCGGTGAAGGTCGCCGAGGGTCGCACTCTCGGAGACCCAGAGACCGTGCACTTCGGTCTCGTACCGCGCACCAACCGTGGCATCTTCGCCATCAATGAGCTGCCCGATCTCGCCGAACGCATCCAGGTCGCCCTGCTCAACGTGCTCGAGGAGCGAGACATCCAGGTGCGTGGCTACACCCTGCGTCTCCCCCTCGATCTACTCGTCGTGGCCAGTGCCAACCCGGAGGACTACACGAACCGCGGTCGGATCATCACCCCGCTGAAGGATCGATTCGGGGCGGAGATCAGCACTCACTACCCACTCGACCTCGATCACGAGGTCGATCTCATCGCACAGGAGGCCGAACTCGTCGCCGAGGTGCCGCTCCACCTGCTGGAGACCGTCGCGCGCTTCACCCGCCAGGTGCGGGAGTCCAACGCCATCGATCCGCGCAGTGGTGTCTCTGCACGCTTCTCCATCGCGTGCGCCGAATCGCTCGCAGGGGCCGCACTTCGACGCTCCGCTGTCACGGGCGAGGAGGCTGTGGCACGAGTCGGTGACCTGCCCGCGGTCGTCACCACCCTGCGCGGCAAAGTCGAGTTCGAGGTGAGCGAAGAGGGTCGCGAGGAGGAGATCCTCGAGCACCTCGCGCGACGGGCGGTCGCTGAGACGTTCCGTGCCCACCTCGGTGGTGTCGACCTCGGCATCCTGATCGAACGGATTGACGAGGGCACGGTCGTGGAGTCCGGTGATCTGATCCCTGCGCAGTCGCTTCTAGCGGCCGTGGGCCCCGTCGAGGGGCTGGCTCGCGTCGTCGCCGCGCTCGAGGGCCCGGATGCTGATGTCACCCCCGGGCTCTCAGCAGCCTGCCTGGAGTTGGCGCTCGAGGGCCTGTGGTTGACCCGACGTATCGCGAAGGACGACACCGACGGAGCCGTGCGATATGCGACCGCCCGCCGCCCCGAGGTCGACGACGCGTGAGCCGCTATCGCTACGGCGCCTACCGGGGTGGGCCCGATCCCCTCGCTCCACCCTTCGACGTGGGGGGTGCCGTAGACGATCTCGCTGATCGCATCATGGAGGGGCGCAGCGTCCGCGACGCCCTGCGTGATCTGATGCAGTCGGGTAGCGAGTCGCTGCGCGGAATGGCTGAACTGCGTCGTCGGATCGCGCAACGTCGCCGTGAGTTGCAGTCCAGTGGCCGACTCGGGGGAACCCTCGAGCGCGTGCGCGAACTACTCGATGAGGCAGTCACTGCCGAGCAGGATGCGCTCTTCCCCGACCCCGGCGATGACGCACGATTCCGGGAGTCGATGCTGGACAACCTGCCTGAGGACACCGCGCGAGCGGTGCGAGATCTCGCCGACTACGACTGGCGATCACCCCAGGCCCGGGAATCCTACGAGCAGATCCGCCAGATGCTGCAGCGTGAAGTTCTCGACGCGCAGTTCCAGGGCATGTCGCAGGCCCTGTCGAATCCGCAGTCACCCGAGGACGCCCAGCGCCTGAAGGACATGCTTGCTGACCTCAACGAGATGATGGCGGCGCACCGAAGCGGCGAGGATGTCTCGGAGCAGTTCGAGCAGTTCATGGAGCAGCACGGGGAGTTCTTCCCCGGTGATCCCGAATCCTTCGAGGAGCTGCTCGACGATCTCGCCCGCCGCGCAGCGGCGATGCAGCGCATGCTCGACTCGATGTCACCCGAGCAGCGCCAGCAACTCGCCGAGCTGATGGAGCAGGCGATGGGTGATCTGGACCTGCAGGCCCAGATGAGCCAGCTGCGCGATCACCTGCAGACGCTGCGACCGGACCTGCCGTGGCAGGGTCGCCAGCGGATGACCGGCGAGCAGGGCATGGGCATCCCCGATGCGACCTCCGCGCTCGCTGAACTCGCCGACCTCGAGGCACTCGAGGCCCAACTCGGGCAGGAGTACCCCGGCGCCACTCTCGACGACGTCGATGTCGAGGCGGTGGAGCGCACTCTCGGTCGCTCCGCGGCTGACGACATCGAGCGCTTGCGCGAGATCGAGCGTCGGCTTCGCGAGCAGGGGTACCTGACCGACCGTATGGAGTTGACCCCGAAGGCGATCCGCCGCATCGGGCAGACCGCCCTTCGGCGCGTGTTCGGTGATCTCGATCCGGGTAGCCGCGGAGATCATGATGTTCACGCCACCGGTGCTTCCGGTGAGCTGACAGGTTCAACACGCGAGTGGCGCTTCGGTGATGAGCAGCCGATCGACGTCGTGCGCTCGGTGTCCAATGCCGTGCGTCGCCATGTGGCCGCGGGAGCATCCGGGCCGATCCGCCTTTCGGCGGAGGATTTCGAGGTGCGCGAGACAGAGACCCGCACCCAGGCGGCGGTGGCGCTTCTGGTCGATCAGTCGTTCTCGATGGTGATGAATGACACGTGGCGACCGGCGAAGACTACGGCTCTCGCTCTCCATGCGTTGGCCTCGACCAGCTTCCCCCTCGATGCGATGCAGATCATCTCGTTCGCTAATCTCGCGCGCACCGTCGCACCACATGAACTACCTGATCTCGATGCCGCGGATATCCAGGGCACGAACCTGCATCATGCGCTCATGCTGGCCGGGCGGTTCTTCGACCGTCACCGAGGTGCTCAACCGGTGTGCCTGGTGGTCACCGATGGCGAACCGACCGCGCATCTGCTGCCTGACGGAGACTGGTGGTTCATGTGGCCACCGGACCGCGAGACCATCGAGGCC
>CBFHQG010000120.1:0-5741 GCA_965657825.1 Actinomycetes bacterium | reverse complement strand
CCGCGGCCGGGACGCCCGTAGTTGGGCACCGCAGGCTCCATGTGCATCGAGGAGCCGATCCCATGCCCGACGTACTCCTCGACGATCCCGAACGCCCCCGCTGATTCGACGCTGGTCTGGACGGCATGGCCGATATCGGACAGTCGACCACCCGGCCGCGCCGCGGCCAATCCAGCCCACAGCGCCTGGCGGGTCACGTCGCTGAGTTCGCGAGCCACGGCTGATACCTCGCCGACGGCAAGGGTCACCGCCGCATCACCGTGCCAGCCCTCCACGATGGCGCCGCAGTCCACCGAAACCAGGTCGCCGTCGCGCAGAACCACCGGTCCTGGGATGCCGTGCACGACCTCGTGGTTGACCGAGGTGCAGATGTGCGCGGGAAATCCGTGGTAGCCCAGGAACGACGGCTGCGCCCCCGCCTCGGCGATGGTGTCCGCAGCGCATTCGTCGAGTTCAGCGGTGGTCATTCCCGGCGCGATGAGGCGGCTGATGCGATCGAGGGCGGTAGCGACGACGAGACCGGCCTGACGCATGGCCTCGATCTCACCGGGGGTTTTGATCTCGATGCGCTGACGCGAACGGAACATGGGCTGTGGCCGGGCGGTTCAGTCAGCGAGAGCGGCCAGGATCCGCCGGGTGACCTCGGCGACATCGCCCATGCCATCGACCTGAACGAGCAGATCGCGCCCGGCGTAGACGGCGGTGAGCGGGGCGGTCTGCTCGGCGTAGACCTCCAGGCGGCGGCGGATGACATCCGCGGTGTCGTCGGTGCGGCCCTGCTCCTGAGCGCGCTTCAATAGTCGCTCGACGACCTCATCGGTGTCCACGGTCAATTCGATGACCCGGTCGAGGGAGAGCGAAGCCGCGGCCAGCATCATGTCGAGTTCGTTGACCTGCTCCAGGGTGCGGGGGTAGCCGTCCAACAGGAAACCCGGATGGCAATCAGGCTGTGTGATCCGATCGCGGACCATACCGTTGGTCACCGAGTCCGGCACGTACTCACCGGCGTCCATGTAGCGCTTGGCCTCCAGGCCCAGGGCTGTGCCCTCGCCGACATTGGCCCGGAACAGATCCCCGGTCGACACGTGCGGGATCCCGAGGGTCGAGGCCACGACCACGGCCTGAGTACCCTTCCCCGCCCCGGGTGGGCCCATGATGACCAGCCTCATCAGCGCAGGAATCCCTCGTAGTTGCGCTGCTGCAACTGAGCGTCGATCTGCTTGACGGTGTCAAGACCCACACCGACCATGATGAGCAGGCTGATCCCACCGAAGACGAACTGATCGCCGATTCCGATGAAGTTGAACGCGAAGACCGGCATGACCGCGATCGCGCCGAGGTACAGCGAACCGGGAGCGGTCAGTCGATCGAGCACATACTTCAGGTAGTCGGCGGTGGGCTTGCCCGCACGGATGCCGGGGACGAAGCCGCCGTACTTCCTCATATTGTCCGCGACATCGACCGGGTTGAACGTGATCGAGACGTAGAAGTAGGTGAAGAAGACCGTGAGCAGGAAGAACGTGGCGAGGTAGACCGTCGTGTTACCGGTCGCGAAGTTCGTCGCGATCCACTGGGCCCACTCTGCCTGGGACCCGGTCAGCTGAACGATCAGGGTGGGGATGAACAGGATCGACGAGGCGAAGATGACCGGGATGACACCGGCCATGTTGACCTTCAGCGGGATGTAGGTCGATGTCCCGCCGTACATCTTGCGACCCACCATGCGTTTGGCGTACTGGACCGGGATACGCCGCTGGCCTTGTTCGACGAAGACCACCAGGGCCAGGACCACGACGGCCACAGCGAGTGTGACGATGAAGATGAAGGTGCCCCGGCTGCCGTAGACGCTGGCGAACTGTGCGGGGATCGTGGCGATGATCGAGGTGAAGATCAGCAGCGACATTCCGTTGCCCACACCGCGCTCGGTGATCAGCTCACCCAGCCACATGATGACCGCGGTGCCGGCTGTCATGACGATGACCATGACCAGGATCAAGAAGACGTTCTGGTTCGGGATCAACTGCTCGTTACATCCGGTGAACAACTGACCCGGAGTCCGTGCGAGCGAGAGGATCGCCGTGGACTGCAGGATCGCCAGACCGATCGTGAGATACCGGGTGTACTGGGTGATCTTCGCCTGCCCCGTCTGGCCTTCCTTCTTCAGCAACTCCAGGCGGGGGATGACGACCGTGAGCAACTGGATGATGATGCTCGCGGTGATGTACGGCATGATGCCGAGGGCGAAGACGGACAGCTGCAGCAGCGCGCCGCCACTGAAGAGGTTGATGACGGCGTAGACGGAATTGTCCTGCACCGTGTCGATACACCGCTGGATGGCGGAATAGTCCACACCGGGGGTCGGCACGAACGATCCGAGCCTGAAGATCGTGATCATCCCCAGCACGAACAGCAGCTTCTTACGCAGGTCCGGAGTCCGGAACGCTGCGATGAAAGCGCTCAGATGCACGCCTACCTCCTGGGGCGGGACCCCTCGTGGGGGTACCACCCGACGGTTGTCGTTGCCACGATCTAGTGAGATCGAGACGGGGATGAAACTCCCCGGCAGCCTAACCTAGGGCGCCGCGGGCTTCAGGTGCCGGTGCTAGACGGTCTCGATGCTTCCGCCAGCCGCGGTGATCTTGGTACGGGCAGCCTCGGAGAAGGCATGGGCAGCGACCTGGACGGCCACGCCGATCTCGCCTTGGCCGAGTACCTTCACCGGCTGGCCCTTGCGCACCGCGCCCTTCTCGACGAGATCCACGATGCCGACCTCGCCACCCTCGGGGAACAACTTGGCCAGGGTTGCCACGTTGACCACCTGGTAGGTGATCTTGTTCGGGCTGGTGAAGCCCTTCAGCTTGGGCAGGCGCATGTGCAACGGCATCTGGCCACCCTCGAACCGGGCCGGGACCTGGTAGCGGGCCTTGGTGCCCTTGGTGCCACGACCAGAGGTCTTACCCTTGCTGGCTTCACCGCGGCCCTTGCGGGTCTTCGGGGTGCGCGACCCGGGAGCCGGGCGCAGATGATGGACCTTGAGCGGCATGTCAGTCGACCTCCTCGACAGCGACGAGATGGGACACCGTGTCGATCATCCCCCGGATCTCGGGACGATCCTCCTTCACGACGGTGTCACCGATGCGCTTCAGACCGAGTGAGCGCAGAGTGTCACGCTGACTCTGGGTGCCCCCGATCTTGGACTTCTTCTGGGTAACCTGCAGTCTCACGCTCACGACTCGCCTCCTGCTCTGGCACGCAGCAGCGCCGCAGGGGCGACGTCCTCGAGGGGCAGGCCACGGCGGGCAGCCACCTCCTCGGGGCGCTCGAGACCCTTGAGAGCAGCGACGGTCGCGTGGACGACGTTGATGGCGTTATCCGAGCCCAGGGACTTGCTGAGCACGTCATGGATCCCCGCGCACTCCAGCACCGCGCGTACCGGCCCCCCGGCGATGACACCCGTACCGGGCGAGGCAGGGCGCAGCATGACCACACCGGCCGCATCCTCCCCGGTGATCGGGTGGGGGATGGTGCCTTGGATCCGCGGAACCTTGAAGAAGTGCTTCTTGGCCTCCTCGACACCCTTGGCGATCGCCGCGGGCACCTCCTTGGCCTTCCCGTAGCCGACGCCCACCTGTCCGTCACCGTCGCCGACGACGACCAGAGCAGTGAAGCTGAAGCGGCGACCACCCTTGACCACCTTGGCGACACGGTTGATGGAGACCACCCGCTCGAGGAAGGCGCTCTTGTCCTCGCGGGGCCCGCGATCGCGACGCTCCCGGCGGTCGGAGCCGCCCGAGCCGCGGCGCTGGCCGCCTTGAGTTGACTGTCCTGCGTTCACTGGGGTGTTCCACCTTTCCGTACTGCCGGGGTGGCCGTCGTGCCTGTCATGTGTCGGATCATCATCTAAAACTCCAGTCCGCCCTCTCGAGCTCCCTCAGCGAGAGCAGCCACGCGACCGTGGTACGTATTGCCGCCGCGGTCGAACACCACGGTGCCGACTCCGGCTGCCTTCGCCCGCTCGGCCAGCAACTGACCGACCTTGCGCGATCGCGCGGTCTTGTCCGAGCCCAGGGTGCGGACATCGGCTTCCATGGACGTCGCGGAGGCGAGGGTGAGACCGGCAGTGTCGTCGATGACCTGGGCCACGACATGGCGGGCCGACCGGGTGACCACCAAGCGCGGACGGGTCGCGGTGCCCGACACCTTCTTGCGCACGCGCAGGTGTCGGCGCGCCCGTGCGGTCGTCCGGGGGTTGCCCGATCCGATCTTGGGTGCGAATGCGGTCATCACTTACCCGCCTTTCCGGCCTTGCGGCGAATGACTTCGCCCTCGTAGCGAACGCCCTTGCCCTTATAGGGATCGATCTTGCGGATCTTGCGGATCTTGGCCGCGGTCTCTCCCACGGCCTGCTTGTCGATTCCCGAGACGGTGAACTTCGTCGGTGATTCAACGCTGAAGCTGATGCCCTCGGGGGCCTTCACCAGAACCGGGTGGCTGTAGCCGAGTGCGAACTCCAGGTCGCTGCCCTTGGCTGCCACGCGGTAGCCGGTGCCGACGATCTCCATGGTCTTGGCGTAGCCCTCGCTGACACCGGTGACCATATTGGCGATCAGGGTGCGGGTCAGGCCGTGCAGTGCACGCGACTCGCGCTCGTCATTCGGACGGGCGACGGTCACCGCACCGTCCTCGCCGAGTGAGGCGGTGATGGGAGCCGCCACCGTCAGCGTCAACGTCCCCTTCGGACCCTTCACGGTGACGGTCGATCCGTTGATATCGACCTCGACTCCTGACGGGACGGGAATGGGCAGGCGTCCGATTCGCGACATGAGGACCTCCCCTACCAGACGTAGGCGAGGACTTCCCCGCCTACGCCCTGCTTGGCGGCCTGACGATCAGTCAGCAGGCCGGATGAGGTGGACAGAATCGCGACACCGAGGCCCCCGAGGACCCGCGGCAGAGCGGTGCTCTTGGCGTAGACCCGAAGGCCCGGCTTGGACACGCGACGCAGACCCGCGATGGACCGCTCCCGGCTCGGGCCGAACTTCAACTCCAGCACGAGGTTCTTGCCCACCTCGGCCTCGTCGACGTGGAATCCCGCGATGTAACCCTCCTGCTGGAGGATCGCTGCGATGCCCTCCTTGAGTCTGGAGTACGGCATCGACACGGAGTCGTGGTACGCGGAGTTCGCGTTGCGCAGACGCGTCAGCATGTCTGCGATCGGATCGGTCATCGTCATGGCCATCGGGCCCTTCTCATCGTGGTTTCCCCTCCCCTTCGGGAAAGGACCTTCGACGTCGTAGTCAGTGGAGGATCGGTCGGTGGGTCGTGGGGTCGTGCTACCAGCTGCTCTTGGTCACACCCGGGAGTTCGCCGGCGTGCGCCATCTCACGGAAGCAGATCCGGCACAGGCCGAACTTGCGGTAGACCGAATGGGGTCGGCCGCACCGGGTGCACCTGGTGTAGGCACGCACAGCGAACTTCGGCTTGCCCTGCTGCTTGTTGATCAGCGCCTTCTTCGCCATGTCACTTCTCCTTGAAGGGGAATCCGAGCAGGCGCAGCAGCGCCCGCCCCTCGTCGTTGTTCTCAGCTGTCGTCACCACGGTGATGTCCATGCCACGCACGCGATCGATCGCATCCTGATCGATCTCGTGGAACATCGACTGCTCGTTGAGCCCGAAGGTGTAGTTGCCATTGCCGTCGAACTGCTTGGGCGACAGACCACGGAAATCACGGATACGGGGAA
>CBFHQG010000119.1:5385-5785 GCA_965657825.1 Actinomycetes bacterium | reverse complement strand
TGATCCACCGACGAGGTAGAGACCAGGAATCGGGGAGATATTGGCCGGGCGTAGGAAAGCTGCGCGAGCGCCATTACTGCTCGACCCGTAGATCGAGCCCCCGGGTGCGCGCGTCGCTCGTTGCAGGTCGAGAGGGGTGCGCACCTCACGCCACTGGACACGGCCACGCAGGTCGACACCTCTATGCGCCAGGGTGGCGAGCACATGATCGGCATACTCCGTGGCCAGCCCGGGGCGATCCCAATCGATGCATCCGGGCCCACGACCATGGCGTGGCGCGTTGATCAGCAGGAACCAGGATTCGTGATCGTCATCGGGTCGCATGAGCGGGTCGTCGGGAACGCAGGCGTAGATGGTGGGATCCCGAACCGGCCGGGCATCTCGAGCGAAGATGTCGTCG
>CBFHQG010000119.1:0-5375 GCA_965657825.1 Actinomycetes bacterium | reverse complement strand
GGTGACGTATCCCCTCGGTACGCCCGTTGACGGCGAGCAGGATGACGAACCCCGATAGAGAAGGCGTCGCGCGAGTGAGGCGTCGACGTGATGACCGAGCGCGCGGATCGTCAATCAGGTCGCGGTACAGGTGGCTCGCATCTGCATTCGCGACGACGATGTCAGTCTCGATCGTCTCACCGGAAGCGACCGTCACAGATCGGACACCGGAACCGTCGGTGGTGATCGAGCGGACATCGGTCTGGGTGCGAATGTCGACACCGACCTCTCGGCTTCGACGGGCGAGCGCATCAGCGAGAGTGGAGATTCCACCACCGAGATGCCATGCGCCGAAGGCTTGCTCGACGTAGGGAACGGTGGCCAATGCGGCAGGGGCCGCACGCGGATCGGAGCCGGTGTAGGTGGCGTAGCGATCCAGCAGGGTGACCAGTCGAGGATCCTGTAGATAGGACCGCCCTAGCTTTCGCAGTGATGACCAGGGTGCGACCGTCCGAACCTGTGCAGGATCCCGAGCTAGGCGCAGCAGAGTCGCGGGTCCTTCGAGTGGGGATTCGAGGAAGGGTCTGCGAGTGATCTGCCAGATGCGCCCGGCCCTTTCGATCAAGGCGCGCCAATCGGACTCGGCACTGCCACCGAGCGCTTCTCCGAGGCTCGAAGCGATTCGACCGGGATCAACTCCGGGAACACTCGCGGTCGAGCCGTCGGCCCAGTGGTAACCGAAGGCGATGTCGAGCGGCTGCAGATCGACGGACTCGTCGAAGGAGCCCCCCGTGGAGTTGAACAGTTCGCGGTAGACCGCGGGGAGGGTCAGCAGGCTGGGACCGGTATCGAAGACGTATCCATCGCGTTCGTACCGGGCGACTTTGCCGCCGAGGTGTTCAGCGGCCTCACAGAGGGTGACCTGGTGGCCGTGGGATGCGAGTCGCATCGCAGCACTCAAACCGCCGGCCCCGGCGCCGACGACCACCACTCTCGACATGTCCGACAGCCTAGGAGCAGTCTGTGGCGCTGGGTTGATCAGGTGATGGAGCGTCCTCGCCAAGAGAGTCGACCCTTGCGCTTCAGGCGGAATGACTCCACGGTGAGGCTGGCGAATGCGGCGACGGAAATTGGTTGCAGTGCGGCATCCGGCCACCGACGTTCACCTGTTCTGCTTGCGACCGCGTAACGCCCGAGGACACCCATGGCATATCCGAGAGCGCCCCAGATCCGTTGCACTCGATCACCGCCGGAGATCGCGAAGATCGGGGGGGCGATGTAGCCGATCACCATCACGGTGAGGACACCTGCTGCACCTGGAGCGGAGCCGAAGACCGACCACAGGGATTTGGTGTATCCGTGGTAGATCTCTGCAGCACTGTCGTACATCCGGCACTCGGCGATCGCGGCACCATTCGCGGGCGCACCGGTGAAACCGTGGCGCTTGAGGGAGCGAAGGACTTCGACGTCCTCGACGACGTGGGATGCCACGGAGGTGTGGCCACCGCTGATGCGGTAGGCGCGAGCATCGACGCAGATGAACTGTCCGTTAGCGGCGGCCATCGACGGATAGTGGGTGGTCTCGGTCAGTCGCAGGGGCAGCGTGGCCATCCAGGACCAGACCACGAGGGGTTGGGTGAGGCGTTCGGCCCAGGTCACGGCGATCTGGCGTGGATACGGCGAGAGAAGATCGAGGTGAGCGTCTCGCATCGCCCGGACGGTGGAGGCGATGGCGTGAGGATGCAGTACGACCTCGGCATCGATGAACACCAGGACGCCACCGGTCGCCATCTGAGAGAGGCGATGGCACGCCCAGGGTTTGCCGAGCCACCCCTCCGGCAAAGGTGCGCTTCCCCCGTCGACAAGCCGAACTCGAGGATCGTCTCGGACTGCGGTCTTGACCACGACCGCCGTGTCATCGGTTGATCCGTCATCCAAGACGATGATCTCCAGGTCGGGTAGACCAACTTGTTCCAGGAGGGCGATGAGGGTCGGTGTGACGCGATCCGCCTCATTACGGAGTGGGACGAGGATGGTGACGCGTTCATCGATCGTGATGCTCTGCGGTTCGACTGTGCGGAGGTGCCGCAGATTGGACAGGGTATGTACGGTAACCGCGGTGCTGGCCAACGCTCCTGCACCGGCGAGGGCTCGCAGCATCGACGTGTGTCGAGATCGCGGTCGCGTCACGGAGTCTCCTGTCGTTGACGGCGCAGGTTATCCGGTGCATCGCGATACGTCACCCAGGCCCACGGGATGATGGCGATACCCATGAGCACTCCACCCCACAGAGCGACTGCAGGTTTTCCGAAGAACACCGCATTGGCCAGGATGTTGGACAGGTAGACCCACGCCAGCATGAAGGTGGGTACGCCGTCAGGCATGTGGGAGCGTCGCGGCAGGAGTGACAGCAATCCGATCATCACGATGGCGGTGAGCAGCCACCCCAGGTAGTTGCCGATCGGGATGCCGGGTACGCCCCACAGGGCAGGCGTGGGATTGGTCCAGACCCAGTGGCCTTCAGACACCATCTGCGAGTCCAAGAACACATCCCAGGTGGCCAGAATCCATGCGCCGATGATGGTCACCAGGATTCGCGACGCGGCCAGGCGCTGAGCCGCCAGGAGCGCGGGATAGGCCATCATCGCCCAGGCCAGGGGAATCACGAGGGGGACACCGAGCACCTTCATTCCGAGACTGTCGGTGTAGTCGTAGGGGCCGAAGGGGAATCCGGTGGAGCGCCCGATCGCCTCCACCAGGAGCCCGAGTCCGAGAGCGATGATCAGGTAGGTGGTCGTCCAGCGAGGCCCTCGGGTGATCCAGGCGTGACTGGCGCTGGCGAGGAAGAACGTGACGACGGTCGTGATGGTGATGGCGTCGCGCGCAGATCCGGCGAGCACCCAGATGATGTGCCCCAGCACCGTGGCGAACGCCAGGATCCAGGGTAGGAGTGGCCAACCGCGAGGCATGGTCAGATGCCGCGAGTGGGTACGGGAATCTCCTGCGGACACGACACCCGAGCCTAGCCGGATGAGTCTGGATCGGGACTAGGCTTCCCGGTCAGGGAAGAGGGTTCGTTTCAACCGGTGTGAGTCGGTGATCGAAAGGGGTCACGATGGCGCGAAAATCCAAGGCCGACAAAGCGGCAGAGGTCGCGGTGAGACCCCCTGCGCCCGAGCCCTACTCGACGCCGGATCTCGTCTCGCCCCAGATGCGGCGGATCGGCGGCTACGCCTGGCGACTGGCGGCCGTCGGTGTCGTCGCCTTCGGTCTCCTTCTCCTCCTCGGCCCCGTTCAAGCGCTCGCTCTCGCGATCTTTTTCGCCCTTCTCGTCGCAGCGTGGTTGATGCCGTTGACCAATGCAATGGCTCGGGTCATGCCCCGTGGTTTGGCCGCTACGATCTCGATTCTTCTCTTCATCGTTGCCGTCGGAATCGTGGTGTTCTTCATCGGACTGTCGACGGCCAGTCAGTGGGACGGGATCGCCGCGGCATTCCGCCAGGGCGTGACTGACCTGGAGGTGTGGCTGCGCGAAGGCCCCTTCCAGGTGTCAGATGCGCAGGTGACCGAGGCTTATGAGGCGGTCGTGAGCTTCATCCGCGAATCCGGGGGAGACATTGCGCTGGGCGTGCTGTCGGGATTGGGCAGCGTGCTCGGTCTGGGCACGGCCCTGGCCGGCGGCCTCTTCGTACTCGTCTTCGCCCTGTCCCAGCCGGAGCGGATGCTTCGTTGGTTCGTCAGCTGGATGCCCCGGCGCAACCGTCAGGTGATCGAGGATTCGGTGCGCATCGCCTGGGAGGGATTCTCGCAGTACTCCCAGGGAGTTGTGCTGGTCGCGATCACCAACGCGACCGTCGTGACCATCGTGCTGCTCATCATGGGGGTGCCGCTCGCGATTCCGCTCGGCATCATCGTGTTCTTCGGCGCGTTCATTCCCTACATCGGGGCACCGATCGCGATGTTCCTCGCTGCGTTTGTGGCCTTGGTGACAAACGGCCCCCTTGCCGGCGCGTTAGTCGTGGTGTTGATCTTCATCATCGGCCAACTCGAGGGCAATGTTCTGCAGCCGTTGATCATGGGCAAGACGGTGAACCTGCACCCGATGGCCATCGTGTTGGTCACCGCTGCCGGTGCCGCGTCCTTCGGGTTGATCGGTGCCCTGATCGGTGTTCCACTCGCGGCGGGGGTCTATGGGGTGATGAAATACCTTCGCGGCGACCCGGTTCCCCTCGACGAACCGGAGCATTCCGAGGAGAGCGCCGCTCAGCAGGACTAACAGCATTGCGTAAGTCCGGGTTGCCGTCGTTCCCCGCTGGGCAACCTAGTCTGGTGGCGTGCGCCTCACCTGGTCGACGAACCTTGTGACGGAAACGCGTTCGGTGCTGTTACCCCTGCGGGATGCCGAGCGTGCTGCAGCGATGGCCGGGTACATGAAGAACGTGGCGCCGTTCATCGGCATCCCTGCCCCCGTTCGTCGCCGAGCCCTGCGACCCGAGTGGCGCGACATGCCACAGCCGTCAAGTGACGACCTCGGTGCAGCCGCCCTCGATCTGATGTCGATGCCCGAGCGTGAGTTCCATTACGCGGCCTACGACCTGATCGATGAGTTCATCGACAGCACAGATGAGTATTTCCTCGACACTTATGTCACGGACATGCTGCTGACCACTCCCTGGTGGGACACCGTCGACGGCCTCGTCAATGCGGCGGTGAGCCCGCTGTGTCTCCGCTATGACGCAGATTGGCTGATCGATGAGTGGTCGGAATCGGGTGATCGCTGGTTGGTACGTGCGGCCATCGGTCATCAACGCGGCTGGAAGGCGCAGACGAATGTCAGGCGCGTCCTCGGCTTATGCGACCGGCACTGGGCGGATACGGAGTTCTTCGTCGCTAAAGCCATCGGGTGGGCGCTGCGAGACCTGACCTGGATAGATGCGACCGCTGTCCAGCACTTCCTCGAATCGCATCCCTCGACGAATCGAGTAGCGATCCGCGAAGCCCAACGCGGCCTCACCGCCCACCGACATAGATCAAAGAACGACGACTAACGGGGCTATCAGCGCCCCATTAATCCGGTTTACCGTCGTTCTTGGGTTGTATTGCTGTTCACGAGGCGCCAACGTCGGCAGAAGTGCCGCCGGTGATGCGCATCAACTCTTCGAATGAAGTCGGGAAGACGCAATGCGGGTGACCGCCGGCCGCCCATACTTCGTCATAAGCCGACAGTGCGTTGTCGACGATCGTGCGCAGGGGAGCAGGGTGGCCGATCGGGGCGACGCCCCCTGTTGTTTCTGCAACTCGTGGATCGGTTGGTCGGCGGCTCCGCATGGGCATGATGGTGACGGTTCATCACCCCCGTGCGTGGCCGGCCCTCCTAGCTGTGACGCAGTTTGGCG
>CBFHQG010000118.1:0-5824 GCA_965657825.1 Actinomycetes bacterium | reverse complement strand
GACCACAACCGTGACTCAGACGCTGGGAGGCTGGGACGCTGGGAGGGAATGGGGTGGGAGGATTGCCCGGTGGCGGATCGCGGGTCGAGGGACAGTGGATCCGGCACCGAGGACTCAGGGGTTGGGGAGTCGGGCCGATTGATCCTCGCGGCGACTCCGCTGGGCAATCCCGCAGACGCCTCGCAGCGCCTGCGTGAAGCCCTGGGGAGCGCGGGGGTGATCGCCGCTGAGGACACCCGCCGGGCACGGCGGCTGGCCGCTGATCTCAGCGTGCCCCTGACCGCCCGGATCATCTCGCTGCACGACAGTGCAGAGGAATCGCGTATCGGGGGACTGCTCGACTCCCTCCATCAGGGCAGCGATGTGCTGGTGATCTCCGATGCGGGGATGCCGCTGGTCAGTGACCCGGGTTACCGGATCGTCCGGGCCTGTCTTGACGCCGGCATCACCGTTGATGTCCTGCCCGGTCCGAGCGCGGTGCTCGCAGCCCTCGTCGTGTCAGGGCTCCCTGTCGACCGTTTCTGCTTCGAGGGGTTCCTGCCACGCAAGGCCGGTGACCGGCGACGGGTCCTCACCCACCTCGCGCATGAGCAGCGCACCATGGTGTTCTTCGAGTCCCCGCACCGCATCGAGGCGGCGCTCGCGGACCTCATCGAGGCCTTCGGCGCCGACCGCGAGGCGGTGTTGGCGCGGGAGTTGACCAAGACTCATCAGGAGGTGATCCGTGGCGATCTCGCGCATCTGGCGCAGCGTGCCACCGAGGGGCTGCGCGGTGAGATCACCCTGGTGATCGCGGGTGCGGCGCCGGTGCCGGTATCGGAGGATCCCGCCGACTGGGTCGCACGCGTGCGTGCCGCGGAGGCAGCCGGGATCGATCGGCGCACCGCTGTCGCCGACGTTGCACGCGAACTCGGCGTGCCGCGCCGCGAGGTCTACGACGCCGTCGTCGCCGCCCGGCACGCCACTCCGTAGGATCGCCGGTCATGGCCGCCTACTACGTCACGACGCCGATCTACTACGTCAATGACGCCCCGCACATCGGCCATGCCTACACCACCACCGCCGGTGATGTGCTGACCCGCTGGCATCGCCAGCGAGGTGAGCAGGTCTGGTACCTCACCGGCGTCGACGAGCACGGCACGAAGGTGCAGCGCGCCGCTGATGCAGGTGGAGTCACTCCGCAGGAGTGGGTCGACCGTCTGGTCGAGGAGTCCTGGCGACCGGTGCTCGAGACCATCGATGCGGCGAACGACGACTTCATCCGCACCACCGAAGCCCGCCACCGTGAGGGGGTGCGCAGATTCTGGGAGAACGTCCGCGAGAACGGCTATGTCTACGAGGCCGACTATGAAGGGCCCTACTGCGTGGGGTGCGAGGAGTTCAAGCTCCCCGGAGACATCGTGACCGGTGACGGCGGTGAGCAGATGTGCCCGGTGCACGGGCGTCCGGTCGAGATGCTCAGCGAGACCAACTACTTCTTCCGACTATCGGCCTTCACCGATGCACTCATCGCGCACTACGAGGCGAATCCCAAGGCCGTCGAACCAGTGAGCGCCTACAACGAGGTCATGAGTTTCTTGAAGTCCGGGCTCGTCGACATCTCGATGTCACGCTCGAGCGTGTCGTGGGGCATCGGGTTGCCCTGGGATGAAAAGCAGGTCGTATACGTGTGGTTCGACGCGCTGCTGAACTACGCGACGGCTGTGGGCTATGGCGCTGATCCCGACTCTCCAGAAGGTCGGATGTTCGCGAATACGTGGCCGGCCGACGTCCACCTGGTGGGTAAGGACATTCTGCGCTTCCACGCTGTCTACTGGCCCGCGATGCTGATGGCAGCCGGAGTCGAACTACCCCGCAAGGTGTTCGCACACGGCTGGCTGCTCGTCGGTGGAGAGAAGATGAGCAAGACTCGGCTGACCGGGATCTCACCGGAGCAGATCACCGACCACTTCGGCGCTGACGCATTCCGCTACTACTTCATGCGTGCGATCAACTTCGGTCAGGACGGGTCGTTCTCCTGGGAGGACATGTCGGCCCGGTACACCGCCGAACTCGCCAACGGCCTGGGCAATCTCGCCTCGCGTTGCACCGCGATGGTGCAGCGGTATCGCGATGGCGCACTCCCCGCACCGGGGGAGTCGACCCAGGCAGAGACCGACCTGCAGGCGATGCTCACCTCCGTCGCGGCCGCCGCTGACGAGGCGATGTGCGCGCTGGACTTCTCCACCGGGATCGGGCACGTCCGATCCTTCGTCGACGCCGTCAACCTCTATGTCACCGAGATGCAGCCGTGGGTGCTCGCCAAGGATGACGCCCAAGCGCAGCGACTCGACACCGTCCTGTACACGATCGCCGAGTCGCTGAGGGCGATCGCGGTGCTGTATCACCCGGTCATGCCCGCGACGATGCGTTCGCTGTGGGAGCAGGTGGGCGCGGCCGATGCCCTCGGCCCCATCACCGAAGCCTCGGTGCTCGACGCCGCCCGGTGGGGGCAGTTGCCGCCCGGTGCGACGGTGACGAAAGGTGAGTTGCTCTTCCCGAGACTGGAGGAGACCGATGCGTGAGGCAGCCGATGGCTGATGAACGCGAGGGACGACCGCTGCCCCCCGACCCGCTGCCACTCCCGGTGGTCGACTCCCACTGCCACCTCGACGTCGTGGATCGCCACCTGAAGGGAAGCCACGAGGATCTCGGGATCGATGATGCGTTGGCGCGTGCCCGATCGGTCAACGTCACCCGGGTGGTGCAGGTCGGCTGCGACGTCACGTCGTCGCGCTGGGCGGCGCAGGCTGCCGCGGATCATGACGAGGTGATCGCAGCGGTCGCCCTGCACCCCAATGATGCGGCGCGTATCGCTGAGCGGGAGGGGCTCGCCGCCCTCGAGGAGGCCTTCGCGCAGATCGAGGCTCTGGCCGAGATGCCCGGGGTGCGTGCGATCGGCGAGACGGGGCTGGATTACTTCCGCACCGGTGAAGCCGGGCGACCGGCGCAGATCGAGTCCTTCCGATGGCACATCGACCTCGCCAAGCGCACTAACCGCACCCTGGTCATCCACGACCGGGATTCCCACGACGATGTCATCTCCACCCTGCTCGATGAGGGTCCGCCCGAGCGGGTGGTGTTCCACTGTTTCTCCGGCGATGCCGCCATGGCGCGGGTGTGTGCTGACCACGGTTGGTACTGCTCCTTTGCCGGCGTGGTGACCTTCCCCAGCGCGCAGCCGCTGCGCGAGGCGCTCGCGGTCGTGCCCGGTGATCGGGTGCTGGTCGAGACCGACGCGCCCTATCTGACGCCCGTGCCCTACCGGGGGCGCGTGAATGCGTCCTACCTGGTGCCTCTCACCGTCCGCTCGATGGCGCAGGTGCGCGGGGACGATGTCGAGGAGTTGTGCACCGCCCTGTGGGACAACTCCATGCAAGCCTTCGGGGCGTGGTGAGTCGCGCCGATGGGCTGCTCGGCCCCGCCGAGGTGCGCCGGCTCGCCGATTCACTGGAACTGCGACCGACGAAGACCTGGGGCCAGAACTTCGTCATCGACGCCAACACAGTCCGCAGGATCGTCGAGCGCAGCGGGGTGACCTGCGACGATGTCGTGCTCGAGGTCGGCCCCGGTCTCGGCTCACTCACCCTCGGTTTGCTCGATCAGGCAGCCGAGGTGATCGCGGTGGAGATCGACCCGCGACTGGCCGAACAGTTGCCGGTGACAGTGGGTGAGATGAGGCCTGAGGCGGCCGAACGACTTCGAGTTGTGTCCGCTGATGCCATGCGTGTGAACGAGTTGCCACGCGCGCCCACGGCGATCGTGGCGAACCTGCCCTATAACGTCGCGGTTCCCGTACTGCTGCACCTGCTGGCAGTCTTCGACACAGTGCGCCACGGGCTGGTGATGGTGCAGTCGGAGGTGGCCGAGCGTCTCGCGGCGACCCCGGGCAGTCGCATCTATGGGATCCCCTCGGTGAAGATGCGTTGGTTCGCTGACGTCCAGCGTGCCGGTTCGGTAGCGGCGAACGTGTTCTGGCCTGTGCCGCGGGTCGAGTCGGGGCTCGTCGCCTTCACCTGCCACCCTCCGCCGGAGACGAACGCAAGCCGGGAGCAGGTGTTCACGGTGATCGATGCAGCCTTCGCGCAACGCCGCAAGACGATGCGTGCGGCGCTGGCGACATGGGCTGGTTCATCCGCGCAGGCCGAGCAGATTCTGGTCGCCGCCGGTATCGATCCGAGTGTGCGCGGCGAACAACTGGGCATCGAGGCGTTTGCGAGGATTGCAGCAGCGGCGAGGGTCGTGTGACCCTAGAGTGACAGAGTGAACGTCACCGCCAGCGCGCCGGCGAAGATCAACATCGTTCTGGCAGTCGGCCCGCGGCGGGAGGACGGCTACCACGACCTGGCCACGGTGTTCCATGCCGTCGATGTCCGCGACACCGTGACCGTCGAAACAGCACCGTCGGGCAGTGGAGTCACTTTGAGCGTCGAAGGTGACGATGCCGATCAGGTACCCCTCGACGGGTCGAATCTCGCCGCCCGCGCCGCGACCCTGCTCGCCGAGCGGACCGGACGCCCTCCCGACGTTCGCATCCACATCAATAAGCGAATTCCGGTCGCAGGCGGGATGGCGGGGGGCAGCGCGGATGCGGCAGCCACGCTGGTCGCCTGCGATGCGCTGTGGCGGACACGGCTGACGCGAACCCGACTCCACGAACTCGGCGCCGAGCTCGGCTCCGATGTCCCCTTCGCGCTGCATGGCGGCACCATGATCGGTCAGGGGCGCGGGGAACGCCTGACCCCTGTCCTGACGCGCGGCGAACTGCACTGGGTGGTCGTGCCGGTCGTCGGGGGACTGTCCACACCAGCGGTGTACGCGCGCTTCGATGAGGTGATCGCTGATGCACAGGCTTGCGAGCCGACCATCGACGACGCTGTGCTGGCCGCGCTGCGCACTGATGATGCAAAGGCACTCGCACCTCTTCTGCGCAATGACCTGCAGCAGGCGGCATTGGCGATGCGCCCGGAGTTGACCGAGGTGCTGGAGGAGGGGCTGCGCTCGGGAGCACTCGCGGGGATCGTCTCCGGTAGTGGGCCGACCTGCGTGTTCCTCGCGGAGGATCTCGTCAAGGCGAAGGTGCTGCGCGTCGCCATGCTGATGAGGCGCAGTAGGGCGATGGAAGAACCTGGTCTGGCGCATCTACCGCCTCCGGGGTATCCGGGGCTGCCCGCGCTCGAGGCCACCGGACCGGCTTCGGGAGCGCGTCTAGAGGAGTAAGCGCTCCTCAGCTCGCATCGAAGGGGACGGTGAGGGTGCGCAGGAGGTGAGCGAGTACGCGCTGTTCACCATCAGGAAGGCTTGCCAGGATCGCCTGCTCGTGGATGAGCAGATCTGACAGGGCGGCGTCGACTCGATCACGACCGGCAGGGGTCAGTGTGACGCTGACACCGCGTCGATCATCGGGGTCGGGGGTGCGGGTGATGAGCCCGTCACGCTCGAGTCGATCCAGACGGTTGGTCATCGTGCCGCTTGCCACGAGGGTCTCAGCGGCGAGGCGGCCGGGGGAGAGTGCGTAGGGGGTCCCGCTGCGGCGCAGTGCGGCGAGCACGTCGAATTCGCCGGTGTCGAGGTCGTGGCGGTCGAAGGCGGCTCGCCGTGCGATGTCGAGGTGGCGGGCGAGGCGGCTGACGCGAGAGAGGACCTCCAGGGGTGCGACGTCGAGGTCGGGGCGCTCCCGACGCCAGGCGGTGACGAGGGCGTCCACGCTGTCGGATTCGCGTGTTCCCACGCTGTGGGTATCGCGTGCGATGGCCTGCTGCTTGCTCACGATGGTCACACTACG
>CBFHQG010000117.1:0-5854 GCA_965657825.1 Actinomycetes bacterium | reverse complement strand
CGAAGATGCGGCCTTCGGGGCCGAGGATGACGATGTCGGTCAGGGCCGGGCCGTAGGCGGCGCCACCGGCGGCGGGCCCGAGGACGATCGAGATCTGGGCGACCTTGCCGGAGATGCGGGTCATCGCGGCGAAGACGCGTCCCACTCCGTCGAGGCTGGCGACACCTTCACGCAAGCGGGCCCCTCCGGAATGCCAGATGCCCACGACGGGGCAGGAATCGGCGAAGGCACGGTCGTAGGCGGTGACGATGGCCCGGCAGCCCTGTTCGCCCATCGCCCCACCCTGGACTGTGGGGTCGGTGGCGAAGGCGACGACGTTGTGGCCGTCGACGCGACCGACACCGGCGAGGACTCCGCTGTCATCCTCTGCGGTGATGGTGGTGAAGGTGCCCTCGTCGAAGAACTGCTCGAGGCGCACTCGAGGGGACCGCGCATCGACCGCGGGCGTCGCCGTCTGGGTCATGAGGCCGACCGGAAGGCGACGGCCACGTCGTGACCGCCGAAGCCGAAGGAGTTGTTCAGTGCCAGCAGATCCCCCGACGGCAGAGCCCGGGTGGAGTTCGCCGCGACATCGAGGCCGATCTGCGGATCGAGTTCCTCGATATTGATGGTGGGAGGTGCGAGGCGGTGATGCAGGGCTAACACGGTGAACAGCGCCTCGAGTGCGCCTGCGGCACCGAGGGTGTGCCCGGTCATCGACTTCGTGCCCGACACGATGGCCGAGGTGTTCTCACCCAGGGCGGCCCGGATGGCCACGGCCTCCGCGATGTCCCCCTGGGGAGTCGAGGTCGCGTGGGCGTTGACGTGCACGACATCCTGCGCAGCCGCGTCGGCAGCGGCGAGAGCCGCGAGCATCGCTCGGGCGGCCCCGCGCCCCTCGGGATCGGGTTGGGCGATGTGGTGCGCATCAGCGGTCATCCCCGCACCGGCGTAGCGGGCGTAGATGCGCGCACCGCGAGCCCGCGCGTGATCCTCGCGTTCGAGGACGAGCATGGCGGCACCTTCGCCCATCACGAACCCGTCGCGGGCGAGGTCGTAGGGACGCGATGCGGCCCGCGGGTCGTCATTGCGTGGTGACAGTGCCCGCATCGCTGCGAAGCCGGCGATCGTGAGGGGGTGGATGGGGGCTTCGGTGCCTCCGACCATCACGACATCGGCGCGGCCGTCGGTGATCATGCGCGCACCCCAGGCGATCGCTTCAGCACCCGATGCGCAGGCGCTCACTGGGGCATGCACCCCGGCCGCTGCGTGCCGGTCGAGTCCGACGACCGCCGACGGCCCGTTGGGCATGAGCATCGGCACGGTGTGGGGGGAGATCCTCGACGGGCCGCGTTCCTTCAGCACGTCGTAGGCATCCAACAGGGTGATGACACCGCCGATCCCGGTTCCCACGACGGTGCCCATGCGTTCGGGTTCGACCTCGGGTGCGCCGGCATCAGCCCAGGCCTCGCGGGAGGCGATGAGCGCACTGGCCTGCGACCGATCCAGTCGGCGGACCTCCACGCGGTCGAGGACCTCGGTGGGCTCGACCGCGAGCACCCCGCCGAACTGCACCGGCAGGTCGGTCGCCCACTCATAGGGCAGCGTCGCGATGCCGGAGGTGCCGGTGCAGATGGCATCCCAGGTCGAGGCGACATCGCCACCGACGGGCGTCGTCGCACCGAGACCGGTGACGACGATCTGCGGTGGCGTGGCCGATGAGGAAGCGGGGGAGGACACGGTCAGGCCGTGGCCTTCTGGATGTAGGCGACAGCATCACCGACGGTGCGCAGGTTCTTGACCTCGCTATCGGGGATCTTCACATCCCACTTGTCCTCGGCGGCCATGACGACCTCGACCATGGACAGTGAATCGATGTCGAGGTCGTCGATGAAGGACTTGTCCATCTGCACGTCGGCGACGGGGACGCCGGCGACCTCATTGACGATGTCGGCCAGGCCGGACAGGATCTGCTCGCTCACGGGTATTCCTTTCGATAGTGGACTGCTGTGGGGACTCTAGGGCAGGCGGACGACCTGCGAGGCGTAGGCCAGGCCGGCACCGAATCCGATGAGGAGGGCCAGACCGCCGTGGGGTACCTCTCCGGTGCTGAGCATGCGATCCATGGCGATCGGGATCGAGGCTGCGGAGGTGTTCCCGGTCGTGGCGATGTCGCGTGCGACCGGGACGTGCTCGGGGAGTTTCAAGGCGCGGATCATCGCGTCGGTGATGCGCATGTTCGCCTGATGGGGGATGAACGCGTCGAGGTCGTCGGCGGTGACACCGGCCACCTGCAGGGACTTCTCGGCGGTCTTCGCCATGTGGGCGACCGCCCAGCGGAACACCTGCTGGCCCTGCATCGACAGGGTGGGGAACCGGTCCCCGCCCTGGTCGCGGTAGTCGATGAGTGACTGCGTCATCGTGATGGCGTCGTACTGCTCGCCATCCGAACCCCACACCACCGGGCCGATCGCAGGTTCGTCGGAAGGACCGACGACCGCGGCACCGGCACCATCGGCGAAGATGAACGCCGTTGAGCGGTCCTCCAGGTCGATCCAGTCGGTGAGTTTCTCCACCCCGATGACCAGCACATGCTCTGCTGAGCCACCGCGCACCAGATCCTGCGCGAGGGCGATGCCGTAGCAGAATCCCGCGCAGGCCGCGGAGATGTCGAAGGCCGCCGCGTTGTCGGTGCCGAGGCGGTAGGCGACCTCCGCGGCAGCCGAGGGGGTCGGATACGGGTGGGTGACGGTGGCGACGATGACGGTCTGGATGTCCGTGGCGGCCACGCCGGAAGCAGTGAGCGCCCGTTCCGCGGCGAGCACGGCGAGATCGCAGACGGTCTGATCGGGTGCGGCGTAGCGGCGTTCGACGATGCCCGATCGCTCCTGGATCCACTCGTCGGTGGAGTCGATGCGTTCGCAGACCTCCGCATTCGTCACGACTCGGTCGGGCCGGTAACCGGCGACACCCAGGATGCGGGCGTGCGGGTGGCCCGATGCAGTGCGCAACTGTGGGCTCATCTGGGGGACTCCTCTGCGTGGTGGGATGAGGTCAGGGGGGATGAGGTCGGGGGGATGAGGTCAGGATGTCGGGTGCAGTCGCAGGAGTGGTTGGCCGGGGGAGACCGGGTCACCGTCTTCCACGACCCATTCGACGACGACGCCCCCGTGGTCGGCGGTGATGTCCAGGGTGTCGCGGGAGTTGGCGACCGTCCCGATCGCCGTTCCCGGTGGCACAGTGTCGCCGGGAGCCACAGCGGTGAGCCCGTCGGCGATACGGAAGATGCCCTTGATCGGGGACACCACCAGTCGCCAACTCGGCGAGGTGGACAGTGAGTCATCGGCCGGGGCGTGCCGATTGATCAGATCCCAGGCAGCGTCGAGGTCGTCGGGAGTTTTCAACGCGAGGGTCTCGATGCCGGGTAGGGCGCGCTTGGCCAGGCCGGTCAGTGTGCCGGCCGGGGGTATCTCCAGCATGGCGGTGATGCCCAGATCGGCCATGGTGGACTGGCACAGATCCCAGCGCACCGGTCGAGAGACCTGGTCAACGAGTCGGCGGAGGACCTCGCGTCCGCTGTGGATCACCCGGCCGTCGGCGTTGGAGATCACGCGCAATCGAGGGTCGTGGGTGGAGATCGCGCGGGCGTGTCGGGCCAGCACGTCGACGGCAGGCGCCATGTACTGCGTGTGGAAGGCCCCGGCGACCTCGAGTGGTCGCACCCGGGCCTTGTCCGGTGGGTTCTCGGCGAAGGCGGCGAGATCGGTGAGGAGGCCGGCCACCACGATCTGCCCGCCGCCGTTGACGTTGGCCGGGGTGAGACCGGCACGCTCTGCGGTGGCGATGACCTCATCCGGGTCGCCGCCGAGTACCGCGCTCATCCCGCTGGCGACGGCGGCGGATGCCTCGGCCATGGTGCGGCCGCGCTCGCGAACGAACACCATCGCCTGCTCGGCGGTGAGCACGCCGGCGGCGGCTGCGGCGGTGATCTCTCCGACGCTGTGTCCGGCACCGGCCCCGATACGGGCGAAGCCTTCTGCGGGGTGGGGGAAGAGTGACAGCAGCGTCACCAGACCGGCTCCGACGAGGAGGGGCTGGGCGATGGCGGTATCGCGGATGGTGTCGGCATCGGACACCGTTCCGTGGGTGATCAGATCAACCCCGCTGACCGTGGACAGCCAGTCGAGGCGCTCGGCCACGCCGGGCACGTCGAGCCAGGGTGCGAGGAAGCCGGGGACCTGGGCGCCCTGACCGGGAGCGACGACAACGAGCACGCAGGCAACCCTTCCGCTCGTCCTGGCTGTTCCACGACCCGGGTCGTGTCAATGTTGACCGAGTCTGATGGGAGGAATCCTACAAGGACGGTGTCTGGGTGAGTCGGCCCCAGATCAAGGCGAGGCGCAGGGCCAGGGCGTCTCGAGGGTCGGTCGGGCTGCGTCCGGTGAGGTGCTCGATGCGCCGGAGTCGATGGCGCACGGTGTTGACGTGGACGAACAGGGTGCGTGCGGTGCCCTCCAGGCTGCCGGCCTGCTCCAGATAGGCCGATGCCGTGTCGACCAGCGCGGGATCGGCATCGACCAGTGGGCGGTAGGTCTCCTCGAGCAGGGCCTCGCGGGCGCCGGGTTCGCCGGCCAGGGCACGTTCGGGGAGCAGCTCACCGGCGTTCACCGGACGGGGGGCGGTGGGCCAGGCGGTGGCGACCCGCCAGGCAGCCAGGGCGGCGATGGCGTGCGTGGACACCTCGCTCAAGCCGCGAGCCGAATCGCCGAGGACGACCGGTCCGGGGCCGAAGTGGGGCAGGAGCGCGGCGATGATCCGCCGGCGGTCGAGGACCCGGGTGGAGGCTGTCTGAGGGGGACACGCGATGACGACGAGGGTGCGTCCCTGCAGGCCGGCGAGCAGTTCCAGGCCGTGGTGGTGGGCCAGTCGACGCAGGGAGTCCTCGCCGGGCTCGTCGGGTGGCGAGCCGACGAGGATCACCGCGTCGGTGACGGGTGTCCAGCCGAGAGCGGCGGCTCGAGCAGGCAGCGATGGGTCGAGTTCTTCTCGGAGCAGGCCGTCGAGGACGAGCGCCTCCAGTCGCGCATCCCAGGCGCCACGTGCCTCGGCTGCCCGGGCGTAGACCTCGGCTGCGGCGAAGGCGACCTCGCGGGAGTAGGTCAGTGCGGCGGCGTGCACCTCATCGGCGGCCTCCTGGCCGGCGATGCGGGGTAGGTGCTCCTCGATGAGCTCGATGGTGCAGCGCACCATCGCCACCGTCTGCTCCAGGGAGATCGCCCGAGCCAGGTCACGTGGTGCGGTGTCGAACACGTCGACGCTGACCGCTGGTCGGGGGGCATCGTGGGCGAACCAGTCGACGAACGCGGAGACTCCCGCCTGGGCCACGAGGCTGACCCAGGCGCGCTCATCCGCGGGAAGGTCACGAAACCACGGCAGCCGTTCGTCCATGCGCGCGGTGGCAGCAGTGGCGAGGGCGCCGCTGGCTCGCTGCAGGCGACGAGCCGCGTCCGTGCGTGTCATCCGAGAGTCGCCGTGTCCAATCCGGTCAATGCTCCGATCACCCGGCCGATGGCGAAGGTCACGCCCGCGGCGAGGGCACCGACGAACAACTGGCGCAGGGCGCCGTGGATCGTGCCCCTCCCGGAATAGTTGCCGACCGCACCACCGACGAGGAGCATGGCCGCCCCGGCCAGCGCGATGGCGATGACCAACGCGATCGTTCCCCCGGTGAACAAATAGGGCACGACGACCACGAACGCGCCGATGGCGAAGGCCACGAAACTGAATAGCGCGGCTCGGGTGGGTGAGCCGAGTTCATCGGGGTTCAACCCCAGTTCTTCGCGAGCGAGGGTGTCCAATGCGGTCTTGGGGTCGC
>CBFHQG010000116.1:0-5927 GCA_965657825.1 Actinomycetes bacterium | reverse complement strand
GGCCGGTCCTGCTCACATCACGCGGGACCTCGAGCAGTCCGTCACCGAGGAGCCCCACCTCGTCGACGGGTGCGTCGATACCCAGGCTCGGAATCCGAATCTGGCGAGGGATGGCGGTGGGATCACGACGAGGCAGGACGGTGGCATCGGATCGGGTGCGAGAGGACACCGGTGCGAGGGTGACCGCGGGCGATCCGGTGGCAGTCGAGGACGGAGGGTCAGCTGGAGTGTCGGTCGGCATCGGCGGGCGCTGCCCGACGGAGGCGACCGACGAACCCGACCCCGCCGACGCGATGATGGTCACGCCGGTGATCAACGCGATCGCGCTGATCAGCAGCACCACCACAGCGGGGCGGGGTCGGGTCATGGGTTCACTTCTCCTGAGTTACGGGAACGTGATCAGCGACGGTTCGCCGACAGGCGAGCACCAGCGCCGACGAGGCCGATTGCGGCGACGCCAGCCAGGGCGAGCGCCCACATCGGAGTACCGGTCGTGGATCCGCCACCGGCGGGCACGACGTCGGGGCCTTCACCGAGACCGGTGATGACCTGGGTGGCCAGGGCGAGGTTGCCCTCCTCAGCCGAACCCCACGCGTAGACGATCGTGTTGGCGCCTTCAGCCAGGCTGACCGGCGCCGGGCCGATCGCGGTGGTGTCGGTTCCGGCGAGGTTCACGGCCGCCTCGTAGTCACCGGCGGGCACCGTGGCCAGATCCTGGTTCGGGTTGGTCAGGTCGGCGAAGAGCACCGCACCGTCGGCGAGCACATCGACGGCCGGGGCCGCGGCGACGTGGCGCACGGTCAGGCGAGCGTCGCCCGCGGCGATCGTGTTGATGTCGTTGACGAAAACGTTCAGCGCCGGTGCGCCATCAGCGTCGAGGTTCGCGGTCACGGTGGCGTTGATGCCCGCGGGCACCTCGACACCATCAGCGGACAGGACCGGGTCAGCGTCATCGGGGGTGGTGCCATCGGCGTAGACGGCCAGGTCGTAGCTGCCGGCCGGGACCATCATGGTCTCCAGCGTGCCCGGGGTGAAGTCGTCGATGAGCAGGTTGCCATTGGCGTACACGTCGACCACGTCAGCGCCAGCACCCTCGGGGATGCCGTGCAGGACCGAGACGGTCGCCTCATCGGCGGCGGAGGCCGGGGTGATGGCCAGGGCGAAGCCGAGGGGGAGGGTCGCGGCGGCAGCGATCACGCCGGCGCGGCGGATGTTTCGGGTCATGGGCGTGCCTTCCGATAGGGATCGGTCGCGTGTCGACCGACTCTCTACCCCCTACTTCGGTCGTAGGTACCCCTACGGATGCACCCGGGGCGAAGTTTTTTCTCGGGTGAGGGGATGTCCCCTAGGAATGCGGTGGTACGTCCCACCAGACGGTGGCCAGACGTCGAGGGGTACCGCGATCGGCGGCTGCGACCGCCTCGGCGATCTCGTCGGCGCGGTCGAGCGGCAGGCACAGACGGACGCAGGTGGCCTCGGCCTGCGCACGTGGGTCGAGGGCGATCCGCTCGGTGACGTCATCGAATTCGACGAGGTGGGCGTCGTAACCGGCTTCGCGGATGATCGCCAAGGCGTCATCGGCGGTGGGGGAGGTGGGGCGGTCGAGGTCCCAGAACTGCTTCCACAGCGGGTTCATCCAGGTTAAGGGGTGGCGCACGGGCAGCTCGAGGACGACGCGGCGGCGAGCGTGCTCGCTCAGGGCCTGAACGAATCCGGTGAGGTCGGGCACGTTGTAGGCGACGTGGTGGCACACGACGACATCGGCGATCGGGGTTCGCGGGGACGCCTCTGGCCAGTCCCCGAGGATCTCGGTGTGGGTGACTCCGCGGGCCTGTGCCGCAGTGGCGAACGCCTCGAGCATCCCCTCCTGGTGGTCCACGCCGATCACGTGGGCCGCCGGAGGGATCAGGGCCAGGGCGGCTCGTCCGCCACCGCAGCCGACATCGAGCACGCTGCCGCCCTCGGGGAGCGCATCTCGGGCCGCAGCATGCGAGGGGGAGTCGGGGATCGGACCGTCGGGGGCGATGAACTGCGCGACCGGATGGATCCAGGGATTGGTGGGGGCCTGGGCCATGATCGCCTCGGGAATCGCCCAGGAAGCGAGGGCGTCAGCCCATTGGCGGGCGGTGGGGAGCATCGCGGGGTCGGTCATGTTCTCAGGTTAGGTGGCGATGATCCGGGCGGTGCCACAGGCGGGGGTTGACCGGTGTCGGGCCGGGGAGGTACCGTGATGCATCTATCGAACATCTGTACGATAAGCATCGCGGGTCATCCCGTCTGATCCACCGGAGGTCGCCATGGCTGCACACTCGAGCACTCAGCACGCGGTGGTGGAACGTGCTCCCGGGGGCGCTCCCCAGCAGTGTCGCGTGGGGGGCCGACATTACGTCGTCACGCAGGTGCACGGCCACTGGGTCACCGGCACCCCGTGGTGGTTGACCGGCCAGGACGTCGACACCCACACCTGGCGGGTGACCATCGCCGCCGGGTCGACGGCCCGTGGCGCGGGTCGGGTGGTCGATCTGCGGGCGACCGGCACCCATTGGCAGCTCACCCGCGTGGGCGGTGGCCGATGAGCGCGCCGACCGATCTGCTCGGGGCAGCCCGTCGCGGGCTGCTCGAGGCGATCCTCGCGGAGTCCTCCACCGAGCGGTACGCCGCCGCGCATCTGGCCGCGCTGCGCGCTGCCGCCGCGGTGCTCGCTGCGCGTGCTCGACCGAATGCGCGCAGGTCGGGCCCACGCAGTGTGTGGGTGCTGCTACCCCGGATCGCCCCCGAACTCACCGAATGGGCACAGTTCTTCGCCGCCGGATCAGCCAAGCGATCCCTGGCCGGCGCGGGTGTCGCGGTGGTGAGCGTGCGTGAAGCCGACGATCTGCTGCGCGATGCGCAGGCCTTCTGCGAACTCGTCGCGAACCTGCTGCCGGGGCAGGCGACGCTGCCGGCGACATTCTCTGCGACGGGGTGAGCGATGTCGAGCGAGCCGAGGGGGGTGCTGCCGTTCGCGCACCTGCACGTCGCATCGTCCTTCTCGATGCAGTACGGGGTCAGCACCCCGGAGGATCTCGTCGCGCACGCGGTGCAGCACGGACATTCTGCGCTCGCGATCACCGACCGCGACGGGGTGCGCGGTGCGGTGCGGTTCGTGCGCGCAGCCGCTGCTGCCGGGCTGCCCAGCATCCTGGGTGCTGAGCTTCGCGTGATGGCGCCACTCAGCGGTGATCTGGGGAGCACCGTGCGAAACGGACGCCGCACCCCGGTGCGCGGTGGAACCTGGCGCGATGCGCCCACCCGGCGGGTGGTGCTGCTCGCCCGCGACCGGCGCGGGTGGGCGTCACTGTGTCGGCTGCTCAGCACCGCCTACACCCGCGAACCGGCAGCGCTCACCCTCGACGATCTCGCCGATCGTCACGAGGGATTAGTCGTGCTGCTCGGCCCGCGCAGTGATGTCGTCGCCGCGATCGATGCCCGTCGCTTCGACCTCGCCGAGCAGGCCGTCGCGCCCTGGCGGGAGATCTTCGGGGCACGCTTGCGCATCCAGATCACCTCCCATCGCCACGAACACGGACCGCTGTCCACCGCCACCGCCGCACGCACCCTCGGTTGGTCGCGCGAACGTGGCCTCGCCACGGTGCTCGCCCACGCGGTGCGCTTCGCCGACCCGAAACAGGCACGGATCAGCGATGTCCTCGACGCGGCTCGACGCCTGGTGCCTCTCGATGTCCGCCATCGCGAACGGGTCAATGCGCAAGGGTTTCTCGCCGACACCGCCTTCATGACCGATCTCGCCGGTGAGATCTCGCGCGCCGCCGGTGAGTGTGGCGATGTCGCACGAGGCCTGCTCACCGATGCGGCCGAACTCGCCGAGGAGTGCACGCTCACCCCGGCCGATCTGAGAATAGGTGAAGTCTTCGTCCCCGAACTCGACGTCGTCCTCGGCCGCACTCCCTCGTCGAGTGCGCAGTTGCGGAGCGATTTCGGCCGAAATTCGGCCCGCAACTGCGCACTCGGCGAGACAGAGGGAGACGCGATTCTGCGGGCGCGATGCGTCGCAGGTCTCACCCGCTACACCGGCGGCCGTCTGCGCGCAGCACGCGAACGTCTCGATGCTGAACTGCGCACGATCACCACGATGGGTTTCGCCACGTACTTCCTCACCGTCGCCGAGGTCGTCGATCTGACCCGGGCGCGCGGCATCCGCGTCGCCGCCCGGGGTTCGGGGGCCGGCAGCCTCGTGGTGCACCTGCTCGGCATCAGCGGGGTCGACCCGATCGAGCACGGCCTGCTCATGGAGCGCTTCTGCACGCCGCTGCGTCGTGAACTGCCCGATATCGACGTCGATGTCGAATCAGCTCGGCGCACCGAGGTCTACGACATGATCCTCGAGCGTTTCGGTACCGACCGCGTGGCCTGCGTGTCGATGCCCGAGACCTATCGCGTACGTCACGCCATCCGAGATGTCGGTGCGGCACTGGGCTGGCCCCCCGGTGAGATCGACAGCATCGCCAAGGCATTCCCGCGGGTGCGAGCCCGGCAGGTGCGTGCCGTGCTCGATGAACTGCCCGAACTGCGCCACTCCGGTCTCGGGCGCCTCGCGGCCCGCGGTGAACTCGACATGGTGCTCGATCTCGTCGAAGGTCTCGACGGTCTGCCGCGGCATCTGGCGATGCACCCGTGCGGGGTGATCATCTCCGATGCGAGCCTGCTCGATCGCACACCCGTCGAACCCAGCGGCGCGGGCTACCCGATGTCTTCTTTCGATAAGGACGACGTCGAGCATCTCGGTCTGCTCAAACTCGATGTGCTCGGGGTGCGCATGCAGTCCGCGCTCGCGTACGCCGTCGACGAGGTCGCCCGCATCGAGGGTGAGGACCTCGACCTCGATGCGATCCCCCGTGACGATGACCGCGCCTTCGCCCTCGTGCAATCCACGCGCACCCTGGGCTGCTTCCAGATCGAGTCGCCCGGTCAGCGCGAACTCATCGGCAAGTTCGCCCCCGAGACCTTCGGTGACCTCATCGTCGATATCTCGCTGTTCCGCCCGGGTCCGGTGTCCTCGGACATGATCACGCCGTTCCTCGCCGCCCGACATGGCTGGCGCGAGCCGTCGTACCTGCACGACGACCTGCGTCCGATCCTCGCGGAGACCTACGGCGTGGTGGTGTTCCACGAGCAGGTGCTTCGGATCATTGCCACGATGACCGGCTGTTCGCTGGCCGAAGCTGATGAGACCCGTCGCAACATGAAGGACCGCAGTGTGCGCGCCGAGATCAAGGAGTGGTTCATCCCCGCCGCCCGTCGTCGCGGCTACGACGAGGCCACCGTCGAGGCGGTGTGGGAGGTGCTCGAGGCGTTCGCCTCCTTCGGTTTCTGCAAGGCCCACGCCGCGGCGTTCGCGCTTCCCACCTACCAGTCGGCGTGGTTCAAGGCCCATCACCCGGCGGCGTTCCTCGCCGGGGTGCTCACCCACGATCCGGGCATGTACCCCAAGCGCCTCATCCTCGACGATGCCCGCAGCCTGGGGATCGCGGTCCTCGGACTCGACGTCAACACCAGCGATATCCGCTACCGGGTCGAGCGGGTGCCGGTGGGCAGCGAACCACCCCCGGCGATCCTCGGTGCCCCTTCGCGATCCGCGCCACCACCGTGGCTGCCCGATGCGCGCGGCTACGGCATCCGGCTATCCCTGCTGGAGATTTCAGGTATGGGTGAGGCGGAGGTCGCCCGGATCATCGAGCATCGGCCCTATCGCAGCCTCGCCGACTTCCACTATCGGGCGCATCTGCCCTTCGCCCTCACCGAGCGACTCATCCGCGCCGGTGCCTTCGATGCGCTGTACTCGATCGGCAGCACCACTCAGGTGCGTCGACGTGCTCGTGTCACCCGTCGCGACCTGCTCCTGCACGCGGCCGATCTCGCCCGCGGTC
>CBFHQG010000115.1:0-6031 GCA_965657825.1 Actinomycetes bacterium | reverse complement strand
TAGCCGCTGCGGGTGACCGTGCCGCCGTCGATGGCATAGATCGGTGTACCGCGCGAACCCATCAGGTCCAACCCGGCGTGCAGGCGGCCACCCGGACGCGGGGCACCGAGGCCCTGCCCGTAGGTGAACGATGCGGCCGGGCAGAAACGACCGTCGACGTTGATCGTGCCACTGCCTCCCGAGGAGGAACCCCCGCTGGATGATCCGCCACCCGATGACGAACCAGAGGAGCCGGAGCCCGATCCAGACGAAGAGGAACCGGACGAAGAGGAACCAGAAGAGGAGGAACCAGAAGAGGAGGAACTCGGTGCACCGGGTCCGAAGTCGGTGCCGTAGGTGGCATGGGCTTGACCGGCGTCGCCGGAGACCTCGCTCCCCAGGGACTTCCAGGTCCAGGTGGCGACGGTGCCGGTCGCGGGCAGGCCGACCGAGGACTGGAAGTCACGGACTGCCGCAGCGGTCTTCGGCCCGAAGTAACCCGAGGACGGCTCGACACCCAGCGCCCGCTGGACGACCGCGACGGCCTCACCCTCGTCGCCCTGTTCGAGGATCGGCGGTTCGACCGACCGCGCCTGGGGTGGGTTGCCGGCGCTGTACCCGCCGCTGGTGTCAGCGACCTTCTGCGCCTTGTCCACGACGTCACCGCCGAGTGCGGCCCACGTCCAGGTCGCGATCATGCCGGTCTTGGGCAGACCCATGCCGCCCTGGAACTGCTTGACCGCCTTGCGGGTCTTGGGTCCGAAGTAGCCGGAGGCGGGCTTAACGCCGAGGGCACGCTGGGCGATCTTGACGACCTTGCCCGAATCGCCCTCGGACGCCACCGGGAGATCAGCGGACTGACGACGCAGCGCCGCCATCGTGGGCGCCGCATCCCGGTCGTCGATCTGCGCACTCGCGGCAACCGCATCGTCGGCCGCAGCCTTCTTCGACCGCGACACCGGTTGGGCGTCATCGGAAGACGCATCATCCACAGGAGCCGCCTGCTCGTTCTCCACGGCATCGCTCCCCGCGGCATCGCTCCCCGCGGCATCGGTACCCGCGGCATCCGCGGTCACGGGCTGCTGGGATTCGACAGCGGTCACGTCACCGGAATCGGAGGGGGCTTCGGCGGGAGCCGGGTCGGTCGTCGCAGGGCTTGAGGGAACGGCGGTCGCCGACACCGTCAGCGCGGCATCGTCGGGGGATGCCACGGCGAGGGGAACCGCGATGAGGGCGCCTGCAGCGAGGGCCGTGGTCGCACCGAGCACCACGACCTGGCGGCGGCGACGGCGACGGGCCTCGATGCGCTCCCGGCGCGCCTGGCGGGCTGCCTGCCGGGAGACCGGTCCGTGTTCGTTCGGCTCAAGCATGGGCTCGACCATAACAGACAGATAACGACCACGTCGCATCCATGTCCCAGGCCCCTCACCAGGCCCCTCACGAGGCCCCTCACGCTGCCCCTCACGAGGGCCCCTCACGCTGCCCCTCTCGGCCCCGCTCAGGAGGTGATGCGGGTGAGGAAGGACTCCCGACGCACCACGACCCGGGTGATCGTGGCATGGGCGACGGCCACCGGGCCGTCGCCGAGGTCGTGTTCGACCGTGACGTCGAAGGTGTGCCGACGCCCATCGCGCCCGGCTAGTCGGGCGTGCACGATGACGGTGGCACCGATCGGAGTGGCGCGCTGGTGCTCCATCTCCACCCGGGTCCCCACGCTGGTCGCCTCGGGGCCGAGATCGCCGATCACCTCCACGCAGGCCGCCTCGCACCAGGCGAGCAGTCGGGGGGTAGCCAGCACGGGGACGTCACCGCTGCCGAGGGCTTCGGCGGTGTCGGCATCGGTGACGGTGAAGGTGGTCCGTGTCTTATTCACAGGTCGTATTCCGTTTCAGGCCCGGTGGTCAACCACCGCGATCAGATCCCCCTCGTGGATGACATCTCCGGGTGCGACGGCGATCTCGGCGACCACTCCGGCGATCTCGGTCAAAACGGGGATCTCCATCTTCATGGATTCCAAGATCACCAGGGTGTCGCCGGCATCGACGTGATCGCCGACGGCGACGGACAGCGACTGGACGCTGGCCACCATCTCAGCACGCACCTCGACGCGGGTGGGAACAGTCGGCACCGACGAGCGCCCGTCAGGAGTTGGGACGCTTGCCGTGGTTGGCACCGCTCTTCTTGCGATCGCGCTTCTTGCGTGCCCTCTTGCTCATGGGTCCTCCTCGACGAGCCTCACGCCGGTCTGAGCGCGAGTGCGGGCCCTATCGTTCCACAGGGCCGAGGCCGTCGAAGTAGCCCTCCCGGTAGGTGACCTGGATCCGGGTGATGCTGGCCATGATGCGGACCTTCAGGTCGGGGGGAGCCTGCTCGCAGCCGCACGAGCGGCGCACCCGCGCCCGCACCGCCTGCTCGAAGGCGACGAGGTGGCGGCAGGGCGGGCACTGCTGGAGATGCTCGGTGATCCCCGCCTCGACGCGAGGATCGGACTGACCATCGAGGTAGTCGTGGATCGTGGCGCTGACCTCGCGACAGGCATCGGGGATCATCGGTCAGCCCCCTGCTCATCCGCGGCGTCGGGACCGAATCCATGATCGGCCGCATAGTCGGTGAGCAACCCGCGCAACAAGGTCCGTCCACGGTGCAGGCGCGACATCACGGTGCCGACGGGAGTGCCCATGATGTCGGCGATCTCCTTGTAGGAGAAACCCTCGACATCGGCGAGGTAGACCGCGATCCGGAAGTCCTCGGGAATCGCGGCCAGCGCATCGAGTACCTGGGAGTCGGTGATCCGATCGAGCGCCTCGGCCTCGGCCGATCGGAACTGACCGGTCGTGAAGGCGGTGGCCGCCAACTGCCCGTCGGTGAGTTCGTCGGCGGAGGTATGCAGGGGTTGCCGCTGCCGACGGCGATAGGAGGTGATGAACGTATTGGTCATGATGCGGTACAGCCACGCCTTGAGGTTCGTCCCCTCGGTGAAACTGTCGAACTTCGCGAAGGCCTTGATGAAGGTCTCCTGCACCAGATCCTCAGCATCTGCGGGATTACGCGTCATCCGCAGTGCGCCTCCGTAGAGCTGATCCAGATACGGCAGGGCATCACGCTCGAACCGAGCGGCGCGCTCCTCCGCGGTCTCGGTGTGCTCGACAGTGCTGTTTCCCGACATCACCACCGAGGGTATCCCCTGCACTGGCGTATCGAAGGCGCCGATTGGCCGGTCGGCGGACACCACTGCGTTCACGGGGACGGTAACGCCCACCACCGGCCTGCTATTCCGACGCTGCAGGCCCCTGCCCCCTGATCGGATCGACCGGATCGACCGGATCGATCAGGTCGGACCGGTTGGTGCGCGGACTGTTGACCGCGGTGGAGACCGGGTGCAGCGCCCAGTAGTCCGCCGGGGGCGGTGAGAGGACCTCCGCTAGGACCTGCCCCCCGGCGACGCGCGGATCCAACCATTCCTCCCACAGCGAAGCAGCAACCGGCACGGGCGAGCGATGGTGGATGCGAGCGACGGGCCCGACCGCCTCGGTGGTGAGCAGCGTGGTCGAAATCACCCAGGCTTTCGGGTCATCGTCTTCGGCGACGGCTGGATCGCGCCACCACGCATACAACCCCGCCATCGCCAGGACCGACCCATCGGCCGGATGCAGGTAATAGGGAGTCTTGCGCGCACCCTCGCGTTGCGGTGCCTGCCATTCGTAGAACCCATCGGCGGGCACCAGACAGCGACGGGAGGCGAAGGAGGATCGGAATGCCGGCTTCTCGGCCACCGTTTCGGCGCGGGCATTGATCATCCGGTTACCGATCCCCGGGTCCTTCGCCCAGGAGGGGATCAGGCCCCACCGGGCCACCTCGAGTTGGGCTCGAGGCTGCGCGTCGGGCTGCACGATGTGGTCACGCACGACGTAGACGTCCTGGGTGGGCGCGACGTTGTAGTTGGGGGGCAGCGCACGCTCGGGGACCTGCTCCAGGCCGAACGCTGCGGCCAGACTGGCCGGATCACGCCCGGCAACGAAACGTCCGCACATGACGCCAAGGGTGGCCCATCGCCTGCGCGTCCGAGATGCGCGGGGTGAGCACTACGCTCGTGTCCGATGGCCATGATGACCCCCTCGGTGCCGCCGCCTCCACTCGATCCGTGGCCGGCACCCCTCGCGACACGACCGGTGACGGCGCGTATCGCGGTGCCCGGCAGCAAGTCCCAGACCAACCGCGCCCTGCTCCTCGCCGCCCTCGCCGACGCACCATCGCAGGTCTTCGGCGCCCTGCAGGCGCGGGATACGACCTTGATGATCGATGCGCTCACGGCTCTCGGAGCCCAGGTCGCCACCCGGCCGGGGCGAATCGCGGGGACCATCGACTGTCGGATCGACCCGATGCCCGCATCCACCGTTATCCCCTCCACCGATATGCACGATATGGATCGGACACGCACCGATCCGGTTCGCATCGATGTGGGGCTCGCGGGGACCGTCATGCGATTCATTCCGCCCATGGCAGCCCTGACATCCGCCGCGGTCACCCTCGATGGTGATCCACGCGCCCGCGAACGCCCCCTCGGCCCGATGCTCGATGCGCTGCGCGAGCTCGGCGTCGACGTGATCGACGCGGGCGGCTATCTGCCGATCATCATCGACGGCGTCGGCTACGTCGAGGGCGGTGAGGTACGCATCGACGCTTCGGCTTCCAGCCAGTTCGTCAGCGGCCTGCTGCTGAGCGCCGCACGCTTCGACCAGGGGCTGCAGCTGACCCATATCGGTGCGCATCTGCCGAGTCAGCCCCATATCGACATGACGATCGCGATGCTCGCCGAGCATGGTGTGCAGGTCCACCGCAGCGGATCACCCGAGCATCCGACCTGGCACATCCACCACGGGCCAATCGCGGCCATCGATCGTGTCATCGAGCCCGACCTGTCGAATGCTGCACCCTTCCTCGTCGCCGCTCTCGTCACCGGTGGTCGGGTCACCGTCCCCGACTGGCCCGATCACACCACCCAGGCCGGAGATGCACTGCGCGAACTCCTGCAGGCCATGGGTGCCCGAGTCGAACGCGATGGCGCGGGGCTGTCCGTCACTGGCACCGGGGAGGTGCGGGGGTTGACCGCCGATCTGCATGACATCGGCGAACTCGCCCCTGTACTCGCAGCCGCCGCCGCTCTCGCAACCACTCCATCCCACCTCAGCGGGATCGGTCATCTGCGCGGGCACGAGACCGATCGGCTCGATGCGCTCGTCGAGATGATCGGGTCACTGGGCGGTGACGTCGTGGCAGGCGAGGATGATCTGCGCATCACCCCCGCACCCCTGCGAGGTGGGACCGTCTCCTCCTACGGCGATCATCGAATGGCGACCGCGGCTGCGGTCCTCGGCCTGGTCACTCCCGACGTGCACATCCTGGACATCGCGACGACGCAGAAGACCCTCCCGGATTTCCCGGGCATGTGGCGCGACATGCTGGAGCAGGGCGCGTGACACCAGCGCGTCGGAGTACCGACCGCTGGGACGAGGATGACGTCCGCGTCCGCCCGTCTCGCACGAAGTCGCGGCCTCGATCGAAGGATCGTCCCGCGCACGCCGATGCACAGCACGCGATGGTCGTCAGCGTCGATCGTGGCAGGTTCGGCCTGCACACCGACGACGGCCGCGACATCCTCGCGGTCAAGGCACGCGAACTCGGCCGCAAAGGTGTCGTCGTCGGGGATTCGTCCTGGTTCACCGCAGGTGGCGGTGCAGAAGATCTCGCTCGCATCGTGCGCCTGGACCCTCGGAGCACCACCCTGCGCCGGACTGCGGATGACACCGATCCCGTCGAGCGGATCATCGTGGCGAATGCCGATCAGTTGGCGATCGTCACCTCGGTGGTCGACCCTGAACCCCGACCGCGGCTGATCGATCGCGCACTCGTCGCGGCCTATGAGGCTCGCCTGCGACCACTGCTCGTCATCACGAAATGCGACCTGGCCGATCCGAACACGCTCCTGGCGTCCTACGACGCGCTCGACGTCGAGACGCTCACCCTCTCCCGCGACGTGGACAACTCCACGGGT
>CBFHQG010000114.1:0-6524 GCA_965657825.1 Actinomycetes bacterium | reverse complement strand
AGTTAGCGACCACAACCGTGACTCAGACGCGTTCGGGGGGTTAACTGGCGCGGCTGGCGTGGCGTGCACGACGGGCCTGCTGCAGTGCGCGGTTGATCCGGCGCATCACGGCCCCCGGATTGGTTGCCAATTCCTGCCAAGTCCAGCGCACGACGATCCACCCTGCCTCCTCGAGGGCACGCTGGCGCGCGAATTCCCGCCGTTTCGCCGCGTTGATCTCCTCGGGAGTCTCCCCGTACTTCTCCAGGCCGTCAGCCTCGCCGATCACCTTCAGATCCGGCCAGCAGAAGTCCACCCGGTATCCCAGACCGTCGGCGCCGGTGATCGGGTACTGCACAAGGGGCATGGGCACTGCGAAGGTGATCATGTGGCCGCGCGACCACGACTCGAAGGGTGATTCCGAACGGGGCTCAATGAGTTCGGCGACCGCATCGACTCGCCGGATGCCTGTCCCGTAGCGGAATCGATCGCGCATGCGCGCGATCAGCGCAGTTGCCTCCTCGGCTGTTGCGGCACCACTGCGTGAGGTCGCCGCGTCGAGGACGACCAGGGCCTCCGGGAGCGCGAGCGCCCGGGCCCGAGACCTGGTGGTGAGCCGATCCCCCATCCGTACGACGTCGATCGCTGCATGCAGTATCGAGGTGATGGTGAACCCATCGACGGTGACGATGTCGTCGGGAAATCGCCGAACGCGGCGGACCACGGCGTCGACATCGCGATACCCGCAGCGGGGCTGTTGGGACTCCAGCACCAGGATCTCCGCGCATGAGCGGGTAAGAGATGGACCGTTGGGTCGGATGAAGGGAAGGCCGTGCAACTCAGCGGCGAGTGTTCCGGTGATGACCGTGGGGACTCCACCGAGTGGGGCGAGTGCCCGTCGAGCCCGGTCGTGAGGGGTGAGGGGAGATTCCTGGTGGATGACGTAGACACCCCGCCGCAGGCGTCTCAGGTAGCCGCGTTCGAGGGCCGCCCGCAGTTGGGGTCGTGTGATCCCATGGCCGGTGGCCTCTGCGAGGGTGAAGGGAGCATCCGCGAAGACGTCCATGACAGTGGCGAGCGTGAGTGAGGTAGCACGACGGCCGCCACTGACGGTGGTGGAAGTCGTTGTGGCGTCATAGGTAAGGATCTGGGGGAAGGACATGCCGTGATCCTTGTCGAAAAGCTCCACACCCCCGCCCGTTATCCACACCCCCACATCACGGCCCTCGTCTGAGTCACGGTTGTGGTCGCTAACTCACCGAGTTAGCGACCACAACCGTGACTCAGACGCAAGAGAGGTTCTTAGCGGTTGTCGTCGATCTCGATCACGTCGACCTCCGTGACCTCGTCGATCTCGATCACCTCGACCACCTCGACCACCTCGACGATGACGTCGGAATCATCGGTGCGGGAGAGCACCTGGACGATGCCGAGCAGGATCAAGCTGATGACCGCTGCGATGATCGTGCGCACCACACTGAGATCGCTTCCGATGACCACGATGAGGACGAACAGCGCGGCGATGCCCACCCGCAGCCAGCGAGCATTACGGGCGATCCACGGCCCTGAGTCTGTCAACGGACCCGCCGGAATCGCGCGAGCAACCGACGATGCACCCTTGTCGACCACAGCGCGCACTTCGGCTGCGGCCCGCGAACGACTGAGATACCAGCCGATGATCATGACGATCGCGCCCAGCAGGATCGTCACAGCGGCCGCATTGACGAGGAACAGGAACAACTGGCTGTATAAGGCATCCGACGCGGGGCCGAACGGTGTGCCGGCCAACGTATTGGTGAACGTGGTGCGCCCGATGGCGAGGCCGACCGCCAGCACGGCGCCCACGAGGGCGAGGGTGAAACCGGCCCAGGCCGCCATGCGCGGGCGCCGTTGCGCCAGTACCACGGCGAGCACGAAGAGCCCCAGGCCCACGAACAGCAGCAGTGCGAGCACCGGCGAGGCGATCGCGTACACCGTGCGCAACTGCGCCAACTGCGGAGCCTCGAGCAACTCGATCTGTCGATCAGCCTCAGGCACATTGATGCGCTCGGCAGCGGTGAACCCGCGATCGATCAATCCTTGCTTCACCGCTTCGATCGCGGCGGAGATGTCCAGCACGACAACGTCACCCTCGAGACGGATCGCGTCATCCTCTCGGCCCTGCAGGATCACCATGATCGACTTCTGCGCAGCCAGATTGGCCGCCCGCCAGAAGTCACTGAATGCCTGGGACCGCACGATGCGGTAGGTCACCTCGCTGATGAGGGAGTCGACTGCTCCGGTGATGATCGGTTCGATGACGCGCAGTCGTGGATATTCCTCGATCAATCCGCCGAAGATCTCATCGACCAATTCCTCGGGGTCGATCTGCTCCTGGATCTTCTCGGTGAGGAACTGAGCGATCGCATCTTGGATCTGGGGGTTCTCCGACAGGGGCCCGATCGTCTCGATGTACCGCTCGGAGTCGGTGATGGTGCGCTGAGCCCAGTAGGACACGATCCCGATCGGCGTGATCAAGGTAGCAAGGGTGAAGGCGAGGATCGTCGAGATCAGGCGGAGACGGGTCACGCAGTCACTCTAGACCGCCAATAGGCGGCAGCTGTGCCGGCGAGGAGAATTCCCGTCGCGACGTAGATCACCGGTGAGATACCCGAGGCCGGTGAGGTGAAGGCGACGAGAGTGACTCCTAGCACGAGGGAGGCGTTGACGGCGACATCGAACAGGGCGAATACGCGCCCGAGGTAATCATCGGGTATCTCTCGCTGCACGAGGGTGTCCGAGCACACCTTGACACTCTGGCCGCAGAAGCCGAGCGACGCGGCGGCGATGACCAGCGGAGGAATTGAGACGGTTGCAGCCGTGATGAACAGGAACGCGGTGACGAGGAGAGCAGCCTGGGCCAGCGAGATCACACTCCATCGAACGTATCCGAAGCGGCGGGCCATGCCGGGCGTGATGATGGCGCCCACGAGTGCGCCCCCTGCGGCTGCGGCTGTCATGATGGCGAAGATGACGAGTGCTGCATCGGCATCACCATCCACCACGAAGGTGTTGCGTGCCAGTAGCAATCCGATCACGGTGAGGGCACCGAAGGCGATGCGGTGCATCATCACCACGAGCACCGCGCGCCCGGCGACGGAGTATGCCCTCAGTTGATGGAAGCCGTCGGCGAATCCCTTGAGCACTCCCCACACCGTGTCGCGCACGGTCTGCGAGTCGGGCCCGAGTCGGTCACGGCCGAGGGTGGCGGCCATCAAGGCGGCGCAGGCGTACCCGAACATCGCGCACACCAAGACGATGACGCTGCCCGTGTCACCACCGCCGGCGAGGGCGCGGATGCCGACACCGGCGAGGCCACCCACAGCCGCGGCGATCGTGCCGGAGGTCGGAGTGAGCGCGTTAGCGGTGACAAGCACCGGCCCCGCGACGACGTGGGGCAGTGAGGCGGACAATCCGGCCAGGACGAACCGACCGACGCCCAGAACGACGAGCACCGTCACTGCCAGCGACAGACCCTCATGTCGCTGAGCGACGAGGACGGCCACCGCGATGACGATCAGCGCCCGAATCAGGTTGGCGTAGACCAGCACCTGGCGGCGACGCCACCGGTCGAGGAAGACACCGGCGAAGGGACCGACGAGGGAGTAGGGGAGGAACAGCACCGCGAAAGCACCGGCGACGCTCGCTGCGGTGGGTTGGCGCTCGGGGGAGAACAGCACGAAGGTCGCGAGCGCTGATTGGAGGAGCCCGTCGGCGGCCTGACCCAGTAGTCGAGTGGCATACAGCCGCCGGAAGTCCCGGACGGTGATGACGGCCCGCAGGTTGGTCAGCGCCACAGTTCGCCAGGGTAGCCCTGCGGGCACACATGGCATGCTGGGAGCGTGCGAGTCGCGAACGATCCGGGTGGGACACCGATCATCGTGGTCGACAATGATGCGTTCATTCGATCCACGCTGAGTTCGGCGTTGGAGGGACGCGGCCTGAAGGTCCTGGGCACCTATGCCGATGCCCGCTCGGCTCTCGCCGGACTCTCCTCACCGCCACCTGAGGTCGCGGTCCTCGATTTGGATCTGGGAGTCGGGCCTCATGGGATCGATGTCGCGCATGCTCTGCGTGCGCGCCTGCCGCGGATCGGCCTGGTGATGCTCACGCACTATCGGGACCCGCGACTGCTGACCACCGACATCCCGCGATGGCCGACCGGTATGCGCTACCTGGCGAAATCTGACGTCGATGACGTCTCGCGGCTGGTGACCCTGATCGTGTCGGCGCGCGACACGCCACTGCGTGCCCCTCGAGGGTCCGGTGCCCCGGATGAGGATCTGGCTGGCCTCACCCCGACTCAGATCGAGGTACTCCGTTCGGTCGCCCAGGGTTATTCGACGGCGGAGATCGCACGGATGCGTTCGGTATCGGTCAAAGCGGTCGAGAAGGTCATCACGCGCATCTGCGATCAGTTGGCGCTACCGCGGGTACCCAGCCACAACCAACGCGTGCAACTCGTCCGCGCTTTCGTCCGGATGACCGGCCAGGCTGACGCGATTCCAGCAGTGAGCGACTCAGCCGACAGCTAATCGCACGATGTAGTCGGAGGAACGAGATGCGAACCTGGTGGGAGCGGGCCAGTGGAGTGAATCTGCTGGGGTGGCCCGTAGTGGCCGGGTATGCACTGATCGGGATCGTGCCGATCATCGCGACCATTCCCGCGGGTGATGTCCCCGCTGCCGATCGACTTTCCTGGCTCGGGGTGGCGTTCATCGCACAGCTGGGGCTGTCGGTGGTAGCGCTCATCGGTGGTCGCCTGGTGGGCGATCGCGAGTCGATGCCAGCCCGGATGGCCCGAGTCGGAGTCGTCGCGCTCGCCGGTGCGGTGCGGGGGATCATCGTCCAGGTCGCCGCCGATTCGTTCGGGCTGGTCGATCCGACGAACACCGTCAGTCGCGTGCTCAACTCCACCCTCACCGTCGTGCTGTGGATGGGAGTGCTGGCGATCCTGGTCGATGCACAGATCGAATTCCGCCGCTCCTACCGGCGGGCGTTCGCTCGCGATATCGCGATCGCTGCGCGACTCAGTGAGGACGACACCTGGGAGCAGGTGGATGACGTGGTGCGTCGGTGGAGCTCCCCCGTTCAGCAGCACATCGAGGGCATCCGCGGCGGATCGCGTGCAGGTGAGCCACCTGATCAGGCGGTGACGCAGGCAGCGGATGCGATCCGCGAACTGGTCAGCACCCGGCTGCGCCCACTCAGTCACCGCCTGTGGTTCACCGAGGCCGGCCAACCCCCACGGGTGCGAGTCGGACCCGTTGCGCTGGAGGCGATCTCTCGGGGGCCGATCCTGACCCCCATCGTGCTTGGACTCCTGGTGGCCGGCTTGTTCATCGGCTCGGTGGTGCGCAACGGGGTGTCCGTCGCGGCGGTGGCCGGAGGGTCATTCTGCCTGCTGGCCGTGATCTATCTCGGCTTCAGTCGCCTGTCGATCGCACAGCGTTTGCCACGCGTTTGGAACCTGGTGACCGTGCCCGTCTTCGCGATCATCTGCGGGGTGGTCCCGAGCACGCTCCCGGAGTACCTGCTGGGAGTGCCGGCCGATCTCCCCACCATCCTCACCATCACGATCGCCATCATCGTCTTCGCCCTCATCGTGGCGATGGCACGGGTCACGTCCGCGGATCGCCGCGACCTGCTCGATGCGATGCACGATCCGCAGGTGATGCAGGCTGCCGTGCGACGAGTGCGCGAGCAGGAGGCAGCGACGTATCTGCACAATCACATGAAGTCAGCCCTGACCGCCAGCGCGCTGCGCATGCGCGAGGGTGTGCGCAGCGATGATCCGCAGGCGGTCCGCGATGCGGCGGATTCCGCCGCGCAGGTGCTCGCCCGCCCGATCCCCGATGCGATCATGCTGGGGCGTCAGTCCCCCGCTGAAAGACTGCGTGAGGTCACGCAGTCATGGCAGGGGATCGCCGAGGTCGAGGTGGATCTACCCGAGGGGCTCACTGATGCGACGACGCTGCTGCTGGCCGATGTGCTGGCCGAGGCGATCGCGAACGCGGTGCGCTCCGGCGGTGCTACCTGGATCTGCGTCGTCGGTCGACAGGTCGATCATGCGCTGGAGATCGTCATCCGCGACAACGGACAGGCCGTGTCAGCAGGTGATCGGCGCGGTATGGGTACCGCATGGCTCGACTCGATGGTGCCGGGCATGTGGCAGCGCACGCACGCCGAGGAGGGCACCACGCTGCGCCTGATCGTGCCCCGCTGATCGGATCGCCGCCGATGGGGTTGTAACACCCCGGATTCGCCGAGGTGCTGTGATCCGACGTCGGTGCACGCATATCCTGCTCGTCACCGCCACGTCACCCGCATCATCATCCGCTGACGACGCGCTCGCGATCAGCTGTCCGGGTCGATCCCGTTGTTCGACAGGATGTTGCGCAGCTGCTCATTATTCGCCAACTGATCCGGGCAGGTCGTCGACGTCCACTCCTTCGCCGCGGCAGCCCAATCTCCCTGGGTGGGATAGGCATCGCGCATCGTTTGCC
>CBFHQG010000113.1:0-6539 GCA_965657825.1 Actinomycetes bacterium | reverse complement strand
CATCGGGCGGATGAAACGATGCATTATGAGGGCCTCCCTACGCTGGCATTACCCAGATCAGGTTCGGCGGTCGGTGGCGGCGGCCACCCTCTCAGCCCGTCGTTCCTACGAGCTCCCGTTTGCAGGTCTCACTGTAGCGCGGATCCCGAACGCGAGCCGTCGCGGTCGCGCCCGCTGGGTTTGGCTGCCAGGCTTGGCCGGTGACCGATCATCCTGTCGCCGATTACCTGGCGGATAAATCCATCCTCATCGTCGGCGCGACCGGTGGCCTCGGACGCCCGATCGCGCGGATGCTCGCCGAGCGCGGGGCGCGGCTCACCCTGCACGGCCGAGATGAGACCGCACTCGCCGAGATGACGGAGTGGGGCACGACGGTGAGCGCTGACATCACGCGTGCCGACACCCCCCGCCGACTCATCCAGGCCGCCATCGATACCCACGGGAGACTCGACGGCGTCGTCTTCGCCGCGGGGATCGTGGCCTTCGGCAGCGTGGAGGAGACTCCCGATGACGTCATGATCGACCTGTTCACCGTCAAGACCCTGGCGCCGATCCGAATCCTGCGCGCCGCGCTGCCAGCGCTGACCGACTCTGCGGGGGCCGGTCGAGATCCCTTCATGCTCACGATCTCGGCGGTCGTCGCCGAGCAGCCGATGCCGGGGATGGCCGCCTACTCGGCGTCGAAGGCGGCGCTCGCTGCCTACGATGCCGCCGCAGCGCGTGAACTCCGCCGCCAGCGCATCCGGCTCATCGATGCCCGACCACCTCATACCGAGACCGGTCTGGCCACACGCCCACGCTGGGGAGCGGCACCGAAACTCCCCGAGGGATTGGCGGCGCAGGCGGTGGCCGAACGCATCGTGGCGGGCGTGGAATCCGGTGAGCGCGACATGCCGAGCACGGTGTTCACGGGGTCCGGGCAGGACTCCTGAGCCGTCAGGGGTGACAATGGGTCGATGACCTCCGCAGCAGCATGGGGCTGGCGTGCCCTGGCACTGGTGGGGGTCTTGGCCATCCTGCTGGGGATCAGCCTGGCTCTCGCCTCTCCGCGCACGGCTGCCCCGGGCGGCTCAGCGAGCCCGGCGACCGCGCAGGCGAGCCCCGCGCCCTCGACTCCGGCCCCGCCGACGCCGACACCCACCCCCGATGCGGTACCGGCCGTCATTCCGATCGACCAGCGCCCGGTCGCCGCCTTCCTCGGTGACTCCATCTCCGTGGGGATGACCGATCCGACGACCGGAGCGATCGGTGAACATTCCTGGTTCTACGGGCTCATCGACGATACGGCTGGTGTCGTGCGGTTCGGGGGCATGACCGCGGAGAACGGACGATCCACCGCGTGGATGGCCGGCCAGGTGTGGAATGCGCTGTATCCGGCACCGGATCTGCTCATCGTGCACGGCGGCACCAACGACGTGTCAGGGGAGATCACGCCTCCGGTGGTTGTGAACAACCTCGAGCGGATACGCCTGGCGGCGGAGTCGGTGGGCGTACCCCTGGCGGTGTGCACGGTCCCCCCGCGTTCGGATCCCGCTGCCGATGCCCGGGCCCTGGCGGTCAATGACGCGATCCGCACCTGGGCGAGTGCCAACGGGGTCATCGTCTTGGACACCGCCGCCCCCCTTCGCGATCCCGTCCTAGGCGGATGGCTGCCCGGGTACACCACCGACGGCCTGCACCCCACTCCGCAGGCCGCTCAGCTGATGTCCCAAGCTGCAGCGGAGGCCTTGCGTTCGATACCCCTGGGGGTATAGGCTGTCGGGCACGACAGCATCGTGATCGAACAACGCCGACCTTGGAGTGCCCATGTCCTTCACCTCCACACCCCACGTCCTCACCCTCGACTCCACCGGTCTCGGTGACCGCAGCTACATCGCCCATGACGGGGTCCACGCGATCGTGGTCGACCCGCAGCGCGATATTGATCGAGTCGAGGAGCTGCTCGCCGAGCACGGCCTGACCCTCACTCACGTGGCTGAGACGCACGTTCACAACGACTACGTCACCGGTGGACTGGAACTTGCTCGTCGACACGGGGCGACCTACGTCGTCCCCGGAGATGTGGACCTGGCCTATGAAGGGCTCGCCGTGCGGGACGGAGACACCTTCACCGTGGGCGACATGATCGTCGACGTGATCCACACACCCGGCCATACCCCGCACCACGTCTCCTACGCGGTACGCAAGGACGATCACCTCGGCGCGGTGTTCACCGGTGGGTCGCTGCTCTACGGCAGCGTGGGTCGTCCGGATCTGGTGGCTCCGGACCTCGCGGTCAAGCAGGCCCACGATCAGTGGCACTCCGCTCATCGACTCGCCGAGCGGCTGGAGGATGAGACGCCGATCTATCCCACCCACGGATTCGGCTCATTCTGCGCGGCGACACAGGCTCAGGGTCTGTCCTCCACGATCGGAAACGAGAAGGTCATCAACCCAGCCTTCACCGAAGCCGAGGCGCAGTTCGTCGAGTCGATCCTCGCCGGTCTGGATGTGTTCCCCGCCTACTACGCCCACATGGGTCCGGCCAATGCCGCCGGCCCCCGGGATGTCGACCTGACTCCTCCGGCGCAGGCTGATCCCGCCGTTCTTCGCGAGCGCATCATGCGCGGGGAGTGGGTCGTCGACCTGCGCTCCCGTGAGGTGTTCGCCGCCGGTCACGTGCCCGGCGCGGTGAATTTCGATCTCGACGGCGCGTTCATCAACTATCTGGCGTGGATGATGCCGTGGGGTACGCCGGTCACCCTCCTGGGGGCGACCCCCGAGCAGGTCGCCGCGGCGCACCGCGAACTCGTGCGTGTCGGCATCGACAACGCGGTGGGTCAGGCCACGGGAGGCCCCGACTCCTGGCTCGCCGATCCAGCCGATGCCCAGGTGCTCGAGCAGGTGGACTTCCACGGTGTAGCCGCCGCGATGGCCGCGGATCCGCAGTCCTACGTGATGGACACCCGCCAGATCCTGGAGTGGGAGGGCGGACACGTCGCCGGGGCGGTGTTCATGCCGTTCTACGAGGTGGCCGATCGTCTCGGTGAGATCCCTCGGGATAAGCCGGTGTACGTGTACTGCGGATCGGGCTACCGGGCAGCAGCGGTCGCCTCGCTGCTGCAGAACGAGGGGTTCACCAACATCGTGCACGTCAACGACGACTTCCCGAACGCGGCTGCCGCGGGCTTGGAGATCGTGGCCGAGCCTGCACCCGAGCGTGAGCCAGGCTGGACCTGGATCGCCTCCCGGGCCGCGGTACGTGAGTTCAGCCCGCGCGCTGCAGCGCAACAGCGCGGCTGAATCACCGTACGATCGCTCGTATGAGCGAACAGGCGGCCTTCGACACGGGGGGCGAGCACCTGATCGATCAGTTCCGCGCCCAGCACACCAGCGCCAAGTGGCGCACCTACGAGGGCGATGTCCTACCGGCCTGGATCGCCGAGATGGATCTCGACCTCGCTGCGTGCGTAGCCGAGGCTCTGCATCGCGCGATCGATCGCAGTGACACCGGTTACCGACATGACGGCGAACTACCGGATGCGCTGGTCGAGTTCAGTGCTCGCCAGGCCAACTGGACCTTCCCGACACAGCACGTCATGGTGCTGCCCGATGTGCTCACCGGGATGGCGCAGGCCATGGGGGCGCTGACCGGTGAGCACGACTCGGTCGTGATCACCCCGCCCATCTACCCACCGTTCTTCAACGTCACCCGATCGATCGCCCGGCGGGGGATCGTCGAGGTTCCGCTCGTCGACGACGCCGTCGACCTCGAAGGGCTTGCGGCGGCGTTCGCTCGACCCGAGGTCACCGCGTACCTGATGTGCCATCCGCATAACCCCACCGGATTCACCGCCGATGCATCGACGCTGCGCACGATCGCCGAACTCGCCCGTGCGCACGGCGTGACCGTCATCAGTGATGAGATCTGGGCGCCACTCACCTGGGGTGATGAGCCGTTCGTTCCCTACCTGACCGTCGACCCTGACCTCACGGGCCCTGATGTCGCCCTCGTCTCGGCATCCAAAGCGTTCAACCTGGCGGGGTTGAAGTGCGCGCAGATCGTGGCAGGCAGCGCGCAGACCGCGCGACGATTGCGTGACGGCATCCCCATCGAGGTCACCTACGGCACCGGGCACCTGGGTGTCATCGCCAGCATCGCGGCCTACCGGGAGGGCGATGATTGGTTGTCCCACACCGTCGACCTGCTCGAGTCGAACATGCACCTCCTGCAGCGGGAGTTGACCGCCGCTCTCCCCGAGGTGGGCTTCCGCGCCCCGGATGCGACCTATCTGGCCTGGCTGGACTGTCGACCGCTGGGGTTGGGCGAGGACCCAGCGGCGGTGTTCCTCGAACACGGGCGAGTCGCATTCAACGCCGGACATCTCTACGGCGACATCGGTAAGGGATTCGTCCGTGTCAACATCGCCACCGACCCGCAGGTCGTCGTCGAGATGGTGCGCCGAATGGCGCATGCCGTCGCCACCGCGCGGGCATGAGCGCATCCCTTCCTGACGCAGACCTCCTGGCACGGTTGCGCCGAGCGCGTATCGCGACGATCGCATTCTTCGCGATCAACGGCATGGTCGGATTCTCGATCCTGCCGCGACTGGTCGAGATCCAGCAGCGCGCTGATCTAGACGACGCCGGTCTGGGTATCGCGCTGGCCGTGGGTACCGCCGGTGGACTGGTCGTCGGGCCGATCGCTGGAGTCCTCGTGCACCGGTGGGGCGCGGTGGCCACGACCGGGGTGATGGGGCTGGTGGGACTGCCCGGACTCGTCATCCTCGGATTCGCCACGAGCGGTGTGGCGGTGGCCGCCGGATTCTTCGTGCTGCTCGCCGCGGATGCGGTGATGGACGCCGGCATGAACACCCGAGCCCTGCAGATCCAGGTGGCCTACCGCCGCACGATCGTCAACTCATTCCACGGCTGGTGGTCGCTGGCCACGATCATCGGGAGCGGGATCGGGGCAGGATCCGCGGTGATCGGCATCTCGCTACCGGTGCTCACGATCGCCATCGTGATCCTGGCTGCGCTCGCCACTGTCATCGCCTGGCGTGTGGACAGTGTGGAGATCCCGATCGAATCGAACGTTGGTCAGCACGTGCCGACACGTCGACGTCACGCGACGATGACGATGTTGCGCGGGGGTGGCCTAGCCCTGATCGCCTTCATCATGCTCGCCGTCACCGTCGAGGATGTTCCCGTCCGATGGGGCTCGATCTATCTGGAGGACCTGGGGGGAACCGCGACGATGATCGCGGTCGCCTACCTGGTGATGACCTCGGCGATGACCGTAGGACGATTCCTCGGCGATCGAACCGTCGACCGCTTCGGGCAGGCTCTCGTGGTGCGTGCCTCGATGCTCCTGGTTGCTGCAGCGATGGCGATGGCGTTGGTGCAGGGCAGCGCGGTCGCCTTCATCATCGCCTCGGGTATCTCGGGGTTGGGCGTGGCGACCTTGTTCCCCGCCGCGATGCAGGCCGCCTCGCAACTGCCCGGGGTCACCGCGGCGATGGGGATCGCGGTTACCGCCTGGTTCTCCCGCCTGGGTTTCGTCCTGTCCCCGCTCATCGTCGGCCTGATCGCGCAGGGTGCAGGGATCCGTGCAGGTCTGGCCGCCATGGTGGTCGCGGCCGTGGGGCTCGTGCTCATCGCCGGAGTCGTGGGAGGATCCGCAGATGCGCTCCGTCGTCATCAGTGATCACACCGGTCCGGCCTCCGTCACGATCCGCGACAGGGCTGAGCCGGATCTGCACCATGAGCTCGGTGGCCCGGTGGTGGCGATCGATGTGCATGCGGCCGGGGTCTCCTTCCCTGAGTTGCTGCAGACCCGCGGGATGTACCAGCACTCACCGGATCTACCGTTCGTACCCGGATTGGAGGCGGCGGGGGTCATCCGCTTGGCGCCGCCGGACAGCAGTTTCAGCGTCGGCGATCGGGTGATGGCGTTCACCAACATCGGGGGGCAGGCCGAGATCGCCGTCGCACCGGCAGCGATGACGTTCGCACTACCTGGTGGGATGGACTTCGCCGAGGGTGCGGCCACGATCTTGAACATGCACACCGCCTACTTCGCACTCGCGATGCGCGGGCGACTTCAGCCCGGTGAGACCGTCGTGGTGCATGGTGCGGCCGGCGGACTGGGGAGTTGCGTGGTCAGCATCGCCGCTGCACTCGGTGCCCGGGTGATCGCGGTGGTATCGACCCAGCACAAGGCCGACTTCGCACGAGCCGCCGGGGCGCACCACACCGTCCTGGCCGACGAACACTGGGCGGCATCGGTGCGTGAGATCGCACCCGATGGCGTCGACATCGTCTGCGATCCGGTGGGTGGGGATCGCACGACGGATTCGCTTCGGCTGCTGCGGACACAGGGGCGCTACGTCGTCCTCGGCTTCACCGCCGGGGAGATACCCCAGGTGCGGGTCAATCGGCTGCTGTTGAACAACCTCGATGTCGTAGGTGCCGGCTGGGGCGCCTTCGTGCGCCGTGATCCCGTCGCCTTCCGGGCGATCGGAGATGCGGTCGGGCAACTACTCGCACAGGGGGTGCGG
>CBFHQG010000112.1:0-6719 GCA_965657825.1 Actinomycetes bacterium | reverse complement strand
CAGAACCCATGTGGAGCTGAGGGGATTTGAACCCCTGACCCCCTCGTTGCGAACGAGGTGCGCTACCGAACTGCGCTACAGCCCCTGACCCGGCCCCTTTCGGACCGACCAGCAGGTGCCGAGGTTAGCAAGAGCCGGGCGATGCAGCCGGTCTCGGCCCCATCCGGGCTGGGGACGACCCCCTCAGGCCGTCTGATCGAACACCCGTTCCCACTGTGGCTGGGTGATCGTCGGTCGACGGCGTGTGGGGGCCGGGGTGGCGATGACCTCGGTGCGTTCGACGGGGGGCTCGTCGACGATCGGGGTCGCCCGACGGTCGCGCCGAGCCGCAGCAGAACGCTCATAGGCCACGGTGCGGCGGGCCGCCGAGCGAGTCGCCAACGCGGCGGTGATGAGGAAGCCCACGAGGAACACCATCGGGGTGATGACCGCCCAGGGACCGGTCACCTGGAGCAACCAGGCGGCCCCACCGGCGATGGTGAGGGCGATCAGGGTCACCAGGATGGTGCGGCGACGGCGTGCCGCGCGACGGGTGGGCGTGCCGTAGCGGGATTTCTCACCGCGGAAACGAGCGAGGGTGCCCATGGCCTCCTGATGGCGTTCGGCCCGCTGAGCCTCGTCATCGTCGTGACGACGCAGCCACATGGGGATGAGCACCGCGGCCCACAGGCCCACGATCGCCACGTAGATCAGACCCGTCACAGGAATGAACGTTAGGCGCGCTCAGCCCCGAAACCCCGCATTAACAAAGGTCGACCGCGTTCGTGTCGTCAACTCGACGGCGAGCGCTTCATCACGGAGAGACGCGTTGCGTGGCACGCCATCGCGCAAGGACCCCACCTGGGACATCGTCTCGACACAGAGCAAACGTCAGGTGATCACGCCAGGCGCCGTCGATATGCAGGTATCGCTCGCGTTCACCCTCGGGTCGAAAACCCAACTTGTCGACCACGCGCAGCGATGCGGTGTTCTCCGGTCGGATATTGATCTCCACCCGATGCAACCCGAGGGCGTCGAAGCAGTGATCGGTCGCCATCGCCACGGCGGTGGGGGTGATACCCCTCCCCGCTACCCGCGAGTCGATCCAGTAGCCGATGTAGCCGCTGAGCAGGGAGCCGCGGGCGATACCTCCGACGGTGACCTGCCCGACCAGCGCACCGTCGAGCGTCACGACCCAGGGCAGACCGCGACCTTCGCGCGCTTCGGCGCGCAGTCGGCGCACCATTCCGGCGAAACTCACCGGGGCATCGTGCTCACCGAGGGGCAGCGTGGCCTCCCACGGCCGCAACCACTCGACGTTGACACGGCGAACCTCACGCCACGCGGCAGCATCGCGAAGCCGGATCGGACGCAATCCGATGCGGCCTTCGCGCAGCGTCGCCGGCCAGCCGCGACTCACGTGCTCGACTCCACGTCGTCGAGGTCCTCACGCCGCCAGACTCCTCGTTTGCCGCCGGTCTTCTCGACGAGTTTCACCTCATCGATCACCGCGGCCGGATCAACGGCCTTCACCATGTCGATGAGCGCGAGTCCGGCGACAGCGACGCAGGTGAGCGCTTCCATCTCGATACCCGTGCGGTCAGCGGTGCGCACCGTCGCCGACATCGCGATGTGGTCGTCGTGCACCTGCAGGTCGACGTCGACACCGTGGATGGCGATCGGATGGCACAGCGGGATCAGGTCGGGTGTGCGCTTGGCTGCGGCGATTGCGGCGATCCGGGCGACCGCGAGCGCGTCGCCCTTGGGCATTCCCTCACCACGCAGAAGCCTGATGACCTCGGCGGAGACGCGCACGATCCCCGTCGCGGTGGCGGTGCGCGCGGTGACCTCTTTGGCCGACACGTCGACCATGCGCGCTGCACCCTGGGCGTCCAGATGGGTGAAACTCGCGCTGACCCCTGTGGTGCGGGCATCCGCCTCCGGCATCGCCTCAGCCTTCCCGATCTAGGTCGTAGACGGTCAGCACATCGCCGACCTCGACCTGAGTGACCTCCGGTGGAACCACCGCGAGCGCGTTCGCCCGCGAGAGCCCCCCGAGGATATGGGAGCCTTGCGCGCCGGTCGGGCGGATGACGTAGTGGCCATCGGCCACGTCGAGGTCGACGCGGGCGAACTGTGTCTTGCCGGCCGGAGAGGAGAATCCTTCGAGAACGGTGGCGCGCACCTGGGGGCGCAGCACCTCGGTGAACCCCATCATCCGGCGGATCAGGGGACGCACGAAGACCTCGAAGGAGACGTAGGCGCTGACCGGGTTACCCGGGAGCGTCACGATCGGGACCCTGTCATCCCCGAGCGTGCCGAAACCCTGCGGCATTCCCGGTTGCATTGCGACCTTGGTGAATTCGACCGTGCCCAGACGCGACAGTACGGCCTTGACGGTGTCGTAGGCACCCATGCTCACCCCACCGGATGTGACCAGCAGATCGGCTCGCACCAACTGGTCGTCGACGGTGCGCAGGAACAACTCCTCGTCATCGATAACCGGCCCGGCGCGGAAGGCGCTGGCGCCGGCTTGCCGGGCAGCGGTCACGAGCATGAAGGAGTTGGAGTCGGCGATGAGCCCGTGCTTGAGCGCGGTGCCCGGTTCGACGAGTTCATTGCCGGTGGAGATCACCACAACTCGCGGGCGCGGATGCACCGGTGCGCTGCCATGCCCTGCGGCGGCCAGGATCGCGATCTCACGGGCACCGAGGTACTGTCCGGCGCGCAGCACCACCTCACCGGCATGGACATCCTCACCCGCCCGGCGGATGAAGACGCCCGGTGGGGAACTGCGCGTGATGGTGACCGTCTGCGTGCCCCCGTCGGTGCCCTCGACCGGGATGATGGCGTCGGCGCCGTCGGGGAGCGGTGCACCGGTCATGACCCGGATCGCGGTGCCCGGGGTGACCCGCTCGGTCGCGCGATAACCGGCTGGCACATCGTCGACGACGCGCAGGGTGACCGGCATCTCCTCGGTGGCTCCTGCGACGTCGGCGGCGAGCACCGCATAGCCGTCCATCGAGGTGTTGTCGAAGGACGGCAGCGGCCACAGTGCGTCGATGTCGGCGGCCAGAACACACCCGTGTGCCTCGAACAAGGGGAGGTCGATGGGCTCGAGGGGGGCGACCGCGGCAAGGGCGAGGGCCTGCTGCTCCTCAACGGGTCTGAGCATCAGTCCTCACCCGCCTCGAGATAGGTCGTGAGCCAGTCGCGCAGCGCAGGTCCGAGGTCGTCGCGTTCGAGGGCGAGGCGGATCACCGCCTGCAGATACGACAGGCGATCGCCGGTGTCGTAGCGGCGACCAGTGAAGACCACTCCGCGCACACCGCCCCCCTGTTCGACCGGAAGTTGCGCGAGGCGCACCAGCGCATCGGTGAGTTGGATCTCTCCACCGCGCCCGGGAGGTGTCTCGCGCAGGATGTCGAAGACGGCCGGGTCGAGGACGTAGCGGCCGATGATCGCCAACGTGCTCGGTGCCTCTTCACCTGAAGGCTTCTCAATGAGGTCGGTGACGACGACGTGCCCGTCGGCTTGCTCGACTGCAGCGCAACCGTAGAGGTGGATCTGCTCGCGGGGGACCTCCATCAGGCACAGCACGGAGCCTCCGTGCTCCTCGCGCAGCGCGATCATCTCGGCGAGTACGGGATCACGAGGATCGATGAGGTCATCGCCGAGCAGCACCGCGAACGGCTCGTTGCCGACATGCTGGGAACTCATCAGGACCGCGTGGCCCAGGCCGAGCGGATCGCCTTGGCGCACGTAGTGGATGCGCGCAAGATCGGTGGCCGCGGCGACCTTCGCCAGACGTGTGTGATCTCCCTTGGCACGCAGGGCAGCCTCGAGTTCGACGTTGCGGTCGAAGTGGTCCTCCAGCGGACGCTTGCTGCGGCCGGTGACGAACAGCACATCGTCCAGGCCGGCGGCGACGGCTTCTTCGACGACGTACTGGATGGCCGGTTTGTCGACGACGGGCAGCATCTCCTTGGGAGTTGCTTTGGTCGCGGGCAGGAACCGGGTTCCCAGGCCGGCGACCGGGACGACCGCCTTCGTCACGCGCAGCTGCTCACCGGGCATGGCCCCAGCCTAGGGGGCCTGCACACCTGAGGGTGGCTGCACACAGGCACCGGCACGAGACTGCGATCTGGCGGGGCACAATGCCCACGTGAGCAAGCAGGACCGTGATCCCGAGGGCGGCAAGTCCCCTCGTCCTCCTGCCGCTGAGGTTCAGGACTCCGGCACGCCTGACGCCCTCGCAGAACAGCGAGACCCACGGAAAGGTGAGTCCAAAGCCACAGCCCGAGCCCTCGCTCGCCACCGGCGATCCGAAATCCGCAACTCCCTAGGGGCGACAACGAGCGGATTGTTGCGGATTTCAGCTCGGCTGATCGGGGATCGGGGGGAGGACGGCCCCCTGGGTATTGCCGCCTACTCGTCCTACGGCACTGAGCCGTCGACCGACTCCCTCATTGCGGCCCTTCTCGGCCTCGGTCATCGGGTGCTCCTGCCCCGCATCGCTGGCTCCGACCCGCAGGATCGGCGTTTGGAGTGGGTGGGGATCCGACCCGGCACCGAATACACGGTCAATGAACGAGGTATCCGCGAGCCGCAGGGCCCCGACGCAGGACTGGCCGGCGTCGACATCGTGCTCGTTCCCGCGTTGGCAGTGACCGTCGCCGGGGATCGGCTCGGCCAGGGCGGGGGTTTCTACGACCGAGCGCTGGCACAGGTTCCTCGCTTCGTCGATCACGGGCCGCTGCTCGTTGCGGTGGTGTACGCGCACGAGGTGCTCGAGGCACCCACCTGGCCGACCGAACCCCACGACATCCGGATGGACGCGATCCTCACCGTCGAGTAGCACCACCCGAATACCACCCGAGTACCACCCTCAAGATGACAGCAGGGTGCCGAGTGCGATGCCGGCGCTCACCGCGAGCAGACCAGCGACGACCGACACCACGACGTTCGTGACCGCCACCGGCATGCGCCCACCCCCGGCGAGTCGCATCGTGTCGTGGGCGAATGTCGAATATGTCGTCAGCGCGCCGCAGTACCCGACTCCCAGCAGCACCAGCCACGCACCGGTGACGCTGACCAGGAGCACCCCGAGCATGAACGAGCCGACAACGTTGGCGATGAGGATCCCGTAGGGGAAGGGTGCCGTGAGCCGCTGGGCTGCACCGCGTTCAACCGAGTACCGCGTCGCCGCTCCCGCAGCCCCGCCGAGTGCGACCAGCAGCAGGTCGAGCACGAAACTCATCGCCTCACTCCAAGGTTTGCGCGGGTTCGCGTGCCAATTCCGGCCGCGAAAGGTAACCGAACGTGCGCAAATCGTCGATTCATGCGCCAACTCCCCGCACGCGACCTAACCGGCCGCCGAGCCATACCGCGGCCAGGCATAGCGCGAGCGTCCCCACCAGATAGGCACCCGCCACGATCGGCGAACCGTCGCGGGCGAGCACCACCGCGTCAGCCGAATAGGCCGAGAAGGTAGTGAACCCACCCAGGACACCGGTGCCGAGGAATGGGCGAGCCAGTGGCCAGTGCACCGCACCGCCGAGCACCCGGGCGACGAGAGCTCCCATGAGAAGACAACCGATGACGTTGACCAGCAGGGTGGCAACCGGCTCGGTATCAAGTAGTGCGACGGTGCCTCGTTCGATCAGCCAGCGCGCTACCGCACCGATCGCACCACCGGCGGCGACCGCCATGAGGACGACGCGGGTCTGCCCGACAGGTCGATCCATCACTCGCGACCAGCCCTCACTGCTGCCCGAGCCGACGGCCACTGCCCTGCCTGTCCCTTCCTCGGCGTCACCCTCGGGCCGCTGATCGACAGCCGGGTCGACCGAGCACCCGTTGGCGCGCCGCGATCAGGCGTCACGTCGGTTGAACAGCACCCACGCCGGGATCAACACTGCAGCGAGCCAGATCGCCGACACGCCAAGGTGGCCCCACGCCTCGGCACCCGAGGTGTTCACCGAGGCGATCGCGCCGTTGAACGGCAGCACCCAATCGATCCAGGTCCACTCCTGGAACTGCGCGATCAGCGTGATGATCGGCTCCACCACCGCCGCACCCACGATCGGGATCAGGATGCCCAGGGGTTGGTTGCGGGTCAAGGCGGTGAGCGCCATCGCCATGAGGACGAAGAACACGACGACCAGCAATGCGCGCAGCTGCGCCTGCAATCCGGCGCTGAGCGACGTCGGATCGCTGGCGCCCCCGATGGCAAGACCGATGGAGTTACCCAGGGCGATCCCAGCGATCGCGATGATGGCCGTTACGACGGTCACGGCGATCACCATGAGCGTCTTCGCTGCGAACACCGCATTGCGATGCGGCAGCACCGAGAGCGTCACCCGGATCAGCCCGTGGCGGTATTCCTGCCCGAACGCCACTGCGCCGATCGTGACGAGCAGCGAGCCGAGGAGCAGCACGGTCGCCCCGGAGAGGCCGAAGGGTGCGAAGTTCTCACTCCCCGGGCCGCCCGGGCCAGCGGAGGCGACGAAATCAGATGTCGCCCAGGCGACGAAGAGGGTGAGGGCTGCCGGCAGCAGGATGGCCAGGGCAATCAGCACCCAGGTGGAGCGCACCGTCGTCGTACGCACCCACTCGTAGCGCAGGGCCGCGGTCATGACGCACCGCCTTCACCGGAGGTCACGTCTTTGAAGGCGAACTGCTGCCCCTCGCCGGTGAGTTCGAAGAACGTGTCCTCCAAGCTTGCGGTGCGCTTGGTC
>CBFHQG010000111.1:0-6785 GCA_965657825.1 Actinomycetes bacterium | reverse complement strand
GTCGTGCAGGAGCGCCGCTAGGCGCAGAACGAGGTCCGGATCGCAGACCGGCTCATGCGTGGTCTCCAAATCGATGGCCTGCTCGAGCACGGTCAGGGAATGCTCATAGACATCCTTGTGGCGATGATGCTCGTCGAGTTCCAACTGCAGCGCAGGAAGTTCGGGCAGGATCCGATCGGAGAGTCCCGTGCTCACCAACACCGTCAACCCCCACCGCGGATGGGCGCCCATCACCAGTCGGGTGAGCTCATCACGGATGCGCTCTGCCGAAACGATCTGGAGTCGATCGGCCATCTGCGTCATCGCGTCGAGCACCTCGGGTGCGACCTCGAAGCCGAGTTGGGAGGCGAACCGCGCCGCTCGCAGCATGCGCAGCGGGTCGTCGGAGAACGACTCCTGCGGTGTGGCCGGGGTGCGCAGGACCCCGGCGGACAGATCGACCATCCCGTCGTGCAGGTCGATGAACTCCAAACTGGGCAGACGCACAGCCATCGCGTTGACCGTGAAGTCGCGGCGCGCAAGGTCGCCCTCGAGGGTGTCGCCGAACGTCACCTCGGGCTTGCGCGAGTCGGCGGAGTATGACTCCGCCCGGTATGTGGTGATCTCCAGCATCCGCGAGCCACGGCGCGCCCCGACAGTGCCGAAGCGGATCCCGACCTCCCAGACCGCATCGGCCCAGCCGGTGACCAACTCCAGGATCATCTCCGGACGAGCATCGGTCGTCAGGTCCAGATCCGACTGGGGTCCTAGCCGCCCGAGCAGGGTGTCGCGGACGGTACCCCCCACGAGGGAGATCTCATGGCCGGCGCCGGTGAACCGCTCGGTCAGGTCCGAAAGATCAGACGCCACGCCGACGAGGGCGGCCGCTGCAGCGGCACGATCGGGGGTCGGTGAGGCGGGCACGACACCCCACCCTAGGACCTCACCACACAGTTATCCTTCCTGACATGTCCACCGCCGAGCAGCCCCGCCGGCGAGGAGCGCGCGGCTCCGGCGGCTCAATGCCTCCCACCCCCGGGAGCCTGCGGCGGCGGAAGCCCGCCGCCACTCCCATGCCGACGGTGGAGGAGACCTCCGCGGGTGGACTGGTCATCGATCGCAGCGCCGGTACCCCCCGCGCCGCCCTCATCGCCCGCCACGACCGCCGGGGGCGGCTGGTGTGGTCGCTCCCCAAGGGCCACCTCGAGGAAGGTGAGACGCCCGTCGACGCCGCACTACGCGAGGTGGAAGAGGAGACCGGGATCGTCGGACGTGTGATGGCACCCCTCGGGGTGATCGATTTCTGGTTCATCGCCGAGAACCGACGCATCCACAAGACGGTCCACCACTATCTGATGGAGGCCTCCGGCGGGGAGTTGTCCGATGCCGATGCGGAGGTCGAACAAGTCGCCTGGGTGAACCTCGACGACGTGCGGTCGCGACTGGCCTACGCCGATGAGCGACGCCTGCTGGACCGATTGCCCGATCTGCTCGCGGACGCCGGTTGACTCGCGCACACCGATCGAGTGCGCGGGTCGGGGCACGACTCGCGGCGTTCGTGTCGCTTCTCGCGCTCGTGCTGCTCACCGGACCCCTGACGATCGCGACCCCGGCGCAGGCGGTCACCACGCCCGGTCAGGTGGTCATCACCTCCTTCGCACCGATCGCACCCACGCCCTCCAGTCGCCTGATCATCAAGGGCAGGGTGGCCAACACCAACACCGACTTCGACCTGAGCGATCTGTCAGTGCGGGTGACGATCTCGGCTCCGCTGCCCTCCCGCGAAGCGATCGCGCAGGTGGCGGCGGGCAGCAACTCCTTCGACGGGTTCGCGATCTCCGACACCACCACGAAGGTCGCCGGCCGCCTGCAACCGGGGGCGAAGCGTGATTTCACCATCCGGGTACGCATGCGAGATCTCCCCCTGCAGGGCCCGGGGGTGTACGTGCTGGGCATCGAGCTCGTCGGTATCGATCCGCGATTGGGATTCACCGTTCTGGGAGTCGGGCGCACCCTGCTGCCGTGGGTGCCGGAGCCACCCGAGGAGCAGACCACGCTGGCGTGGCTGTGGCCCCTGTCGAGTTGGCCGGGACGCACACCGGACGGAGTGCTGCTCAATGACTCCACCGGGCGGGCGATCTCCCCGGGTGGACGTCTCGATGATCTGGTGAGTGCGGGATCCACCGCCCGACGCGATGTGTCCTGGATCATCGACCCGGCTCTGGTGCAGACCGTCGACGCGATGACCGGCGGTTATCTCGTCGCAGATGGGGATCAACTCGTGCCCGGGGCTGCTTCACAGCAGGCCACCCGGTGGCTGGATGAGATGCGCACGATCGCGCAGCGCACGGAATTATGGGTGCTGCCCTACGCCGACGTCGACGCGGACGCACTCGAGCGCGGGGGTCTGGATCGCGATGTGGTGCGGGCGATCTCCATCGCCGGGCCGGTGACTCGCGAGGCCATCGGCAATCCCGGAATCGGCAGCATCTACTGGGCACCGGGCGGACGTACCGATCTGACCACCACGTCACTGCTCGCCTCGGCCGGGGTGAGCGCGGTGATCCTGCGGGATGATGCGCTGCCACCCCTGGACGCCTCGGGCATCACCCCCAGCGGGTCGGTGGACCTCGACACTCAGTTCGGCCCGCTGCGTGCGGTGCTCATCGACTCCGGTCTGCGGGCCACGTTGAGCATGCCCGAGCAGACGAAGGCCGAGCGGCTGCTGGTCCGTCAGCGGTTCATCTCCGAGACCGCCTTCGTCACCCTCGAAGATCCCCAGATCCCGCGCACCCTCATCGCCGGCTCCGGCGGACCACGCTGGAACGGCGATCCCCGCCTGCTGAGGGAGATCCTTACCGCACTACGGGTCTCACCCTGGATCGAACTGGTCCCCCTCGGCCAGGTCCTCAACGAACCACCGAGCACGGTGCTTCGCTCACGTAGTCCCTACGGTGCGGCCCAGCGAGAGCGGGAACTACCCGGTGAGTACGTCGACCGCATCGTGCGCGCCCAGGACAGCCTCACCCTCGTACGCCAGGTCGTGGACAACCCGATCGACATCACCGAACCCATCGCCGGTGCCCTCCTGCGCAGCGCCTCGGCCGCCTGGCGTAATCGTGAGGAGACCGGGTCGCAACTCCTCACGATCGTTCAGGACGATCTCGACACCGACATCGGACGCGTCACCGTCGTGTCCCGCGGGACGGTGACGTTCAGTGGCAACACCGGACGCATCCCCATCACCGTCGCCAATGACTTCGACCGCCCTGTCACCATCGGCCTTCGGGTGGAGGGGGAACCCAGCGCACGTCTGCAATCTGATCCGCTGGAGCCATTGCAGATCGAGGCGGGCAGGCGTGCGAGCCTCGAGGTCCCGGTCCGCATCATCGGCGGCGAACCACTGCCGGTCTCGGTACGCCTGATCACCATCGAGGGTGCGGACTTCGGGACAAGCACCCAACTGACCCTGCAGACCACCGCGTATTCCCGCGCAGCGCTGTGGGTGTCCATCGGTGCCGCCGTCGTCCTCGTCCTGCTCGTCATCGCCGACGCGGTGCGACGAGCTCGGGCTCGCAGAAGCACGGTGGATTCACACGGGAATTCGCCCGGGGACTCTCCGGTGGGATCGACGTGAGTAGTCCGAACCTGATCAACTCCAGTGCGGTGATGGCCGCGGGCACGATGGCCTCGCGCATTACCGGGGTGCTTCGCGATATCGCGATGACGACCGCGTTGGGCTTCTACATCGTCTCCGACGCGTACTCCCTGGGCAACACGATGCCCAACGTCTTGTACATCCTGCTCATCGGCGGTGCGTTGAGCGCAGTGTTCATCCCGCAGCTGGTCCGACGCATGAAGGACGATGCTGATGGCGGCGCGGCCTACGCTGATCGCCTCATCACTCTCGTCGGCCTGGTCCTGCTGGCCTTCGCGGTGATCGCCGTCGCCGCCGCCCCGTTGCTGGTCGACCTGTATGCGACGAGTGCCTACGACGATTCTCAGCGTGAACTCGCGACCGCGTTCGCACGGCTCCTTCTTCCCCAGATCTTCTTCTACGGGATCTATGCGCTCAGCCAGCAGGTGCTCAATGCGCGAGGTGTATTCGGACCGCCGATGTTCGCACCCATCGCCAACAACATCGTCGCCATCGCCACCTTCGTCCTGTTCATCATCATCGCGGGAACATCCGCGGCCGCCGACGGCGTGCTCACCGCCGATCAGGTCGCACTGCTGGGGATCGGCACCACCCTCGGCGTCGCCGTGCAGGCGCTCATCCTCATCCCGGTTCTCTTCCGCGCCGGCTACCGGTATCGGCCACGATTCGACTTCAAGGGAGCCGGCCTCGGCAAGGCCGGCAAACTCGCAGCCTGGACACTCGGCCTGGTCGTGGTCAACCAGGCCGGCTACGTGGTCATCACGCGACTGGCGACGCTGGCCAATGTGAATGCGGCAAATGAAGGACTCATCGCTGCGGGCCTGACCACGTACCAGAAGGCGAACCTGGTGTTCATGCTGCCGCACAGTGTGATCACCGTGTCGATCGTCACGGCGCTCCTGCCCGCGCTCAGTCGCGTCGCGCACACCGGCAACCTGCGTCAGGTCGGCGACGACGTCGCCTCGACGATGCGACTCGTCGGTGCCCTGCTCGTGCCGATCGTGGCGACCCTGCTCGTCGTCAGCCCCGGCCTGCTGGTGCTGCTGTTCGGCTACGGCGCAGCCACCCCCGAGCAGGCCGGCATCGCCGGACTCATCACGAGCGTGTTCATGCTCGGTCTGCTGCCCTTCAGCCTGTTCTACGTGGTCTTCCGCGGCTTCTACGCGGTGGAGGACACTCGCACCCCGTTCTGGGCGAGCGTGGTGATGAACGTGGTGGCGCTGGCGATCGCCGTACCGCTGTTCTACGCAGGTTTCGGTGGAGGAGCCCAGGTGGCCGCGCTCGCATTCGGTTACGTGTGCGGGTTCTGGGCGACCTTCATCGTGTCCTGGATCGTCCTACGGCGTCGGCTCGGCGGCCTCGATGGTCGCCGCACCCTCGGTGCCTTCGCCCGCATGCTCGTCGCCGGAGTCGTCACCCTTGCCGTCGCCTTCGGCGCGCAAGCTGTGCTGGTCACCTTCATCACCGGAAGCGGTCCGACCAACCGCCTGGGCGTGCTGCTCAACGTGATCGTGGTGTCCGTGGTCGGCGGCCTCGCCTATCTGGTCATGGCCCGACTGCTGCGCATCGAGGAGATCGGGCAGGTTGTCGGACTCATCCGCCGTCGCGTCCGTCGCGCATCGAGTAGCCCCGATGCGTAGCCTGGCGAGGTGAGCACGCCCAGCGACACACCCCCTGAGCCCATGCGATGGGGCCCGGGAACCGCTGTCGACCGATACACCCTCGGCGCGCTCATCTCCGCCGCAGGTGGCCAGGGCATCGAGTTGTGGCAGGCCTACGACCCCGTCCTCGATCGTCCAGTCGCTCTGCGGCTGATCCCCCGGCAGCATCCGCGTGCCCTCGCAACCGCCGAAGCAGCACGATCCGCTGCCACCGTGGAGCACCGCAACCTCGTGGCAGTCCTCGACGTGCTCGATGACGTCACCCTGACCGGTGGTGGTGACACCGATCAGATGTTCACCGTCATCGTCCACGAGTGGTCACCGGGACGAACCCTCGCCGATCTGCTCGAGGAGCGCCAAGGGGAGGCCCTTCCGGTCGCTGATGCGATACACCTCGCCCGTCAGGTCGCCGTCGCCATCGTGGAGGCCCACCGCGCCGGGGTCGTGCACGGCCGCATCCGACCAGGCTGCCTGCTCATCATCGGCTCGACCGATCCGCAGCAGGAAGGACAGGTGCGGGTGCGCGGTCTCGCTGTCGACGCAGCCCTGTGGGGACCGTCACCGAATCCACCGGTCGACCTCCCTGACTGCCACGGGATCGGTTCCCTTCTCTATACCGCGCTCACCGCACGCTGGCCGGAGGGATTGGCCGACGGCATCTCCGGTGCACCGCGCCACGCCGGTGAACTACTCACCCCCACCGCTGTCGTCGCCGACATCCCCGGTTACCTCGACGACATCGCCTCGCGTTCGATCGATGCACGGATCTGGGGGTTCACCCCGAGCGTCCGCGAGCGCGGACGGGTGCGCCCGATCACGCCCTACGGCGATGTGCAGGCGCTGCTGCTGGCCCTCGGCGGTCCGGTGGAGACGACAGCGAAGACCTCCGCCCGCCTCCCCGCGATTCCGTCCCTGCCCTCGATCCCCTCGATTCAAGGGGATCGTCGTGGGATGCGAGTAGTGCGTCGACTCGGTGCCACTGTGCTCGCTGCGGCGCTCGTCGCCGGCCTGGCCCTCGCCGGTGTGCGCCTCGTCTCCGGCGCACCTGACCCCTGGGGTGGATCCACCACCCCGGTCGCCGCCGATCTGCTCACCCGCACCCCCGACCCCTCGACGAGCGACACCCTCACCGGCTTCACCTCCGGGCTCCTGCCCGGACAGATCCCGGTCAGTGAAGCCCTCGTGTACGGCGATGACCCGGCGGCGCACAATCCCGACACGGTGGAGTTCGCCATCGACCGCAACCCCATCACCGCGTGGACCACCGACACCTTCTATTCCCCCGATCTGACCACCATCGCCGCCCCCGTCGGTCTCGTGCTGGATCTGGGTGCGCCCCGTGCGGTGAGTGCCGTGCGGTTGGAATTGGTCGGCACCGGGTCGGCGGTGACGGTGCAGGTCGGCTCCTCACCGCAGGCACCCCCCCAGGCGTGGGCCACCCTCACCGAGGCGACCGGCATCGGTGAGTCGATCGATCTGCGCTCACC
>CBFHQG010000110.1:0-6798 GCA_965657825.1 Actinomycetes bacterium | reverse complement strand
ACGTCGGTGGATTCCCCCGGCCATGTGCAAGGAGCTCTCGCTGCTGCCGGGCGGGTGGCTCAGGAATTGATGTGTTGATCATCAGCGAGGTGTTAGTTCCGCACTCTCGTCCGTTTCGCGCCCATCATCAGGATCGCGAGCGCGACCATGCATATCGCACTGGCGGCCATCGTGATTGGGGCGGAGGTGAAATCCAGCATGACTCCCCAGGCAAGAATTCCGATCGGCGCTGAGAATATTCCAACTGTGGCTGCTGCTGCGAGACCCTCGACCTCTCGTTGGTCCGGCAGGGTGCTTGCGGCAGCACCAATGAGCAGGGCTCGATAGGTAAAACGCATAGATCCGAGTGCAAAGCCGAGCAATGTCCATAGGACGAGTTCCGTTTCAGAGAATTCAAGCAGGAAGCTCGCGCCGAACACCGCCAGGAAGGCTGCTGCCCCCAAGGTTGCCCAGATTGCTGCAGGAAAATCATCCTGTCGTGCCTGGAATCTCTTGACGAGTGTGGGGGTGAGAAGTCGACCAGCGGCTAATCCTGCGAGAACGAGACCAGCCCCGGACGGTAGTGGATCATGATCCACCGAATTGAGGATGGGAACGATGAGGCTCTGGAATGGGGCGATGAAGATCACCGAACCGACAATGAGGATGAGAACTCGTCGCAACTGTGAACTCGATCGCACAGCCTCAGCGAGCCGCCGCACCGAATAGCCGTGTTCGTGAGCCGTCGGCTGATCCGAGAATGGCTTCACGAGCATGACGAAGAGTGCGAGAGGGATGGTCAGCACGCCATTGGCCGCGATGCCCACGGCGGGATAAGTCTCACTGATCAGGTGGCCGCCGACGACGGCCCCGATGATCGCCGCCACTCCCGAGACTGCGGACCGCAACGAAACTGACGCAGCAAGTGTCTTCTTCCCCAGGTACGCCCGCGTCGCCAAGGGAGTCAGGAGAGCCGTGATCCCGGAGAAGATGCCGAAGAGCGGCGCAGCCGCGAAGAGTACGAGGAGGCCTGAATCGGTTGTCGCTTCGATGACGCCGACAAGAATCCAACTGACAGCGACTCCCGCCTGGGCTGCGGCGAAGATCGCTCGGAGCGACCAGCGGCGCATAAGTCGACCGGTGAAGAGCCCGGACAGACCGGCACTCACCAGGATCAGGGCAAGGAAGATCGCAGTCGTCAACCCGCCGGTGCCCGTCGAGGCAGCCGTTGTGGCTGATGGTGCTCCGAGTTGGCCAACGAGAGTTCCGGCAACACCGATACCACCGACGACCAGGAACCCACGTGAGCGCCAGCGCTGGTTCATCGGCGAGACAACCCCGGTGCTGCCGGTAGCCATTGCCTGGAGAGGCAGCCGTCCACGGCGCGTGTCCATGGCACTCCGCCTGGTGTGGAACCCGTCACGTCAGCTGGCCCTGCATGGGTTCGGACGCTACACCGTTCGGACTCATCCGGGTGCCCGGTGGTGAGCAATCCACATGTCCCATGAGCCGGAGCCGTACGGGTCGAGGCAGTGGCGGGTCAGGGGTGAGATCCGGGAGGAGTCCGTCGTAGTCTCGTCACATGACGTCGCCGCAGCCGCCTGCTCAGGGCCCCTCGACCCCGAATTCCTCCGATACCCCCGAAAGCGTTTGGAGCCAGGACAGCCCGCTGTCGACCCCGATCTGGATCGTGATCGTCGTCGTGGTGGGCCTCATCGCGGCGGGGCTGACCTGGCTGGTCGTGGGTCGATCCGGCGGCGATGACGCACCCACCTCGGTGACGACGACGAGTGTGGTCGGGTTCACCATCCAGGAGGCGACGACGACGATCGAGGGCCAGGGCCTGATCGTCGGGGACATCACCCTCGAGCCCTCCGATGTCGAGACCGGCCGGGTGCTGTCGCAGAATCCGCCCGCGGGATCGCAGTTAGCACCGGGAAGCCCGGTCAACCTCGTGGTCGCCGGGGATGCCAACCCGATCGTTCCTGATGTGGTGACGTTTATCGAGGCAGATGCGGTCAATGCGCTCATCGACGTCGGTCTGCGACCGGGCACGATCACCCGATCGGCGTCGGCCAAGCCCGCCGGTGAAGTCATCGCCCAGAACCCTGGCGCTGGCGAACAGGTGCCACCTGGATCGCTGGTCGACCTGGTGGTGTCCTCCGGTCAGCGGGGTGTCGCGGATGTCGTGGGGCTCACGCAGGCCGAGGCACGCGCGACGCTGAAGAATGAGGGCTTCCGTGTGCAGGAGCAGGAGGAGGAAAGCGATCAGGTCGGGGTGGTCTTGCGCCAGGATCCTCCGGCCGGCACGGAGCTGCCCCTCGACTCGATCGTGGTGATCACCGTCGGAGTCGCTGCGCCAGAACCCACTCCGACACCCTCGCCGACTCCGACGGCAGATGCGGTGTGTGGGAGCCGGGTGTTCACCGACATCATCACCGCGCTGCGTGATCCGGCCGAGCCTCCGGTTCAGTACCTGCAGGACTACACATGTGTGGGTGGCTGGGCCGTGGTGTTCGCTGCGATCGGTGATCAGCCCGATCAGATCGTCATCGAGCGATATATCTTCCAGGCCGATGGTGATGTGTGGAAGCGCGTGAGTGAAGCGAATGCCTGCGCACCCGGTAGCGGCTTGCCCGATCCACTTCGAGGCCCCGCCTGCACCTAGCGGATCGGCCTTCGAGAGGCCGCTGGGTGGCGGCCTTTCCGCGGAAACGCCTCTCCCCGGGCCCTGCGTGAAAGTTTCCGCGCTGGTGTCGGTGAAGCGAGGAGGTTGTTCGTGAAGGGTACGACGACGAACCTGGAGGGCGCGACGGTGCAGGCCCGGGTGCGTCTGCCCGGCGAGGCCCGCTACTCCAACGGCTCCACCCGCGTGGTCACCGACGAGTCGTTCGAATGGACCCGGATTGCCTACCGCAGGGTCTACGTCTACTTCCAGACCACCACCGACGAGGGCGACAAGATCCGCTCTACCCGGATCACCATCCCCGGCCCCACCCGCTAGCGCCACCACGCCCCCGAATCCGCTCACCAGACGGCGGCCCTTTCATGAGCGAATGCCCGAAAGAACAACCATTTCGTAAGCGCATTCCCTGGCCGTAGGCCTCGGTGATCGGGGTGGGGTCTATGAGCGCTGCTGGGCGGCGAGCAGATCGCGGATCTCGACGAGCAGTTGCTCCTCGCGGGTGGGCTCAGGTTCGGCCTCGGGCTCCGCGGCCTGGCGGGCCTCGAGGCGCTCGCGGTACTTGTTCACCGGCACCACGAACACGAAGTAGATGACCGCAAGGGTGATGAGGAACGTGATGATCGCGTTCACCATCAGCGAGAAGTTGATGATCTGGCCGTTGATCTCGATCTGACCGGCGTCGATGCCGCCACCGAGGGCGAGGTTGATCAGCGGGGTGATGAACGCCTCGGTGAATGCGGCGATGAGTGCGGAGAAGGCAGCGCCCACGACAACCGCGACAGCGAGGTCGACGACGTTGCCGCGCATGATGAATTCGCGGAATCCTTTGACCATGCGGTCACTGTAGGACGGCGGAGAGTTGACGCGTCGTCGCCACACCGGCCAAATCCGTGGCTTCATCGGGGGACACCGCCAGCAGCACGAGAGATCCGGTCTGGGTGCCGAAGGTCGCGGGCGGGATGGGTCGGGTTATCACCCGTGCGTCACGGGCGATGACTTTCGCCGAACCGTCGGTGGAGGCGGCAATCACATCCACGACATCACCGGGGGCGAGGAGACCGGCTACCCCGGCGTCAGCGAGGCGAACCGGTGCTGCGACCAGTCCGCGGCCAGCTTCAGGGCGACTACCGAGCAGGCGGGAGGTGGTGATGACCTCACCGGTGCTCACACCTGCGGTGACGACGTCGCCGGTGATCGTGGCGGGGTCAGCGGGGGCTCCAGGGGGAGCCAGGTCAGCGGGGAACTCGGCGGTCGTGAGGTCATCGGGGGTGAGGGTCGTGCCGGCGGGGATATCGGTCGCGGCGATGACGACCGTGGTGGTCGGACCGCCCTTATCGGAAACCGCCCCGATGATGGCGAACACCGACAGGGCAGCGAGTGCGGCGGCGATCGGTCGACGGTGGCGTTTGATGCGACGACGCCACCGGTCGAGGTTGGGTTGTGTCGATAGGTCAAGCCCCATCCGGCGACGCTAACGCCGATCGCCGATGCGATGCGTTCGCTATCCACAGGCTGTGCTGTTTCGAGTAGTGCCGGGACTGCCGACTTTCCGCGGAAAGACGGGCGAGGTGCCTCAGGGTTTGGTGGCGAGACCGGATTCGATCAACGACATCGCCTCACTGGGTACGCCGAATCGACGCATCGACGCGATCTCATGGGAGGAGACAGTGAAACGCCGGTCTGTGCTGATGCCGAGTAGCTCGACACCGACGACGGTGCCGGTGGAATCGAGATCGAGATTGACCTGGTCACTGATCTCGACAGTCCGCTGAATCACACAGTCGCGCAGTCGCAGGTATGCAGCGCTGGCTTCATCGTCGAATGTGTAATCGATCATCGCTTCGCCACCTCCTCGACCCACATCACCGTCACCACGATCAACCGATCTGGTGACACGATAACCCGGAGTCTCCGGGAGTTCGACACGTTTCCTTCGAAGACCAGGTTTCCCCGGCTTCCGGCAAGGGGGCCGATCGCAGGACGTCGAAGCACATCGACTACGTCATCCCAGGAAATTCCCCTCTGACGCATTCTGTCGAGTGCATGTCGAGATGCACCGGGTGTTGCGTTCATGTCAAAAAGCCAACATGGGGGGCACTGGAAAGCACCCTGCCTGGAAGACTCGGCTGACGAACGGTGGAAACATTGAGTGACGCTAACGCCGATCGGGGATGCGATGCGTTCGCTATCCACAGGCCGTGCTGTCTGGAGTAGTGCCGCCATCGCCGACTTTCGGCGGAAAGGCGGGCGAGGTGCCTCGCTCAGTGAGTGGACTGTGGATATCCGGAGGGGTCCGGTGAATCTTTGCCACGATCGCCACATGCCAGATCCACCCAGCATGAAATCGAGCGAACTGCTCGGGCTATTGACCAGGGAGCCTCTCAATTATCGAATCGTGAGGCAACGAGGTTCACATCGCGTCTTGACCTCACCCTCTCGGCCTCGAGTCGTTCTTGCGTTTCATTCGAGTCGCTCTATTCCGGGTTGGCTATTGATGTCCATCTTGACGAAACAGGTCGGGTTGACTGATGCTGAGGCCACGATGTTGCTCGACGGGAGGCGGAGATGACAACCGTCACAGTGCGGTACACAGAACGCGACGGATACTGGGTTGCCCGGTGCGATGAACTCCCAGAATTGGTTGCCGGAGACACCGAGTTGGCAGATGCAATGTCACTCGCCCACGCTGCCATTGTCGACATATGTGAATCGCCTGATGTGAGCATCGACGATGTCGTCGAGGGTGCAGCATCGAACCAGAAAACGGGCCGGGTTCTGCCTAATTGACTTTCGTCGACTTGAGGCGGTCGCGCGTTATTCGGCGATTTCCAGTGAGGGTCGGCGACTGCTGCCCCGCGGATCTAGTTTCCGCGGAAAGACTGGTCAGGTAGCGCTCGACGGTCAGGTGCGGCGAAGGTAGTGGCGGGTCACGTGCTGCTCGGATAGGTCAGCCGCGCGCTCGCGATCACCGGAGTCCAAGGCCGCATAGATCATCCGGTGTTCTCGCATCACCCGACGCCAGAACGTCGTCCAGGATTGCGCATCGACCGCGACGAGACTGTCGGCGAGCCGTTGATGCATCGACCCGCGCAGCGACCGATACAGGTGCGCGACGAGTCGATTACTCGCACAATCCACGATCGCCTGGTGGAAAGTCAGATCCCATTCCATGAGCGCTTCGCGATCGAGTGGCTCACCCATCATGGTAAGCGCGTGGGCCGCAGGTGAGAGATCGGCATCGGCCGGCATGCCGGTGATCGCCCAGCGCTCGAGCATCACGCGCGTGTCGATGACATCGGCGAGATCGAAGCGCTCGAGGGTGAACTCCATATCGAACAAGGTGGCCAGCGCGGGCGACGGCTCGGTGAGGATGAACGTCCCGGCGGCTGGTCCCTGGCCTCGGCGAGCCGCGACCACGCCGAGCACCTCCAGCGTGCGCAGCGCCTCGCGCACCATCGGCCGCGAAACCCCGAGGGTGTCAGCGAGATCCCGCTCGCTGGGCAGCCGATCCCCCGGAGCGAGTTCGCCGGTCAGCAGCATGTCGCGGATAGCGTCGATGACGCCCTCGTAGGTGCGCATCGCCGGTTCTGTCGACATGGCGTCAGTCTGCCCGATCGGCAGGCCCCAAAGCACCGGGACAGCCGATTACGGCGAATCGCTTGACGGGTCGATCGGCCACTTCTAGCGTGAGGTCCCGATGTGGTCAGACCATTGAGTGTGGCCGGAGGGTGACCGACCGCGAATGGTCAACCGCAGGAATCGCCGGAGGGAGGACCGAGTGGCACTGGCTGACGATGTCGCCGAGCGCATCACCGATGTCGTCGGCGACCGCTGGAGCACCTCCGCTGATGAACTGGCCCGCCACGGCCAGGACGAGTCCTGGCATCCACCGCTGCCGCCCGACCTGGTGGCCTACCCCGAGACCACTGAGGAGGTCGCTTCGATCGTGGCGATGTGCCACGCGGCGGGCCTCCCGGTCGTGCCCTTCGGGGTCGGTACCTCGCTGGAGGGTGGCATCGGTGCAGAGAAGGGCGGGGTGGGCCTGGACCTGACCCGGATGGATCGCATCCTGCGACTGTCGATCGACGACCTCGACGTCACGGTGCAAGCCGGAGTGACGCGGGAACAGCTCA
>CBFHQG010000109.1:0-6864 GCA_965657825.1 Actinomycetes bacterium | reverse complement strand
CGGCCTTCGTCACCGACACCGTTGAGGAGGAACTCGCCTACACGATGGAGTCCCTCGGTCTGGCTCCCGACGTGATGCGGCGACGAGTGGAGGAGACCCTCGATCTGCTCGGCCTCGCCGATCTGCGCACCCGGCCCCTCGGCATGCTCTCCGGGGGCCAGCGCCAACGGGTCGCGATCGGGTCGGTGCTCACCGCCGCTCCCCGGGTGCTCGTTCTCGACGAGCCCACCTCGGCTTTGGACCCGGGAGCAGCCGAGGAGGTCCTCGCTGCTGTTCAGCGGCTGGTCCATGACCTCGGTATCACCGTCGTCCTCGCTGAGCACCGCCTAGAGCGGGTCGTGGAGTACGCCGATCGCGTCATCGTGGTTCCCAGCGACGGGCGAGGCCTGGTCATCGGGGAGCCCGCTGAGATCATGGCGACCGCTCCGATCGCCCCACCCGTGGTGCGGTTGGGGCGGCTGGCCGGTTGGTCACCCCTGCCGCTCTCGGTACGAGATGCACGCCGCCAGGCCGGTGACCTGAGGGCGCGATTGGCTCACCCTGTCGACGTCGCAACGCAGACCAGCGCAGGCCGGCCGAGTTCGCCCTCCGACCACCGTCGGGTGCTGTCGACCACCCGGGATCTCGTGGTCGCACACGGCACGACCATCGCGTTACGCGGGATCTCCTGGGAGGTTTCTGCAGGTCAGGTCGTGGCGCTCATGGGTCGCAATGGCGCCGGCAAGTCCACGCTTCTCGGCGCCATGGCCGGACTCCACGCCGCACGCGACGGACGCGTCGAACTCACCGGACGCAACCCACGGGATCTCCACGGCCCCGAACTCCTGCGCGCTATCGGACTGGTACCGCAGGAGTTCTCTGACCTGCTCACCCGATCGACCGTCGCCGACGAGTGCCTCGATGCCGATCATGACGCGCGTGCGCCACAGGGAACCACAGCGGACATCCTGGCCGATCTCGCTCCCGACATCGACCCCCTTCTGCATCCACGGGATCTCTCGGAAGGGCAACGCCTCTCCCTGGCACTGGCCGTCGTCCTCTCCGCCCGACCGCCGATGATCTGCCTCGATGAACCCACCCGCGGATTGGACTATGAGACGAAGGACCGATTAGTGACTCTCCTGCGCCGATTGCGCGAGGACGGTCACGCCATCGTCGTGGCAACGCATGACGTCGAACTCGTTGCGGAGGTCGCCACCCGGGTGGTGGTCCTCGCCGATGGTGAGATCGTCGCTGACGGCCCCACTGCGGGCGTGGTGGTGTCCTCACCCCTCTTCGCTCCCCAGGTAGCCAAGGTCCTCACCACCCCGGGGTCCCCTTCCCTGTGGCTGACAGCCGGTGATGTCGCTGCCGCGATGCAGGAGGTCTCATGACGACCCGTGCGCGTCGACCTGCTGCCACCGTGCGCGCTGTTCCTCTCGGCCCCCGGTCGTGGGTTGCGATCGGTCTGGCCACGCTGATCGGCCTGGCCGCATTCTTCTGGCCTTTCCTCGCCCAACCGGGGTCGGTCGCCGTCGCCCACGCCGCAGATGCGCCGTGGGTGTTCGCTGCCCTCCTGCCGCTGGTGCTCCTCGTGGTCGTGGCGCAGATCAGCGACGGCGGGATGGACGCCAAGGCCGTTGCCCTGCTCGGTGTTCTCGCCGCCGTCATCGCGATCCTGCGTCCCCTCGGTGCCGGGATGGCCGGCATCGAACCGATCTGGGTCGTGTTGATCCTCGGCGCGCGAGTGTTCGGACCAGGGTTCGGTTTCTCCCTCGGCGCACTGTCCCTTCTCGCTTCAGGTTTGCTCACCGGCGGCGTCGGACCCTGGCTGCCCTTCCAGATGCTCGCCGCAGCCTGGATCGGTCTGGGGGCTGGGTTGCTGCCCGCACTGCGAGGTCGAGCCGAGATCGCCCTGCTCGCCGGCTACGGGTTCCTCGCGGGCCTGATCTACGGGCTTCTGCTGAATATGTGGTTCTGGCCCTTCATCGCCGACGGCACCCAGATCGCCTTCGTACCCGGCGGCCCGATCGGCGACAATCTGGTGCGCTGGTTCGCCTTCACCCTGTCGACATCCCTCGCCTTCGACATTCCCCGCGCGGTCTTGACCGCTGTCCTCATCCTCGTCCTCGGCACCCCCGTGCTCCTCGCGCTGCGCCGAGTAGCTCGCCGGGCGGCCTTCGACGCACCGGTCGCCTTCGAGCCTGCGGGTCAGCCGACCCCTGCCCCTGCCTCCCGGACCACCCACTGAGACGGACTGTCGAGAGCGTCGTGTCACACAATGAGCCCGTGAAGCCGCCCGACGACCTGAGATCGTCCTCGATCGATTCGGCGGCGGCAGCAGACGCGCACCGGGCCTGGGGCACCCTGTCGTCACCCGGGCACTACGGTCGACTCGAGGACATCGGGTGCTGGATGGCCGCCGTCCAGGGACGCTGTCCTCCACGTCGACTTCAGCGACCGGTCGCGCTCATCATCGCAGCCGACCACGGAATAGCCACCACGGCAATGACTTCCGCGTCGCCGACGGATTCGACCGCGGACACGATGCGGGATATGGCTCGTGGTGAATCAGTCGCCCACGACACAGCGTTGACCGTCGACGTCTCGATCCGACTCATCGATGCCGGCGTCGACGCAGACCCCGGCTATCTCGATGACCTTGATCCGCGTATCGCCGAGCACCGCATCCGTCGCGGGAGCGGCTCCATCGACGTCGAAGACGCACTGAGTCTCGAGGAGGCCTCACGCGCGGTCGATCTCGGCCGGGCCATCGTCGACGACGAGGTCGACTCGGGTACCGATCTGATCATCGCTGCACATGTCGGAGTCGGTGCGACGACACCGGCATCGGCCATCATCGGGCTGCTGACCGCAGGTGATCCCGTCACCGTCACGGGCCGAGGATCAGGTATCGACGACGCAGCATGGATGCGCAAGGTCGCTGCAGTTCGGGATGCGATGTATCGGTCGAAGGACGCCAAGGCCGACATCGTCGCGCTGCTCTCCCGCACCGGGGGCGCCGATATCGCTGTACTGACCGGGATCCTGCTCCAGGCTGCCGTTCGAAAGACCCCCGTGATCCTCGATGACGTCGTCGTGGCGTCAGCGGCACTCCTCGCCCACCGCCTCGACTTCCGCTCGCGACAGTGGTGGATCGCCGGCACCGCATCGACCGAACCTGCCCAGGCCCGCGCATTCGAGCGGCTCGACTACCAGCCGGTCCTCGATCTGCAGGTCGATCAGGGCCAGGGAGTGGGAGCCATGATGTGTCTGCCCATCGTGCGCTCAGCGATCGCTATCGGCGCACGCGCTACGGTCACACCATGACCTCACCGTCCATCGACGCCGGCGATGCTGAGTCGACGCTGCGCCACACGCCGCTTCATGCCCGTCATCTCGAACTCGGCGCGACGATGGCCGACTTCGGCGGCTGGGAGATGCCCATCGAGTACGCGGGCACGGTGGCCGAGCACACGGCCGTGCGGGAAGCCGTGGGTCTATTCGATGTGTCTCACATGGGCAAGGTGGCGATCTTCGGGCCAGGAGCGGCGGAATTCGTCAACGCGGTATTCGCCAACGATCTCGGGCGCATCGAGGACGGACAAGCGCAATACTCGCTGCTGTGCAATGACGGCGGTGGTGTGATCGACGATGTCATCGTCTACAAGTGGAACAACGACGGTATCTACATCGTGCCCAACGCTGCGAACTCACCGACCGTCGTCGAGATCCTGCGGCAGGCGGCCCCGGACGGGATCTCCATCGACGACCAGCAACTCACACACGGCATCATCGCCGTGCAGGGCCCGGAGTCTCGAGCCTTGCTCGACGGTCTCGGGTTGCCCACCAGCATGGACTACATGGCGTTCACGATGTGCGAGTGGCAGGGTGCTCCGGTCACGGTGTGCCGGTCGGGCTACACCGGTGAACTCGGCTTCGAACTCATCGCCCCCAACGCAGTCCTCACCGACCTGTGGGACGCACTTCTCTCTGCGGCGGACTCCCATAACGGGGGTGCTGCCGGACTCGGCGCGCGCGACACCCTGCGCACCGAGATGGGCTACCCCCTGCACGGCCACGAACTATCCCCGGACATCACTCCGGTTCAAGCGCGCCTCGGTTGGGCCATCGGCTGGGACAAGCCTGATTTCATGGGCGCAGGAGCATTGCGGGTCGAGCGGGAGCAGGGTCCGCGTCGAGTGCTGCGCGGCCTGCTCGCGACCGGACGTGGGATCCCACGAGCGCAGATGGTCGTGCGCGATGCCCAGGGCCAGACAGTAGGTGAGACCACGAGCGGGACCTTCTCGCCGACTCTCCGGCAGGGCATCGCCCTCGCCCTGCTCGATCCGTCGGTCGCCGAGGGTGACACCGTCATCATCGACGTCCGTGGCCGCGACCTGCCGTGCGTGGTGACCAAACCACCCTTCGTCGCCTCGCACGTGCGCTGATCCTCTCCGAACCTGAGCCCGCCACTAGGCTGCAGCCATGCCTGCCAAGTCCGGTGACACTGCCTCCGCATTCGTGACCATCGCCCCGAAGGCGACCCTCAGCAACGCGACAGCCGCCACCGCAGCCGTCGACGCGTTGATCGTCGCCGTGCGCCCCGCCAAGGGTCGACAGCTCGGGATACTCGCACCCGCCGTCCTGCCGGCGCCCGCTCGTCGCGCACTGGAGCAGGCTGCCGGAGCGCTGGGCGCGACGGGCAAAGCAGGTGAGGTCATCACGCTGCCGGGGGCAGCGATCGCGAAGGCACCCAAGCTCGCCGTCGTCGGACTGGGAACGACCTCCCCCGACGCAACGGAGGTCGAGGTGGCCGAGGCCCTCCGCCGCGCGATGGGTGCCGCCGTGCGGTCGGTCGCCGGCTCCCGGCGAGTCGCCATCCTGATCGATCCCCTCGACGCAGTCCAGGTAGAGGCAGCCGCGCTCGGTGCGCTGCTTGGTGCGTACTCCTTCACCGCCTTCCGCGGCGCCGGAACGACGGCACCCGGCGCATCGATCCGCTCCATCGCGATACTCACCGCTACCCGCGACGCGCAATACAAGGCCGCGATCACGACTGCTCAGATCGTCGCCGACGCGGTCTACGCCGCCCGCGACCTGGTCAACACGCCACCCTCGGCCCTCTCTCCAGCGGGGATCGCGCAGGCCGCCCTCGACGCTGCCAGCGATCTGGGCATCGACGTCGAGGTACTCGACGAGACGGATCTGAGCGAACGCGGATACGGCGGCATCACCGCGGTCGGGCAGGGGTCGGCGAATCCGCCTCGACTGGCCTGCATGCGCTACTCCCCCGCTGATCCGGTCGCGCACATCGCCTTCGTCGGCAAAGGCATCACCTTCGATTCCGGCGGCTTGTCACTGAAGCCGCCGAAGGCGATGGAGACGATGAAGTGCGACATGAGCGGGGCGGCCGCGGTCATCGCCGCCGTGACGGCGATCGCTCGCCTGGAACTACCCGTCGCCGTGACCGGTTGGTTGCCGACCGCCGAGAACATGCCGAGCGGGCACGCTCAACGTCCGGGGGACGTCATCACGATCTACGGAGGACGCACCGTCGAAGTCCTCAACACCGATGCGGAGGGTCGCCTGATCCTCGCCGATGCCCTCGTGCGAGCTGCCGAGGAAGATCCCGAGCTCATCGTCGATGCCGCCACTTTGACCGGCGCAGCCGTGGTCGCCCTCGGCGATCGCACCTCGGGGATCATGGCCAATGACGACGCGGTTCGTATTGGCGTGTGGGACGCATCCCGGCGCGCCGGCGAAACCATGTGGCACCTGCCTATCCCCGAGGAATCCCGGGGCACTTTGGATTCCGCCATCGCCGACATCAAGAACATCGGTGACGGCAAAGGCGGCATGCTGTCGGCGGCGGCGTTCCTCCGGGACTTCATCCCAGCGGGAACGAAATGGGCGCATCTGGACATCGCCGGTCCCGCATTCAACGAGGGCGGTCCGTACGGCTACACACCCAAGGGTGGCACCGGCGCAGCGGTGCGCACCTTCATCCAACTCGCTATCGACGCCGCTGAGGGGCGCCTGCCCTGATCGACCCCGGGGCGGAGGTGACCAACTACTGGGCCGGTGAAAGGATGAAGGCCCGACCGCCCCGCTGAGCCCGTGAGGAGACCATGACCAGCGCCGACATCGTCATCCTGGGGGGAGGCAGTGGCGGCTACGCATGCGCCCTGCGCGCCTCCCAACTCGGTCTCTCGGTCATTCTCATCGAGGCCGACAAACTCGGAGGCACCTGCCTGCATCGGGGGTGCATTCCCACCAAGGCACTCCTGCATGCGGCTGAGATCGCCGACGCTGCCCGCGATAGCGCGCACTTCGGGGTCAAGGCGAGCCTCGATGGCATCGACATGCCGGCGGTCAACTCCTACCGCGATGGCGTCGTCAGTCGACTGCACAAAGGTCTGCAGGGACTGGTCAAGAGCCGCAATGTCACCTACGTCGAGGGCCACGGCCACCTGACCTCAGCCACCACGGTCGAGGTCGATGGCCAGACCTACACCGGCCGTCACGTCGTGCTCGCCACTGGCTCCTACGCCAGGTCACTGCCCGGGCTGGAGATCTCCGGACGCATCATGACCTCCGATCAGGCGCTCAACCTCGACTACGTCCCCGACCGGGTGATCATCCTCGGTGGTGGGGTCATCGGGGTGGAGTTCGCCAGCGTGTGGCGTTCCTTCGGATCGCAGGTCCACATCGTCGAGGGCCTGCCTCGACTCGTTCCCGCCGAAGACGAAGCACTGTCGAAGGCCTTCGAGCGGGCCTACCGCAAGCGCGGGATCACCTTCACCACCGGTGTGCGTTTCGCCTCTGCCACACAGGACGACTCCGGAGTCCAGGTCACCCTGGAAGACGGCTCTACCCACGAGG
>CBFHQG010000108.1:0-6865 GCA_965657825.1 Actinomycetes bacterium | reverse complement strand
CGCAATACCCGAAGGAGGTCGGCGTGCTCGCTGTCACCATGTGGTTCCAGGCGGCGCCTTCGACCGACACGCTGCCGTCTGGCTGCGTGGTCGACGTGCCGTTCCACAGGCTGCTGACCTCGATACCGGCGGGAAGGGTGACCCGCCAGTGCTTGTCGCGGGTGGAGTCCGTCGTCACCGCGACGTCAGCGCAGTAGCCGCCTCCCCAGTCCGAGGTGATCCTGGGCATCGCCATGACTCCCTCGGTGATACCACCACCATGTCCGTCGCTATGTCCGTCGCCATGCCCGTTATCCGGCATCGGCATCGGCATCGGCGTCGGTTCGGGCACTGGCGTCGGCTCGGGCACTGGCGTCGGCGTCGGCTCGGGCACTGGCGTCGGCTCGGGCACTGGCTCGGGCGCGGGCAGTGGTGCGGGTGCGGCGCCATCAGCGTCGATGGTCACATCAGAGCAGGCGTAGAACGCCTCGGGTGAATCGCTGCGCTGCCACACGGTGTAGACGATGTGGCGCCCCTCGCGCTCGGGAAGCGCCATGCGCAATGTCGTGGTGGCCTCTCGACCCTTCGGGCCGGAGTCGTGGACGAGGTCCAGGTCGTCCCATGCCAACGGCTGTGTCGGATCGAAGTCGGCCTTCGTCAGATACACCCGGTAGTACTCGGTCGCATGCGGGGCGCTCGATGTCCACGTCATCGTGTAGAGCCCGTCGGCATCCGGTGTGAGGTTCGTGGCTTTCCACTCCAGCGAGGGAATGTCGAACGCGGCGTACTTCGACCGGCCCGCACTGCACAACTGACCGTCCGGAATCAAGGATCGGTGGGCACCGGCGACGGCGCCCTGGTTGATCTCATTCCAGTCGAACAAGGCCTGAGCGTTGGTGTTCCAGGCGTTCTCGCACATCGGTGACGTGCGATCGCCGTAGAAGCATTCCCAGATGCGCGAGCCAGGGTCGGACATGGTGCCATGGGCCATGGCAGCAGGGGCGGTGGCCGCTGCAGCCGCGAACCCGGTGAGCCCCGCGGCGATTGTGGCGCCAGCCAGGGCGAGGGAGCGGGTACGTTTCACGTTCTCCTCCGGTGGTGATGATGAGCGGGCGGTCAGTGCGGTGGGTGGATCTCGTGCTCCTTGCATGCCGAGGAGACCTCACCGCTGCCTGTGGTGCCGGTCGGCCAGCCAGCGACGAGGTGTTCGTCGGTGATGGGGATGGGACGATGAACGGTCCGTGATCGTTCCGTGATCAACGGTGAATTTTCCTCATCGGCGTGTCGCTGCGGTGTGACAGGATGAGCGCCATCGGGCAGAGGAAGGGGAGTTCGATGGCCGAACAGCCGTGTGCGACGACGCTCCTGGCTGCGCCGATGGAGCGGGGTGAGGCGGAGGATCTCGCTCGCCTGCTCAAGGCCATCGCCGATCCGGCTCGGTTGCAGGTGCTGTCACTTCTGCGGTCGGCGGAGGCGGGTGAGGCGTGCGTGTGCGACCTGACCGCACCGCTGGGACTATCCCAGTCGACGGTCAGTCACCACCTGAAGATCCTCGCCGATGCCGGGCTCGTGCGCCGAGATCGGCGTGGTACCTGGGCCTACTACTCGCTGGTGCCGAGCGGGATGGACCGGATCAGCGACCTTCTCACGTAGCTGGCTCGAGTAGCTGGCTCGAGTAGCCGGCTCACGGAGGTGGCTCGAGTAGCTCGTTCGCCTAGCGGGCGAGGAACCCACCATCGACGGCGAGTTCGCAGCCGGTGACGAACGAGGCATCATCACTGGCGAGATAGGCCACCGCTGCGGCGATCTCCTCCGGTCGGCCGAGTCGCCCCATCGGAGTCATGGTCACCATGACCTGTTCGAACTCCGTGCCCTTCACCTCATCGAGGATCGGGGTGTCGATGAATCCGGGGTGGATGGAGTTGACCCGGACCCCCTGCTGCGCCCACAGCAACGCGACATTCTTGGTCAGCGTGCGCACTGCGCCCTTGGCCGCGTGGTACGCCGGGGAGGTCCCGAATCCCCCGGTGATACCGAAGATCGAGGAGATGTTGATGACCGAGCCATGGCCGGAGGCCTTCAGATGCTCGGCGGCGAGCTTCATGCCGAGGAAGATGCTGGTCTGGTCGATGGCGATCGTGCGATCCCACTCCTCGATGGTGGTCTGCTCGATGTCGGCGATGTCACCCATACCGGCATTGTTGACCAGAATGTCCAGTCGACCGAAGCGCTCCATCGTCGTGGCGAGGACCCGCTCCCAGTCCTCGGCCCGGGCGACGTCGTGGTGCAGGGCGAGCACCTGCGCCCCCTGATCGGTGAGAGTGTTCGCCACGGCAGTGCAGTGCTCGTCGTTGATGTCGGTGAGGACGACGATCGCGCCCTCGTTGGCGAGGCGGTGGGCCGTCGCTGCGCCGATGCCGCTGCCGGCACCGGTCACGATGGCGACTCGGCCGGGTAGTCGCTGCATGAGTCCTCCCGTCGTCGACCTGCGCGCGGTGCGCATGGATCACGTTAGGAGGCGGTCCGGAGGAGCGCTAGGGACGTTGGTCGGGCACTGACCGAGGCCAAAGCCCGGATCATCGGTCACGGTCGGTGACCGATGTCGACTATCGGCAGGTGCAGCGTCGCTCAGGGGTGACCTGCGACATGACCTCGTCGACGTGGGCGCCGCAACCGGTCCAGGTGACCTTGCCGCAGGAGTAGCAGGGGGCGGGACTGCACATGTGACGTCTCCTTCTCGGGGCGATCCGTGTGCTGCACGGAGGCCGGTTCTGACCAGGGAACTATACCCCCGGGGGTATCAGCCTCGCAAGTCGACAACCCGGCGCTCGCTTCACTCGCCGCCTGTGCTGATGCGGCGCTCGTTTCACTCGCCGCCTGTGCTGATGCGGCGCTCGTTTCACTCGCCGCCGATATCGACCCGGTACGCCTCATGCACCATGTCATCCGCATCCGCATCGTGGCGTCGCAGCCGCGCCACCAACTCCGCAACCTCCGCGGACACCTCGGCCACCCCCTCCGGATCACCCGACCGCTGCCCCACCAGCAGCCGCAACTCCCGGATCCTCACCGCGAGCCGATCATGCTCGATCTCCAACCGCGCCACGGTGGGCGCGACCCGAGGTGCCTCGGCGAGGACCTGCGCATGCAAACCCCCCGGACCCTCCACATCGGCGCGATGAACAGCCAGCGCGTCATCGAGCCGATCGAGCTGGGCGGCGAGTTCAACCCACCAGATCGCACCCGGATCAGGTTCGGCCAGATGCAACTCCAGTCGATCCAGATCAGACACGGTGATCGTGTGGGGCACCACAGGGTGCTCGGCGTGAGTGTTCATCGGTCCTCCTCGCGGATGGGCACCCTCGTGGGAATGCACCGTGGGGCCGAAGCGGCGAACTCCGGTCGGGGTCACCACCTGGTGAGCCGATTGAACCCCGGGATTCGTCTCGTCGTGGGCGCGGGCAGGTGCCGAGTCGGTTCGTTTCTGTCGCGATTGTGTCTCGTCGAGCGGTGTCGCCCGGGCCACCTCGGAGGATCCTGACCGGGCATGGCGGACTACCGTGCGGGGAGTGCCCACCGAACTGCCCGGGTCTCCCGGACGGCGTCTCGCCCTCTATGCGGGAGTGGCGGCCCTCGGCCGATCAGGCACGATTGCGATGCCATCGGCGATCCTGCTGACGGTCATCGCGGTGGGCGACAGCCCCACCCGCGCCTCGGTCCTCATCGCCACCATCTCCGCGGTGGGCGCTCTCTTCGGACCCGTCCTGGGTGCCACGATCGATCGGATGGCCCACCCGCGCCAGGGATTCCTGACCGGATTGGCCGTGATGGCCGTGGGCTCGATCCTCCTCGCCTTCGGGATCGGTGCGTTGCCGCTCGTGGTCCTCCTGCTCATCGCAGCCGTCACCGGACTTGCCCAGCCGATCCTCATCGGAGCATGGAGTGGTCAACTTCGGCGGATCGTGCCCGATGTACCCGCGGCGCGTGCGTACGCCGTGGATGCCGGCACGTACAACGTCGCCGAGGTAGCCGGACCCGCGCTCGTGGGCGCCGCTTTCATCATCGATGCGGCGTTCCCAGGATCGATCACCCTCGAGGTGGCGGCAGTGCTGTTCCTGCTCGCCCTTGTTGTGCTGCGGTTCGCTCCGGTGCCTCCGCGCGCTGCGACGACATCCGAGCCACCAGAGCCCCTCGGGCGCACCCTGCGGTATCTGCGCGTGATGATCGACTCGATTCCACTGCGGCGCAGCACGATCATCGGAACCTTCAGCTACGGGGCGATCGCCTTCATCGTGATCGCCACCCCCCTACTCGGCGAGGACCTCACCGGTGATCCAGGGGTAGGTGTATTCCTGCTCACCCTTATGGCGATCGGGGCGATCATCGGATCGATTCTGCTCACGCGTCGGCCGATCGTGTGGCGCGGGCCGGGCACGATCACGATCGGTGCGACCGCGGTGCTAGCCCTCCTGATGCTCGCGATCGCGGCGGCACCATCATTCGCCGTCGCCGGGGCAGTTGGTGTCCTTGCGGGGATGTTCGTGGCAACCCAGGTGACCAGCCTGTTCCGAGTACGTGACCGCGAGTCCCCACCGCATGCTCGCGGGATGGTGTTCGTCGCCTCAGCCTCCCTGCGGACCGGCGCCTTCGCGATTGGCTCGATCATCGCCGGTGCTTTCGCCTTCGCCGGATGGCGATGGCTGGTCGTCGGTGCCGCGGCCGTGGAGGTGATCGCCGTCGTGCTCGCCCTGTTGGCAGCTCCCATCGGGAAGCACCACCTACGCCGGACTCCTGTCGATCCTCCTGCGGACCAGGACCCGCATAATCAGCAGTAGCAGTCACGGGCTTCGCCAACCGACCGCAATCCCAGAAGGGTCGTCCCATGATCGACCGAGTAGCCCTCGAGGAGCATCTCGCAGCTGAGCGCGCGACCTATCGTGAGCGCACTCCCGGCTCCCGTGCACTGTTCGAGCAGGCTGATCACCTCTTCGGTCGGGTTCCGATGACCTGGATGAACAAGTGGTCCGGTGGGTACCCGCTCTACCTGTCGACCGCGCGGGGTAATCGCATCACCGACGTCGATGGGCACGAGTATGTCGACTTCGCCCTGGGCGACACGGGTGCGATGGCAGGCCATTCACCGGAGCCGACCATCGCGGTGGTGCACCAGCGCATCGGTGTCGAGGGTGGGATCACCACCATGATGCCGACGGCCGATGCCGAGTGGGTGGCGGCCGATCTCGCCCGCCGGTTCGGATTGCCGCTGTGGTCGTTCTCACTCACCGCCACCGATGCCAACCGCTGGGCTCTTCGCCTCGCACGCATGCTCACCGGCCGCGACAAGGTCCTGGCGTTCTCCTACTGCTACCACGGCTCGGTCGACGAGACGTTCGTCATTCGCGACCCCGATGGTCGCGCTGCCCTTCGCGAGGGCAATGTGGGAGCACCGGTGCCGATCGACGCGACAACGCGCGTCGCGGAGTTCAACGACATCGAGTCGGTCGAGTCCGCACTCGCTCACGGCGATGTTGCGGTGGTGATTGCCGAGCCGGCGCTGACCAATATCGGCATCGTGCTGCCCGAGCCAGGCTTCCTCGACGCGTTGCGCGCCGCGTGTGATCGTCACGGCACACTCCTGCTCATCGATGAGACGCACACCATCTCTGCCGGGCCCGGAGGATGCACAGCGGCGTGGAACCTGCGGCCGGACATCGTCGTGATCGGCAAGAGCATCGGAGGAGGCGTGCCCTCGGGGGCGTACGGCATCAGTCAGGCGCTGGCCGATGCGGTGGCTGATCATCCCGATGCCGATCTGATCGATGTCGGGGGAGTGGGCGGCACGCTTGCGGGAAATGCGATGTCGGTGGCGGCGATGCGCGCAACCCTCGAGCATGTCCTGACCGATGACGCATTCGTCCACATGATCGCCCTGGGTACCCGATTCGCCGATGGTGTGCAGAAGGTGCTCGACGCGCAGGACGCGCCGTGGTCGGTCAGTCAGCTCGGCGCTCGGGCCGAGTACCGCTTCTCTCGTCCTGCACCCCGCACCGGTACTGAGTCAGCGAACGCCCATGACGATGACCTGGAGGAGTACCTCCACTTGTTCATGGCCAATCGTGGCGTACTGATGACGCCGTTCCACAACATGGCGCTCATGTGCCCGGCGACAACGGCGGCCGATGTCGATCTGCATACCGCATTGTTCGACGAGGCCGTCGCTCGAATCACCGCGTGACAGACGAGGTGAACATGCCGTCCATATGGGACCTCACCGGTCGCACCGCACTCGTGACCGGTGCCGGCAGCCCCGCGGGCATCGGCTTCGCGGCTGCGCGGGCGCTCGCCGAACTCGGTGCACGCGTTGCCCTGACCTCGACCACCGATCGCATCCATGAGCGGGCCGACGAGGTTCGAGACGCAGGGCTGCACGCGCAGGGCTTCGTTGCTGACCTCACTGATCCCAGGCAGGCGGGAAGCCTGGTCGACCAGGTGCGGAGGTGGGCCTCGGGGATCGACATCCTGGTCAATAACGCCGGCATGACGAGCATCAGCGATCCAGGTACGGCTGAGTCGGGCCGGGCCGGTGGATCTGGCGGCGTGGCGGGGCTCGATGGCGCGCAATCTCGACTCTGCGTACCTGGTCAGTCGCCTCGTGCTGCCGGGAATGCAGGCCGCCGGTTGGGGTCGCATCGTGATGGTGGCGAGCGTCACCGGACCGGTGATGGCGATGCGCGGCGAGGTGGCCTACGCCGCCTCCAAAGCAGCCATGCTGGGCCTCACCCGTGCGCTCGCGGTCGATCATGCCGAGGCGGGCATCACGGTGAACGCGGTGGCCCCGGGCTGGATCGCCACCGGCTCACAGACCGAGCACGAGGCTGCGCAGGGT
>CBFHQG010000107.1:0-7150 GCA_965657825.1 Actinomycetes bacterium | reverse complement strand
AGCCCGGCCTCCAGGGGAATGTCAGGTGGGCAGTCCACCTCGACTGGAATGCCGATCTCGGCCTCGATGAGAGCGGGGAGGGTCTCAACATTCAATGTTGTCCCCAGTTGCAAGTCGACGTCGCCCTTGTCATCCAGCTGAGTGATCGTGACGAGCGCATTCGCACCGTCCGCGGTCGCAGGGCAGGTCGTCACGAGGCCCGCTTGGAAGGGGATCTCCGCGGGGCATCGCAGGGTGATGGATTCACCGGTTTCGGCAGCGAGTGCGTCTTGAATCTTGGCTGTGTCGAGTCCGCCACCCGTCACTGTCACAGAGCAACCAGTGAGGAGCAGGGATGTCGACGCGACGGCTGGTATCGCGAAGCGGAGGAGCGGGAGCATGGGGACCCCTTCATGGTGACGTAGAGATGTTGGCGGCAGAAGCTATTCGAAGGAGCTATCGTCGATATCCACGGTGAACAGGATTGTCGAGCCGTCGATGGAGGTCACGGTGACAATCACGTCGAACTCATCAAGACCGTTGTCCAAGGTGCAGACCATGGTCGTGCCCACCTCGCCCGCGAGATCACTTGGGCAACTGATGTCGGAGATCTCCTCGACCGGTATTCCGAAATCGGTGGACAGCTGCTTCTCAATCGTCTGCTCGACCGTCTCGGCCGACAGGCTGAGACTGCCGGAGCAGGCGGTCAAGGACAGTCCGATCACCGCGAGGACTGCCATCGCAAGACCGGTGGACTTTCGCATAGTGGATGGCTCCCTTGTGTGATGGGCACAACCGCGTTTCGGTCGTGTGGAGGAGAGATTCCCACGCCGAATTCGTGGTTCGTTCGAAAGCGATCGATTCGTGGTGCTAGCACCCTGGTTGCTGCGCCGAGGGGACCAGCGCTGGGCTGTCAGTTGAGGGAGGCCCATCCCGTGGTGGTCACGAGTACGACTATTCCTCCAACAAGGCCCAGGACACTGAGTGAAAGGAAGCTGAGTTGGATCGAACGTCGCTGCACAATGGTGGTGAGACCGGCAACGAACAGCACAACGGCGAAGAAGACATTCGCGAGGTCGAAGCGGTCGCTAGCTGAATCTGCCTCCTCTGCAGCAGCCCGCAGCGAATCGGCGTCGTCGAGGAGTGCTTCTCCCTCGGAAACGAGCACCTGGCTAGGCAGCGCCGCGAAGTTCGGATTCACCTCATCGAAGGGAGTCGGTGGTGCGACCTCCTCTGGCTCGGCCTGCCACCATTCGACCGCGGCGTACAACTCGTCGCTCATAACCTGCTCGAGGTAGGCGGAGGCGTCGACGTTGCCTGCCGACACAGCGATCGCCCACTCGAGAAAAAGGCTGATTTCAAGGGATTCTTGCTGATCGGCCCGGCTGAAGGTGTCATTAGCCAGGGCGATCGTCGCCTGCTGTTCGGAATAATTCTTCAAGACCAGGTCGCTCGTCAGGGACTCACGGTAGGCCGACCAAGCGGTGAACACCGCGGCGATGCCCAACAGGACCGCAGCGATGATCGCCAGAGTCCCCTGCGTGATACCGACACCCTGCGCATCCGGTTCGGTCTGTGGTTGGGCTGATGACATGGCGACCTCCGCGTGGTGGTTGTTGGCGTGCCCGACTCGCAGGAGAGCACACCAGCGCTAGCCCCCGGATCGCCGCCAATTCCGGAAAACGTGGTGCTAAGACCATGCTTAAGTCACCCACGTTCGACAACCGGTTCTCGTCCCCTCCACCTCGGAGGTTGCTCAATGCGGTGGAGTTACGTCATCGGTCCCTGGCTCTGCAAGGATCCAGGCGTCGAGCAGTCCACCGCCGGTGGGGGAGGTTTGCAGACTCCATCGACCTTTGCAGGCCTCGTCCACGTATGCCGTTCCCAAGCCTGGGATCCATTCTCCGATGCCTTGGCCGTCGTCTGCGACGCGGATCCGGACGTAGCGCACTGGTTCCACGACCTGCTCGACGTGAACCGACACGGTGTCGGCCTCACCGTGGCGTACCGCGTTGCAGATGCCCTCCTCGACGATTTCGGCGACGCGTAGGGCAGTCGGCCCCCGACAGTCTCGAAGATTCGGATCGACGTAGGTTGTGATTCCTGCGAGCCCCTGCCACATGGCGACCTTCTCCTTGACCAGACCGTCGATGTCACCCAATGGCTCTTCGGTGGACAGGGAGGACCAAGGCTGGCTGAGAACGTGTCTTGCTCGAGAGATCGCCTGAGCGTGAGCATCCATGTCGTCATCCTGCGCGGCACGATCGAGAGCCAAGATGCAGGCCGTGAGCTGGGATTGCACCGAACCGTGCAGGGTGCGCGCGGCCTCCTTAGTAATCGTCCTCAGTACTTCACCCTGAGCGAGAACTTCGATACGCGCAGTGTCCAAGTCGTCGGCGTAGATGGAAAGGAGTTCAGCCTCTGGCGCCTGCCATTGGCCAACTCCCGAAGTGAGCCAGACGATGCAGGCGCTGACCAGGATCGTCACGGTGATCTCACCCAATGCCCGGGGAGTCAACATGGATTCGTTCCACACAATCCACACAACGGTCGGAATCTGTAGGACGACGAAGCTCGAGACGAATACCGCGCTATGCCGCTGTGGCCATCGCCGCATCAGGAGGTTTCCGACACCCAGAATCACGCCGATACACACCACCCCGATCACGGTGGCGGTTAGCGGCGGAACTGGATCTCCCCCCGTCCACGTATCGGCCAGGCTTGTGATGATGAAGATGAGAGCCACGGGAACCGGACGGAACGGCTGCCGACGGGCGACGCCCCGAATGAATGCAATCGGCCCCCGACGATCATCAGGGTGTCGAGCGCGACGATCGAGAATCCTGCTGAAGGGGCGCACCGACGCCTCGGTGAGCTCCGTCAATACCTCAGCAGCGGTTGATGCGACGCGGTCCTTTGCGAAGTCTGCCTCGAAGTCCAAACGCCTCGCCGTGCGATCGAAGGTGGGTCGCAGAGAGCCCTCCAGGTCGCTATTCAACTGATGACGCAGATCTGAGATCAATGCCGACTGGCTCTCGCTGGCCAACACCACGGCAGCGGCCTGTTCGACCATGGCCCTGCGGGTGGCACGGACGCGCTGGCGTGCTTCGCGGACCGTTCCCAGCGTGAGCGCGGTCCAGGCAGCCATCGCACCCAGACTCAGGATGGGAACAACGGCGGGAGCACGGCCTTGGAAGCCGATGATCGGAAGTCCGATCACCATCACAACGCCCGCTAGTCCGCCGCCGATCGCGTACATGCCGACGAACAGGACGAGGTCGGTGTGCCCTCGAGCCCGAGCGAGTGCCGCCTCTGTCCACACCCATGCTGCGGCGAGTAGCCCTACAGCCAGACTGACCCCCAGTAGGCCGATCGCCGTGGTGACGGTGAACGGCTCAGGTCTCGGCATGGCCTCAGGTGAGATGAGCAGGGGGATGATGAAGGCCACCACGCTGGCGCCGATCAACACGGGCAGCATGATGTGCAGGGTGGTGGCAGGGGAGACGTCGCGTGTGGCGAACCACTCGCGACGTGGCGAAGTATTCGTCATGCCCGTGTTGTTCCAGGGCCGCTCAGGAGGGCGAAGTATGCCTGGGTGATCAGCACTCGAACGTTACGCTCCGGTGTCACCGTCAAGCCGAGTTGCTGCAGCAGACGTGCGATTGCTTTGGCGACGGATGCTTCCTCGAGGGATCGCTTCTTGGCGATTTCGGCATTGGTATAGCCGTAGGCGATCAGCCTCATGATCTCCAGTTGGCCATCCCGTAATCGAGGCATGCCAAGCGCTCCAGGGCTCACCGGCTGAGCGGGCTCGCGCAACAGGGCCATGGTCATGGCGGATTCCAAGGCCTCTGTATCGGTGAGCGACCGCTTCACCATGAAGACAGCGCCCACGGGGAGCGGGCGGAAATCGCCGATCAGGCGGATATCGACATACGTCGAAAGCATGAGGATCCCCGCCCGGGGTAGCGCCTTGCGGATCGCGTATGCCAGGTCGACTCCGGTAGGACCGGGGCCGAGATCGAGATCGAGGATGGCCAGGTCAGGTTGGCAGACTTTCAGCACAGCGATGCCATCTGCAGCGGATGCGACTTCGGCCACAACATCGTGCCCCAACTCCCGCAATTGGCTGCACAGGAGCATGCGCGTGAAACCGTCGTCCTCGACGAGGAGGACGCGGGTCACCGAACCCATCCTGACGTCTGAGCCTGAGGGACTGGCACGGTCACATCATCCGGGTACTGCCTGTGCTGTGGAGGAATAGGGCAATTGTGTGGCACTGGCGCCATGGTCGGCAGCCGGGTCCTTCGCGGAACTCGCCCGTCGGCGTGCGCTGACGGGCGGTGTATCGCGAAGGCGGGTGACCCGAGGCGCGTTGGTACACCGATCTCCCAGGGAACCCGAACCGCGGGTCGGTGTGTCAATTGATCTCTGCGCACGGGTTCATGGCGCTAATCTGCCCTCGTGTCCTTGAGCATGCGCGACCGCTACACCGCCGAGCCGGCCGTTGTCAGGCAGGCGCTATGGAACGTCCTGGCCGAAAGCGGATATGCCACCGTGAGCCTGTCAGATTGGTCCTGGCGGGCCTCGAGGGGTAGCGCCGGCCGAAATGTGCTTCTCGGCGGTTTCGCGCAGCGAATGGATTTTCGATTCGACCTCTATGCGGAATCTGCCTCAGGCACAATCCTCGATGGCGGTGTGAGCGATGCAGCGACTTCGTTCTTGATGGGCGGTGCCGTGGGTGCCAAGAAGGCCAGCGATGAGCTGACCGCAATCTTTGCCGACTTGCGAACCCGTCTGAGCTGAGTGTGCGATGAAGAGCACAACATTCGAGCTGTGTAATCGGGAGTTCGCTGTGGAGGCTCGAGTGCTGGAGGGGCTAGAGACTTACGGTGCCGTTGATCACAGTGATACACGAACCGCCGATCCAGATGTCGTCGTCGATCGCTTCCACGTGGACTCGCCCAGACCGGGCCATCGCTGTGCCCTGTCGTGCGGTGTAGCGCGACGGCAGTCGCCTTGAGGGAATGAGCCACTGGGCGAGCGACGCATTGAGCGAACCGGTGACCGGGTCCTCGGTTAAACCCGCATTGCCTGGGAAGAATGCCCGCACCTCGAGGTCTACGCCGTCAGCGTCGCTGAGTGCTGCGATCCCGACGTCGAGCCCTGCGAGAGTGAGAGGATCGGGTACGACCTCGAGCACAGTGCTGGCATCTCGCAGCAGCAGTGACTGCCAGCCGGGTCCGTTATCGCACCACTGGTGATCGACTACATCGTCGGGCTGCAGTCCGAGGCCCCGCAGGAGAATCTCGACGTTCCCATCGGGCAGAGGACCTCCGCGAACCAGCGGGGGAGCAGCGAACGCGAGGGTGTCGCCTGATCGGCGGATGCGCACCAAGCCGGCCCCGCACTCCTGCACGATCGCATCAGACCGGGGAACACCACCGGTGGCGAGCCAGGCGTGGGCGGTACCCAGCGCGGGGTGACCAGCGAAGGGGAGTTCTCGACCCGGGCAGAAGATCCGGACCCGGTAGTCGGCTTCGGAGGTGGTGGGAGGCAGGACGAAGGTCGCCTCGGACAGGTTCGTCCAGGCGGTGAAGTCGAGCATGTCCTGGGTGGTAAGCCCCGCACCATCGAGCACCACCGCCACGGGATTGCCCAGGGTCGGTTGATCGGTGAAGACATCGACCTGGGCGAAGGGGCGGGGTGCTGCAGCGGAGCTCATGGGCGCATCCTGGCAGGCTTCGTTCTTGCTCGACGGGTCAGGTAAGGCCAAACTCGCGCAGCTTCTTGAGATAATCCTTTCGCCATCGATGCGAGGCCGAGAGCAAGTATCCCGGATTGCCGACGCGTGGAAATTTCCGCGATGACTGTGTGCCAGGTCACACTGGGTGCAGACAGTGGTGACGCCGTCACGATCGAGTAACGATCACCATCTCAGTCATGTCGCAGGTTTGTGTAAAGAGTCGCAGGTTTATCCCGTGTTTCCTCGCGCTCTGGGGGTCACGTGAGACACGCGGTCAAAAGGCCCTACTCGCAACGCTAATTTCGTTAGCGGAGTAACGACTCTGCACGAAAGCGTTGAGAGGAGAGCCTTTTTCATGGCACGTATGAATTGGAAAATCGCAGCAGTGGCCAGTGTTGGAGCCCTGGTCCTGGCTGCCTGCGGGGGAAGCGACAGCGGTGGTGACACGTCGCCGACCTCGGGCGGTGACACCGTGGTGTCGCAGTACTCGCTGAACGGAATCAGTGTCAGTGTGGGGTCCAAGGACTTCGACGAGCAGTTGATTCTCGGCCAGATGATGGTGCAGGCCTTCGGGGCTGCGGGCGCTGAGGTCGATGACAAGGTCAACCTCGGTGGCACAAGCGTCGCTCGCCAGGCCCTGCTGTCCGGCGAGATCGACGTCTACATGGAGTACAACGGCACCGGCTGGACGGTTCACCTCGGCCAGGAGGACCCGAGCTTCGATTCGGTAGAGCTCACCAATGGTGTGCGCGAGCTCGATCTGGAGGAGAACGGCATCGTGTGGATTGGTCGCTCGCCGTTCAACAACACCTATGGTTTCGCCTCCAGTCCCGCGGTGACCGAGGCCAATGGCGGTCCCTTCACCCTGCAGACGATGATGGAGTACGTCCGGGATAACCCCGACGCCGTCGTGTGTATGGAGTCGGAGTTCCCCGATCGCCCCGATGGTCTCATCCTCACCGAGGAAGCGACCGGGATCGAACTCCCCGCTGATCAGGAGCGGATCCTCGATACGGGTGTGATCTACACCGAGACTGCGAACAACAACTGCACCTTCGGTGAGGTGTTCACCACTGACGGCCGGATCCCGGCACTCAACCTGACCCTCGTCGAGGATCCAGGCGTGAACATCATCTACAACGTCTCAGCGACGATCCGTCAGGAAAAGTTCGATGAGGCTCCGGAGTCATTCCAGGGGATCGTCGACGCGATCCTGGCTCCTCTCAGCAACGAGCGCATGGCTGAGCTGAACGCGAAGGTCTCCGCAGAGGGCGAAGAGCCCTCGGCGGTGGCACGCGAGTACCTGGTCTCAGAGGGGATCATCTCCGGCTAGCCACCACGGTGGGTGCGGGTCCGCGAAGGCCCGCACCCACCGGCGTTTTCTCGGGTGGACGACCGGTGACCGGAGAGGGAGAGACGCAGGGC